>NZ_JARAXF010000109.1:0-1086 GCF_033793745.1 Streptomyces sp. ME19-01-6 | reverse complement strand
CATCTGCGCGAAACCCGCGCCGTTGCGCCACGCCTTCACATCGCCGTTGTCCAGGACCGTCACGATGTCGGCCTTGCCGTCCCCCGACACCGAGGAACCGTGGCGCGATATCTCCGACCATATTCGGTGAGCGATGACGACCGCGTCGTTGGCCTGCTCGGCATAACGGTAACGGTATTGCGCGGCCGGCCGCTGGACATCGGCGGCGACATCCCCGATGGGAGCGGTGTTCCAGGACCCGTTCGGGTAGAAGCTCTCCATCACAGCGAGGAACTTGTTGGTCGCCCACGTGGGGTTCGTCCGTTCGGCGAAGCTCCCCCAGCTGTTCTGCTGCTGGTAGAGGCCCACTGAGGTGGCGTCCCCGCCATCGAGGTTGGCGATGCTGGTTTCCACGATCGTGGTGGCGATGGCGATCGCGGCGGCCCGCTCGTTGAGCCCTCGATTCTTGACCGCCTGCACCACCGCCCGCGCACACGAGGTGTTGTACGCGTTCATATAGCCGCGCATCTTGTTCTGCAACTGCGGATTCAACGCGGCCGCGGTCGCCGCGTCCTGGGCCGACGGGCCACCCGCGACACAGGGCAGGGCGTTGTAGGTGATGCCGACCTGCTGGGGCCAGATTTCCGAGGGGTCTTTCGGACGGTCGGCGGCCGCTGCGGGTAAGGACAGCTCGATGGCCATGAAGGCTGCCACGACACCGCCCAAGGCGACACGTGCGATGCTCTTTCGTCTGGTTGAAGGCATGGTCCGGTCCGTTTCCAGGTGAAGGTGGGCTGAAGGTCAGGCGAAGTGGGTGTTGTCCTTGGTGAAGCCTTGGCCGATGATGATGTCGGCGTCCCAGGGCATTTCGGTGAAGCCGCGTCCGTTGTGCCAGGCTTTGACGTCGCCGTTGTCGAGGACGGTGATGATTTCGGACTTGCCGTCGCCGTCGAGGTCGGCGAAGTGGGTGTTGTCCTTGGTGAAGCCTTGGCCGATGATGATGTCGGCGTCCCAGGGCATTTCGGTGAAGCCGCGTCCGTTGTGCCAGGCTTTGACGTCGCCGTTGTCGAGGACGGTGATGATTTCGGACTTGCCGTCGCCGTCGAG
>NZ_JARAXF010000108.1:0-1104 GCF_033793745.1 Streptomyces sp. ME19-01-6 | reverse complement strand
CAGCTCGAGTGGCCTTCCGCCGATCCCGCCGGCGTCATTGACTTCGCGAACGGCCAGCTCGAGCCCAGCGAGCAAGTGTCTGCCCGCCTCGACCCAGCCAGGCCGAGTCAGCGGAACGAGAGCGCCGATCCGGACGGCTGATCCGTCAGTCCGCTCCGCTCCAGGTGGCGACGGTGGCGCATTCATGCGTTAACGTCTCCCCTGTGATGATTCGGTTGCATTTTGCCCAGATCGCAGAGTGGCAAGGCCCGGTGGTACGCGTTCATCTCATCTCTCCGTGGCGGGCGCACCTGGGTGACCATGCCGGACATTGCATCCACCACCATCTCCAACAGGCAACCGATTACTGGTTCGCTGAGCTGCCAGGCTTCAAGAAACCTTGTGACGTCCACGCACCATGCCGTAGTGATCGATCCCGAAAGCTTCGGCTTGGGACGGGTGGCCCTCCAGGCCGCGTAGGAGCGTTCCCACTGTCGGGATCAGATCTCCCGGCCGATCGTGGGGTCGAAGCTGGACATGCCGAGGTGGGTTCGGCCGTGCTGACGGCGAGGTCCTGCACCGTCTCGAGCTTGCCCTTGAACGCAGGTGTGTTCGTGGACGCATGCGGTGCCGAAGTCCCTGGTGCAGACGCCGAGCGCGACTTTGCGGAGTTCGACGTGGGCGATGAACTCGTCCCACTCCTCCGGGGCGAGGTCGCGGTATTCCTTGCTCGGCGGGTGCTGTCGACGGCGGGCGATGTAGGACCGGTGGTGGGAGATGACGTCCTCGGGATAGATCGCTAATGGTGGGGTCGGGTACTGGAACTCTCCGAATGCCCCCATGCTCAGCCCTCGCGCGGCTCTGAACTGGACCCGTCGAGTAGCGGTGCGAGGGTCTGGCTTAGAAGCTGTTGTCTTTCCGTGCTTGAGGACTGTGTTTCCGCTGGTCAGGCATAGCGTCGGCGGTTCCATGGGAGTGGTGGCCTGTCGTGTTGCCGCTGCTGTGGAGGTCTTGGATGCCGTCGGTGGTCGGGCTGCTGGAACAGCGCGAGGTCGCTGCTCGTCGTCGGGTGGACGAGCTGCAAGAGGAGGCTGATCGGATCCAGGCCGAGCTGGCTGTTGCCGA
>NZ_JARAXF010000107.1:0-1125 GCF_033793745.1 Streptomyces sp. ME19-01-6 | reverse complement strand
CGCCGCGCCCAGCAGTGGGTGATGCGCGGGGTCCAGGCCGATGGCTGCCGCGTCCCCTGTCTGGGTGGGGGTGTTGAGCCAGTAGCGTTGGTGTTGGAAGGGGTAGGTGGGTAGGTCGGTGTGGTGGGGGGTTGGGGTGTGGTGTTGGTGTTGCCAGGTGATGGGGTGGCCGGTGGTGTGGGCGTGGGCGAGGGCGTGGAGGAATTGGTGGGTGTCGTCTTTGTTTCGGCGGAGGGTGTTGATGGTGGTGGTGGGGGTGTTGGTGGTGTCGGTGGTTTCTTGGATGGCGGGGGTGAGGGTGGGGTGGGGGCTGATTTCGATGTAGGTGTGGTGGTGTTGTTGGGTGAGGGTGTGGATGGCTTGGGTGAAGTGGACGGGTTGGCGGAGGTTTCGGTACCAGTAGTGGGCGTTGAGGTGGGTGGTGTCGGTCCATTGGTTGTCGACGGTGGAGTAGAAGGGGGTGGTGGCGGGTTGGGGTGTGATGTCGTGGAGTTGTTGGAGGAGTTGGTTTTTGATGGTTTCGATGTGGGGGGAGTGGGAGGCGTAGTTGACGGGGATGCGTTTGGCGTGGATGTGGTGGGTGTTGAGGTGTTGGACGGCTTGGGTGAGGGCGTGGGTGTTTCCGGTGATGATGGTGGTGTGGGGGCTGTTGTGGGCTGCGGTCCAGAGTTGGTCGGGCCAGTGGGTGTTGATGAGGTGGGTGATGTCTTGGTGGGGGAGGGGGATGGAGGCCATGCCGCCTTGGTTGTGGAGGGTGTGGAGGGTTTTGCTGCGGAGGGTGATGATTTTGGCGGCGTCGGTGAGGGTGAGGGCGCCGCTGATGTGTGCGGCGGCGATTTCGCCTTGGGAGTGGCCGATGACGGCGTCGGGGTGGAGGCCGTGGGAGCGCCAGAGTGTGGCGAGGGAGACCATGAGGGAGAAGAGGACGGGTTGGATGATGTCGGCGCGTTGCCACAGGGGGTCGGTGTCGGGGCGGTGGAGGATGTCGGTGAGGGTCCAGTCGGTGTGGGGGGCCAGGGCTTGTTCGCAGGCGTTCATCGATTGGGCGAAGACGGGTGAGGTGGTCAGCAGCCGCAGTCCCATCCCCGCCCACTGACCACCCTGACCCGGAAACACAAACACCAC
>NZ_JARAXF010000106.1:0-1146 GCF_033793745.1 Streptomyces sp. ME19-01-6 | reverse complement strand
GTGGCGAGCACGGTGGTGATCTGGTCGGGTGGTCCGGAGATGACGGTGGCGTGGGGTCCGTTGTGGGCGGCGATGGCGACGCCTTGTGCCGCCTTGCCGAGTTTGTTGATGAGTTGGGTGGTGTGGTGGGCGGTGAGGGTGAGGGAGGCCATGGCGCCGTGGCCGGCGAGGGCGCGTAGGGCTTGGCTGCGCAGGGCTACGACGCGGGCGCCGTCCTCCAGGGTGAGGGCTTTGGCGACGCAGGCGGCGGCGATTTCGCCTTGGGAGTGGCCGATGACGGCGGTGGGGGTGATGCCGTGGTGCTGCCAGAGCGTGGCGAGGGAGACCATCATGGCCCACAGGGTGGGTTGGATGACGTCGACGCGGGTGGGGTCGGTGGTGGTGTCGGTGCCGCGTAGTACGTCGGTGAGTGACCAGTCGACGTGTGGTGTCAGGGCGTGTTCGCATTCGGCGATGCGGGCGGCGAAGACGGGGGAGGTGTCGAGGAGTTCGACGCCCATGCCGCGCCATTGGGTGCCTTGCCCTGGGAAGACGAAGACGGGGCCCTGTTCGGGGTCGAGGGCGGTGCCTTGGGTGAGGTGGGGGTGTTCGGTGCCGGTGGCCAGGGCGTCGAGCGCGGCGAGGAGGCCGGGGGTGTCGGTGCCGGTGATCACGGCGCGGTGGTTGAAGGTGGTGCGGGTGGTGGTCAGCGACCACGCCACGGAGGCGGGGTCGGTGGTTGCGGCGTCGGCGAGGGTCTCGGACAGGCGGCGCGCCTGTTCGGCCAGGGCCTGCGGGCTGCGCGCGGAGAGCGTCAAGGGGATTACGCCGCCCAGGACGGCGGGTTGAGCGGGACGCGGCTCTTGCGGCTCGGGGGGTGCCGGGGCCTCTTCCAGGATGACGTGGGCGTTGGTGCCGGAGATCCCGAACCCCGACACCCCGGCCCGGCGCGGGCGTTCCTCCGTCTGTGGCCAGTGGACCGGCTCGGTCAGCAGGCGCAGTTCGCCGCCGCTCCAGTCGACGTGGGGGGTTGGCTCGTCGGCGTGGAGGGTGGCGGGCAGCACGCCGTGCCGCATCGCCATCACCATCTTGATGACGCCCGCCACCCCCGCCGCGCCCTGCGTGTGGCCGATGTTGGACTTGAGCGAGCCCAGCCACAGCGGCCGG
>NZ_JARAXF010000105.1:0-1203 GCF_033793745.1 Streptomyces sp. ME19-01-6 | reverse complement strand
TGCCGACTCGACCTCTCCCAGCTCGATCCGGTACCCACGCACCTTCACCTGGTCATCAACACGACCGACGAACTCCAACTCACCGTCCGACCGCCGCCGCACCAAGTCCCCCGACCGGTACATCCGCGACCCTGCCGGACCAAAAATGTCCGCCACAAACCGTTCCGCCGTCACCCCCACGCGGCCCAAATACCCCCGCGCCAAACCCACACCCGCGATATACAACTCGCCGACCACACCCGCCGGCACCGGCCGCAGACCACCGTCCAGCACATACACCCGCGCACCAGCAATCGCACGCCCCAACGGCGGCACACAACGACCCGCCAACGGCTCACTCACCGTCGCACAAACCGTCGCCTCCGTCGGACCATACGCATTCACCAGCCGACGTCCAACCGACCACCGCTCCACCACTTCCGCCGGACACGCTTCACCAGCCACCACCACACACTCGACCCCCGCCAGCACATCCTCCGACAACACAGCAAGAACCGAAGGCGGCAACGTCACATGCGTAACCCCGAACTCCGCGATCACCTCACCCAAACCCGCACCCGGCAACAACCGCGACGCCGGCGCCACCACCAAAGCAGCCCCCGACAACCACGCCATACACACCTCGGACACCGACGCATCAAAACTCGGCGAGGCAAACTGCAAAACCCGACTGGAACCCCGCACACCAAAACGCTCAATCTGCGACACCGCAAGCGCCCCAAGCCCCGCATGCGACACCACCACCCCCTTAGGCACCCCCGTCGAACCCGACGTATAAATCACATACGCCGCACTCAACGACGACAGAACCCCACCACGATCCGCATCCACCAAATCCACACCCGACAAGCCCTCACACTCCGCCACAACCCCCGCATCATCCACCACCACAACCGGCACCGAACCCACCTCAAGGCCCGACACCAACTCACCCAGCGCCAACACCACAACCGGATCAGCATCCGCCAGCACAAATCCAACCCGCTCCGCCGGATAATCCGGATCCACCGGAAGATAAACCCCACCCGCCTTCACCACCGCCAACAAAGCAACAAACAACTCCACCGACCGCGGAAACACACACGCCACCACCCGCTCCGGCCCCACACCCCGCGCCACCAACAACCGCGCCAACCGATTAGCCCGCGCATTCAACTCCCCATACGACACCTCCACATCCCCGCAGACCAACGCCACAGCCTC
>NZ_JARAXF010000104.1:0-1340 GCF_033793745.1 Streptomyces sp. ME19-01-6 | reverse complement strand
ATGAATTCGTCCGCAAGACCGCGAAAGAGTTCGAGGACCTGTACAAGGAGGCCAGCAGCATCTATGCCATCCTGGACGACGCGCATTCCCAGCTGACTGCACATCAGTCCAAAGTCAAATGGCTCGTCGCAAGCGCGCAGGACGACGGGTTCAAGGTCTCTGACAACTCCGACGGCACCGTGAGTTTCCATGAGTTCGGAGACGGCGGGTCGCGGTGGTCACTGGACTCCCCGCAGTCGTACGCCGAATCCGTCAATCATGAAATTCGCCGGGCCGTCACGGTCGACGTTCTGGCCAAGCGCACGCTGGCCAAGATCCACGGCGGAGACCCGTCCGACGCGGGCCACGCCCAAATCCGCTCTCTGCTGACCGCATAACAGGGAAGTCGTGACGGTGGAGCCCGGTGGCCATGGGATGCCCAAGGTGTCTGCGCGCGCACGGCCGGAGGGACCGGTGGCGGGTCGGCGCCGGCGGGCGGCCCCCTGGAGCACTTCCACGTCCCCGCCGACGCTGCCCTGTGCCCTGCCCCCCTGCGCCTACGCGACGGCCGTCTCCTGATGACCGATTGGCCTGGTTATAGCGAGATCGCGTTCTTGGCCCGCTCGACCGAGGCCTCGGAGGCCGGCCGGCCCGGATTCTCCGTGGCCAGCGCCTGGTTGAGCGCGACGAACGGCCCCATGCGCCGCTCGTAGTCGTCGAACGCCGCGCCGTGATCGCCGTCCGCCCCTCCCCAGCGGACGGCGGCCATCCGGTCGACGAGCGCCCGCTTCCGCCCCGCGACGTCGCGGTGGTCGATCCGCTGCTCCTGGGGCCCGGCCGCCGCCCAGCGGAAGGTGATCCTCGAATCGGAATTGTCGCGTACGGGGAAGAAAGAGGGACCTTCGCAGTCTCCGAGCCCGTGGAACCCGGCGCAGCCGCGGCGTCACGCGACAGCCCATCCCGTACCGGCCAAGAACATTACGGGCGAACCGCCGGATCAATCAGCAAGCGAACCCCGCTGACGAATTGAGGCTGACTTTGCCCGGCCGCAGCCGGAGTGATGTCATCCGATTCAGCTAGCATACGTTTTTATTCGCGATGTGGTGCGGCTGGCCAGCGGAGGGACGGCCGCAGAACCAGACGCGCTGATGTTCTCTACGGGAGGTAACGGGGAAATGTCGTTCGACAGCGAGTGGTCTCAGCTCAAGGCCGAAGCGGCCGGGCAGCAGAGCGCCCGAACGCGGCTCAACCAGCTTGCCGCGGCCGGCGGTGGCGGCGGGGACGAGGACGGCGGCAAGACCTCCGATCTCATCGTTCACCAGGACGACTTGGGCGCCGTGGGGCACGAGGCCTTCGTCCTG
>NZ_JARAXF010000103.1:0-1352 GCF_033793745.1 Streptomyces sp. ME19-01-6 | reverse complement strand
ATGCCCCAGCACCACCGCCGCCTGAGCCCGCACCAACTCCGTCAACACCCGATCCCGCTCAACCACCGACAACAGCGCAAGACGCTCCCGCAAACCGCCGCCGCCGACGGGCACGTTGGCCGCCACCCGCTTGGCCGGGGTACGCACCAGGGCGCGGAAGAGCGGGGCGGGGTCCTTGTGCTTGCCGAGCGCGGACACATCGAGCCTGATCGGCACGGTGTGCGGGCGCGGCATCCGGAGGGCGGCGTCGAAGAGGGCCAGACCCTCGTCGGTGGTGAGCGCCTGGATTCCGGTGCGGCGCATCCGCTCCAGGTCGGCGGCGCCGAGCGCACCGGTCATGGCGCTGCGGTCGGCCCACAGGCCCCAGGCCAGGGAGTGCGCGGGCAGGCCTTGGGCGCGGCGGTGCCAGGCGAGTGCGTCCAGGAAGGCGTTGGCGGCGGCGTAGCTGCCCTGCCCGGCGGCGCCCAGGACACCGGCGGCCGAGGAGAACAGTACGAACAGCGACAGGTCCCGGTCGCGGGTCAGCTCGTGCAGATGCCACGCCGCGTCCACCTTCGGCCGCAGCACCACATCCAGCCGCTCGGGCGTCAACGCCGACACCACACCGTCGTCCAACGCACCAGCCGCGTGGACGACACCGCACAGCGCGGGCAACTCCGCCAACAACCCCGCCAACGCCTCACGATCAGCCACATCACAGGCCACCACCCGCGCCTCGGCACCGAGTCCGGCAAGCTCGGCCACCAAGTCGGCCGCACCGGGCGCGACCAGGCCACGGCGGCTGGTCAGCACCAGGTCCCGCACCCCATGAGCGGTGACCAGATGACGGGCCACCGCCGACCCGATGACCCCCGTACCCCCCGTGACCAGCACCGCGCCCTCCAACGGGCGAGGCGGCGTGGTCAACACCACCTTGCCGGTGTGACGGGCCTGGCTGAGGTGGCGAAAGGCATCAGGCGCCTGCCGGGTGTCCCATGCGGTAACCGGCAGCGGGGCGAGTACGCCCTCCTCGAACAGCTCCGCGAGGTGGGCGAGCATCTCCCCGAGGCGGTCGGCGCCTGCCTCGCCGAGGTCGAACGCGCGGTACGACACGCCGGGCCAGGCCTCGGCGACCTCGTCGGCCTGGCGGATGTCGGTCTTGCCCATCTCGACGAACCGTCCGCCGCGCGGCAGCAGCCTGAGCGAGGCGTCCACGAACTCCCTGGCCAGGCAGTTCAGTACGACATCGACACCCCGGCCGCCGGTCGCCTCCAGGAACCGGTCGGCGAACTCCAGGGTGCGCGAGGAGGCCACCCGCTCGGGCGGCACACCGGTCCCACGCACCACGGGCCACTTCGGCTCGCTCGCGGTCG
>NZ_JARAXF010000102.1:0-1411 GCF_033793745.1 Streptomyces sp. ME19-01-6 | reverse complement strand
CCGGATGACCTGCGAAGCGACCAGCCTCGGCAGCACCACCAGCAGGGCGATGAGGGTGACAAGCGCCAGGGCGCTCAGCGAGGAGAAGGCAATGCGCCAGCCGGTGAGGTCACCGACCAGGGTGCCGAGCGGGACACCGAACACGTTCGCGGCTCCGACGCCGCCGAAGATGACCGCGGTGGCTCGCGGCACGTCCGCGGGGGCGACGAGCCGGACGGCCAGGCCGCTGGCGATGGCCCAGAAGCCGCCGATCGCGATACCGACCAGCACCCGGGAGCCCACCAGGACGGCGAAGTTCGGTGCCAGGGCCGAGGCCAGGTTGGAGACGGTCATCAGGGCCATCAGTCCGAGCAGCAGGATGCGCCGGTCCATCGCCCCGACGAGCATCGGAACCAGCGGCGCCGCGAACGCGGCGACGATGCTGGGCACCGTCACCATCAGCCCCGCCGTCCCCTCGGAGACCGACAGCGCGGACCCCACGGAGGTCAGCAGACCGATCGGCAGTTGCTCGGCGGTCACCAGCAGGAAGGTACCCAGAGCCACCGCGGAGACCGCCATCCAGCGACTCTTCTCCGGGACCTCCGGTTCCTGTGCCTGGTCGGGCGTCTGTTCTGCGGTCGTCAACGGAGCCTCCTTCAACAATTCGGGAGCGATCGCTCCCGAATTGGCGACACTAGTATGGGAGCGATCGCTCCACAAGTTGGGTAAGGTGAACACATGGCACGCCCCCGACAGTTCGACGAGAAGAACGCGGTCACGTCGGCGACCGAGCTGTTCTGGCGACGCGGTTACCACGCCACCTCGGTGCGCGACCTGGGTGACGAGCTGAAGCTCACGCCCAGCAGCCTGTACCGGACGTTCACGGACAAGCACACGCTGTTCCTGCGCGCGCTCGACCACTACCGGGCCACCGAGTCGACTGAGGCCCGGCAGCGGCTGGACGCGGCAGACCATCCCGTTCGGGAGGTGCTGCGGGAATGGATGCTGTGGCTGGTCACCTGCCCGGCCGACGGCACGCCCGGCCGCGGGTGCTTCGTGGTCAACACCGCCGCCGAGCTCGGCACCACCGACGAAGAGGTCCGTCAGCGGACCGAGGCCGCCTTCGAGGTCACCCGGCAGGCCCTGCGGTCCGTGCTGGCCGAGGGCCGTGACCGTGGCGAACTGTCCGCCGGTCTCGACATCGACGACGCCATGGAGCTGCTGTTCACCACGGTGCTCGGCCTGCGGGTGCGGGAACGCGCCGGCCACGACATCGAGCGTCTGACCACCGCGATCGATCTCGCGATCCGCGCCCTGGGGCCCACGCCCGCGGAACCTGCCTGACGGCACCGGGACGTGCCAGGAGCGTGTCGCAGCAACCGGCAACCGCGTGTGTCTGGCGATCACTCGTACGGGATGATCCCGGTATGCG
>NZ_JARAXF010000101.1:0-1411 GCF_033793745.1 Streptomyces sp. ME19-01-6 | reverse complement strand
TAGGCCACGGCTCGGTTCGCCTCGGTGCGGTCGCGCCATTCAGCGCCCCGGTGTGGGAACGACACTGTCGCGGCCAGTAGGTACCGGCCGTGCTTGGTGTTCGCCAGGTGCGCGAGCGGCGCGGGCAGCTTGATGCTGATCTCGCCGCCGGGGGTGACGCGGATCGTCTCGTTCCCGAAGCGTTTGCCGGACTCCCCGTCAGCGGTCAAAAACCAGCGGGCTGCCTCCCACTCCTGCCGCCACTGCCGGGGAGTCTTGTCTGCGGCGGTGAGGTTGTGACGCTGCTTGAGAAGTCGGCGCCCTCCTCGCACCACGGACACCCGTCCGGCCTCACGCTCGGCACGAACGCGCTCGTATTCGGTTTCCAGGATCTCCAGGCGGCGCGTCTTTTGGAACCACTCGTTCCGGGAGCGGTAGCCGCCCGGGGTGCCCCGGCTGCCCGTCTCACCCACAGGCAGGGACAGCCGGTGACGGATCGTGCGGATACCGGCGTCCAGCGACACCAGATGCTGCCACTGGGCGCGGCGGGACAGACCCCACTGGTCATGGGTGTTCGCGGTGACCGAACCCGCCCACCGCGACGAGGACTCGGCCGTCAGCTCCCGCTTGCGCTCAGCCCAGGTGTCCGTGGAATGGTTCATGCCATCCCGGCAGCGCCGGGCGAGATCACGGGACGCCAGGCGGCCCATGTGCTCGCCCACGGCACGCAGCACCTTGTCATCCTCGGGGGTGAGACCCTTGAGGCGGTCGCGTATCGACACCCCGGACGGCCCGTCGGCGACGAACGGGCGGGCGATCTGCCGCAGCGGCCTGCGCTGCTCAGCCAGGCTCGGCGGCCTCCAGCGCTTTGCGGGCGCGGTTCTTCGCCGACCGGCGCCCGTACAGGCGGGCACAGAACGACGTCAGCACCTCCACCATGTCGCGCACCAGGTCGTCTTCGGCCTCGCCGTCATCCAGCACAACCAGACGGCGGCCGTGCGCGGACAGCGCGGCCTCGACCAGTTCGACATTCATCCGCCCGAGCCGGTCTTTGTGTTCCACCACCACGCAGGTCACGTCCCGATCAGCCAGCAGACGACGGGCCTTGCTGCGGGTGCCGTTCACACCGGAACCGATCTCCGCCTCAACCCGCACCACACGGTGACCAGCCTTCGCCGCCCACTGCGACAACCGCGCGACCTGACGCTCCAGATCGTCCTTCTGATCACGCGAGGAGACACGGGCGTACAAGCCCAGACCGCCGACAGCTTCGACAGCCGCAGCCGCGTCGATATTCACCAGGATCGTGCGCGGACCCACACGCTGAGCGGGCACCGGCAGTGTCCCGTTCCTGAACCAGCGATACGCAGTGTGGGGACTGATCCCCTGCGCTCGCGCCCACTCAGTCAGATTCACGCGAAGATCATAACGC
>NZ_JARAXF010000100.1:0-1427 GCF_033793745.1 Streptomyces sp. ME19-01-6 | reverse complement strand
TCAAGGTTGTCCGGGATCGCGGGTCGGGCCTGAAGGAGAACCGGCCCGGGTTGAACCGGGTGCTGGCGATGGTGTCGGACGGTTCGGTGACCGTGGTGCGGGTGACGCATGAGGACCGTCTGGCCCGGTTCGGAGTGGGCTGGCTCAAGCGACTGTTCACCGTGTACGGCGTCACCGTGGAGGTGCTGCACCCGAAGAAGCTCGGTGGCCGGGATGAACTCCTTGAGGATTTCGTTTCCCTGGTCACCACGTTCGCCGGGCGCCTGTACGGGATGCGCAGTGCGGAAAACCGCAGGCGACTGCTGGCCGAGTCCGGCCAGTGCAGCGGTGAAGGCAGGGTGGTGTGAGCCGGAAGCTGCCGCTGGCCGACGGCGAGACCTCCCGCACCGCGTGCGCCCGCGCCCTGATCCGGTCAGGCGTGGATGAGGAGACCGGTGAACTCCTCACCGCCGCCGCTGTGGCCGAGCGCGTCGGCTGGTGCACCGGACTGGTTGCCGACATGACCGGCGCGCTGCTGGCCGGGCACTGGAACAGCACGGACGTGGACTTGTTGGCCTCCGGCCAGGATGCCGGGGGCCGGAAGCTGCCGTCGAACGCGTGGATGGCGTTGCGTCGCCTGGGCTGGACCACCGTCGCGCCCAGGGGCGTGAAGGTCAACGACCGGATCGTGCGCATGGCCCAAGAGCAGGCCGGGCGTGCGCTGCGGTCGGCCAAGTGGCGGGCCGATCTGTCCGCTGGAGTGCTGGCCGCGTGGCCCGCTGATCCGGCAAAGCGAACCCCGCCCGAGTGGGACCGGGTGCGGGCCGCGATACCAGGAGGCGAGCACCTGCCGTCCAGCATCATCCGCTCCCGCACCCGCCAGATCGTCTCTTTCGAGCGGAAGAACGGCCGTCTTCCGGCCGACGTGTTCGAGCTGGAACCGGCGCCCGGTGTCGCCAGGATGCTGCTGCTCGCCGCATGCGACGGGCAGCAGGCCACGATCGAACGCTCCGACGACGGGCAGCGAGCACTCCTGCGGCTCCAGCTCCCCACCCGCCCCGACCCGCAGGCATACAAGGACTGGACCTGGGTCGCCTGCCCCATCACCCTGCCACCGACGATCCCGGCGAACGCGGTGATCCACCTGCCCACCCTGCGCCTTGCGGGCGGCAGGGTCCGCGCCGACCTCGCCTACACCCACCCCGTCCCCAAGGCCCAGCGCACCGGCCACACGGTGGCGCTCGGCGTGGACTGGGGCCTGAACACCCTCCTGGGCGCGGGCGCCGTCCGGCTGCACGAGACCGGGACGATCACCGCGCTGGGGGCCGGTGCCCAGTTCCGGGCCGCAGGGGTGCTGGCCAAGCAGTACCGGCTGCGCCGCACCTTTGAGCGCCTGCACGCCAAGATGGACCACTACACCCGGCTCGCCGACCCCGCCCTGGACCGCA
>NZ_JARAXF010000010.1:71776-290508 GCF_033793745.1 Streptomyces sp. ME19-01-6 | reverse complement strand
ACTCGTCGAGGCCCTCAACCCCACCCGCTCGCCGGCCCGGCATCCGCTGTTCCAGACCATGCTGACCTTGGACAACGCACCCGACCGGGAATTCACCCTCGCCGGTGTACGGGCCCGCACCGAGCCGGTCCAGGTGGGAGTCGCGCACTTCGACCTGTCCGTCATTTTTGCCGAACGGCACGATCCGCACGGCGAGCCGCAGGGGTTGGACGGGTTCGTCGAATACAACACGGACCTGTTCGACCTCAGCACGGCGCAAGCCTTGGCCACTGGATTCGTACAGGTACTGGAAGCGCTGGCAGCCGACCCCGGTCTGCACATCGGCGAGATCGGCGTGGAGATTTTCGGCAGCAGGCGATAGCTTGGCCATCCGCTCCCTCAAGAAGCGCGGGTTCTTCCGATGACCGAGGTGTCCCGGGTCGCGCTGACCCCGGCCGCGGCGGAGTTGCTCCGGCGGCTGAGCGAGGCGCACGGCCCGCTGATGTTCCATCAGTCGGGCGGCTGCTGCGACGGCAGCGCGCCCATGTGCTATCCGCTGGGCGAGTTCCGGACCGGGGCGGCGGACGTGCTGCTCGGGTCGCTGACGGTGGAGGGCGTCGCGGAGCCGGTCGGGTTCTGGATGTCGGCCGAGCAGTTCGAGCGGTGGCGGCATACGCATCTGACGGTGGACGTGGTGCCGGGCCGCGGCAGCGGCTTCTCTCTGGAGGCCCCGGAGGGCGTCCGGTTCCTGATCCGCTCCCGGCTGCTGGACGCGCCGGACTGACGCCGGGCTGACGCGGGACGCGCCCGCGGCGGGCTCGAAGTCGGCCGCGGGCGTCAGCTCGCGTCGGCGAGGGCGAGGGTGTGGAGGCGCTCGGGCGGGCCGGGGCGGGCGTAGTACCAGCCTTGGGCGGTGTCGCAGCCCAGGCCCCGCAGACACTCGGCCTGCACCGCCGTCTCCACGCCCTCCACCGTCACCGCCAGGTCGAGCGTATGGGCGAGCGAGACGATCCCCTCCACGATCTTGACGTCGACCGGGTCGATCGGGGCCCGCTGCATGCCGCGGGTGAAGGAACGGTCGAGCTTGAGCGTGGAGACCGGCAGCCGGCGCAGATACGAGAGGTTGGAGTAGCCGGTGCCGAAGTCGTCCAGGGCGATGTCCACACCCAGGTCGGCGAGTTGGCGCAGCGGGCGCAGCGCGTCCTCGTCCACGCCGATCAGGTCGTTCTCCGTCACTTCCAGACACAGCGCGCTCGGGCACAGCCCCACGTCCTCCAGGACGGCCACGGTGTCGGAGACCAGGCTGGGGTGGCTCAGCTGGCAGGGCGAGAGGTTGACGTTGACCCGCAGCTGGCCGCCGTCTTCCGACGCGTCGTCCCGCCAGTCGCGGGCCTGCCGGGCGGCCTGTTCCAGCACCCAGCGGCCGAGCGGCACGATCAGCCCGGTGTCCTCGGCGAGCGGGATGAACTGGTCGGGGCCGAGGACGCCGTGTTTGGGGTGGAGCCAGCGTACGAGCGCCTCGGCGCCGCGTACGGTGCCGTCGGCCAGCCGCACCAGGGGCTGGTACTCGATGAAGAACTCGCCTCGCTCCAGGGCGGCGGGCAGGCCGTTGGTCAGGCTGTGGCGCGCGATGACGCGGGCGTTGGAGTCGGCGTCGGCGAGCTCGTAGCGGTTGCCGCCGGCCGCCTTGGCCCGGTACATCGTGATGTCCGCGCTGCGCAGCACCTCGGCCCGGCTGAGCTCACCGGCCAAGCCGTCCACGACGCCGATGCTCGCGCGGACGAGCAGCTCGCGGCCGTCGACGCGGACGGGCGCCTCCAGGGCGGCGAGCATCCGGCCGGCGAGCGCGGTGGAGTCCTGCTGAGCCGTGGGGCCGGTGACCAGGGCCAGGAACTCGTCGCCGCCCACGCGCGCGATCAGTTCGTCGGGGGAGGCCGCGCAGTCCTGCAGACGCTCGGCGACGGCCTTGATCAGCCGGTCGCCCGCGATGTGCCCGAGGCTGTCGTTGACCGACTTGAAGCCGTCCAGGTCCAGGTAGCACACGCCGAAGCGCTCGTCGTCGGCCTCGCCGGCCAGCACCTTGTCCAGGCGCTCCAGGAACAGGGTGCGGTTGGGCAGCCCGGTCAGCTCGTCGTGGGTGGCCTCGTAGCGCAGCCGCTCGCGCAGCAGCCGGTGCTCGGTGATGTCCTCGGCGAGGGTGAGCTGGTACTGCGGGGCGCCGGTGGAGTCGCGGAGCAGGGTGACCGTGAGATTGGTCCACAGCACGCTGCCGTCGTCGCGGTAGTGGGGCTTCTCGACGCGGAAGTGGTCGCGCCGACCGGTCACCAGCTCGCGGTAGGTCTCGTGGACTCCGGGCGCGTCGTCGGGGTGGACGAACTCGTTGACGTTGCGGCCGGGGCGGAAGAAGTCCATGCCGCCGAACATCCGGGCCATGGCGTCGTTGACGACCAGGATCTCACCGTCGAGGCCGCAGATCCCGACGCCGACGACCGCGCCCTCGAACACCGCCTGGAACCTGGCCTCACTGGCGTGCAGCGCCCTTTCGGCCTCGGTGCGGGCGGCCTCCGCGGCGCGCGCGATGGCCTCGTGCTGGTCGCGCTCGCGCTTCCTCAGCTCGCGGACGAAGCCTGCGGCGAGGGCGTGCTGCAGCCGGGTGCAGCGGGCCCGCGCCTCGTCCTGGGCCATCGGCCCGGTCATCGGCTCTGCCGTCGGCTCGCCGGGCGGGCAGTGCTCCACCAGATGGCTGTCGATCGCGCCCAGGATCGCCGGCAGCGCCTCGGGTTCGGTGCACTGCGCGCCCACCAGCGCGGCCCCGACCTCGTACGCCGGGCCGGTGTCGAAGGGCTCGGAGCCGAGGGCCGCGCTCAGCCGCCGGGCCAGCGGCACCAGGCACGCCTCGAACTCGGCACGGGTCAGCGTCGTCGCCGTCACCGGATGGACGGCGCGGCTCCAGACCTCGGCGAACCGCCTGACCCGGGCGTCCGCGGCCGCCGCGCTCTCCACCGTGCTCTCCCTCGGTCTCCGCCCGCCACCCGGCCCGGAGGTCATAGCGCGGGCCCCACCGCGGCGAGGCCGTCATGAGCCGCCGCGTCCTCGCCTGCGCCGTCGTCGCCCTTCGGCCGCCAGTACACGTCCTGCACTTCCTCGCCCTCTTCCGGCTTCCGGGGCCGCCCTCAGGGTCGTCCGCGTCCTCGGGGAAGTGGAGC
The DNA here is from genome assembly GCF_033793745.1 of Streptomyces sp. ME19-01-6. Taxonomy (NCBI): domain Bacteria; kingdom Bacillati; phylum Actinomycetota; class Actinomycetes; order Kitasatosporales; family Streptomycetaceae; genus Streptomyces; species Streptomyces sp. ME19-01-6. Next base: position 287,323 of record NZ_JARAXF010000010.1, on the reverse strand, counting down.
ATGACGAATAGCGGCAGGGCAACCCGCTGCTGAGCCGAGATTACTGATCGGCCGTCCGTTGTGGAGCGTGAAGTGGAAATCACTAGTCCGCTTCTTGGTCGTTTTCGGCGCCAGGAACGGAAAAGCCGGGAGAAGCCGGACAGATACTCGGACGCTTACACGCTAAGGCAGGACATGGGCCAGCGACGACGGCATCCGCGCCTTCAGATCATTCCACTCGCCTTCACTGACATGACGCTCAAGGGTCTGCAGAACGGTGCGAACCAAATTGCTCGGTGTCACCCTCGATCGCGTACGGGAAGTCCGCGCGGACCCGCCTGAAGAATTCCTCGCTGTTCATCTTCACCGGTGTGTGCGCGGGCCGCCACCCGTCGTAGTAGACACCGCGCAACAAGGTCGGGAGCTGCGCGCCGAACTGCACGGCTTCGTCGACCGGGAGCCGGTCCCGCAGATGGTGCAGCACCGCGCGCAGGGCCGCGTACGACTGCTTGCGGCGCTCCTTGGGCCAGCCGTACGCCTCTTCGATCTCTTTCAGAAGCCGGTTGGCCTTGTCGACCATGGTGTCGAACGAGGAAAAGCCTGTCGCAACCATCTTGTTGTCCTTCCGCGTCCTTCTGTGTCCTTCCGCCGACCGCGGCGGAACACACCCGAAGGGCGCGACACCGCCGCGGGACAGAGCATCCTTCGGCGGGCTCAGCGGCCCCCGCTCTCGCCGGCCTCGGTGATTTCGATGTGGCGGGGTTTGGTGGTCTCCGCCTTGGGGACATTGATCGACAACACGCCGTCGGACATGGTCGCCTTGACGCCTTCGGTGTTCACTTCGCTCGGCAGCCGCACCCGGTAGTCGAAGCGGCCGGTACGGCGAGTACTGCGGCGCAGGACGCCCGTGCGTTCGCGTTCCTTGATCTCCCCCGAAACGCCCAGTTCCTGCCCGCTCACCTCGACATCGACCTCCCTGCGGCTGACGCCCGGGAGCTCGATCTGGACGTGGTACGCCTCGTCGGTCTCGGACACGTCGGCGGACGGCGTCCAGGCCACCAGGCCGACGCCCGGCACCACACCGCCGACCGTGGATTCGAGCAGACCGCCCATCTGGTTGAGCAGGTCGTCGAATTCGGCCAGCGGACTGCGTGCCCAGCCGCGCTGGCGCTCCGTCGCGCCCTCGTTTCGTGTTCGTCGGACGGGCATGCTCATCGCCCATCACCTCCGTCCTCTCCGTGATCCGCGGATGTCTTGTGTCCACCGTCCGGCTCGACCGGCGGGCCGGGCGGAGCATGGTTGACGAGGCGGCTGAGGTGTCCTCCCTGTCCAGGATGGGCAGCCGGAGGGCCGCCCGCACCTCGGATCATGGCCGGGGCGGGGAAGGGCAGGTCAGGAAAGGTCGAAGGGCCGAAGGGGTGAAGGCGGCGCCCGGGGCCGAAGGGCCGGGGGCCGGGCGCCGCCGGTGGGCTCAGCGGATGCCCAGCTCCAGCAGGGCCCGGCGCTGGCTCGCGGTCGGCCTGGCTGGGAAGTACAGGTAGCACACGCCGCCGGTACCGGAGGCCACCTTGCCCTGGGCGTTGTAGCGCTTGGTCCTCAACCAGATGTTCTCGAACTCGCGCCGCTTGTAGACGTGGCGGACCGCCGCGTTGTCGGCCGACGCCGGGTCGTTCGCGATGACGTCGCCGTCGGCGGTGAAGCCGATCACGGTCATCAGATGGCCCGCGGTGCCGTAACCGGCCCCGGTCAGCTCCTCCTTGAGGAAGGACTGGGAGGTGATCACCGGAATGCCTGCGGCGATCAGCTTCTCGGCGTCGTTCAGCGAGCCGAGCCGGGTGACCACGCCCTGCATATCGCGGTACGTGGCGGCGTAGGCGGCGTTGAACGGCCAGTTGCCGCAGCCCTCGTACTGGTAGTCGAAGGTGTGCCGGGCGGCGTGACAGACCTGCGGGTCGGCGTAGTCGGGGTTGACCCAGGCCAGGTCCTCGGCGGAGGGCTTGCGGCCCCAGTACTCGACGATCATCTGGGACGAGGTGGGGCTGCACCACGCCTCGCCGCCGTTGTCGTACTCCGGGTACTGGCCCTTGTGGATCTCCTGCGAGTAACGCGGCACGGCCAGCTCCCGGCCGCCGGCCAGGCCCGGGGTGGAGGCGGGCACCTCGAAGCGGTCGGGGACGTCCGAGCCCATGGCGCCGACGCGCCAGACCGTGGGCGTCAGGCCGCTGCCGGGCCTGCGGTAGAGGGTGAGCCGCACCCGGTACGAGGCGAGCCGCAGCCCGCTCGCCGGGTCGTCGACGGCGAAGGTGTCGGTCCACACCGCGCTCTTGCCGTCGCTCTGGTCGTCGACCGAGGTCCGCCGGATGGAGTCGGTGCCGTCCCCGGACGCCCAGCGGCCCATCACGTACCAGGGGGTGTCGGTGCCGTCGGTATAGGTGCCCTTCAGCTCGGCCTGGATCCAGGTGCCGGCCGGGGTGCGGGCGTTCCAGGAGACGATCGCCTCGGTGACCGGGTGGGGCAGGGTGTGTGCCGGGGAGGTCCAGGTCGCGTACTCCCAGGCGGCGGTGGTGCCGGTGTGCGGATCGGTGTAGTCGGCGGTGCCCGCGGGGCGGGAGATGACCACGCCGGGGCGGGCTCCGGCCTCGACGCGGACGCCGTTGCCTGCTCCGGACCGCCAGTCGGCGAGGCTGGTCCAGCCGTGGTAGCCGATGGCCGGGGCGGCGGCTCTGCGGGCGGGCCGGGCCGCCGGGCGCGCCGGCGCGGCGGCCGCGGCGGCGGGCGCCGCAGCTGACGAGGCCAGCGCGGCCGCCCCGGTGGCGGCGAGGGCGGCGGCGAGCACGGTGCGGCGAGGTGTGAATCCGTCTCCGGATCTGGTCATACGGGGTTCCCCCAGTCGTCGTCCGGGTGGGCCGCGGATGCGCGACAGTCGCACAACTATGGCCGCTGCGAATGGTTTCAGGCCAGTGATTCCCGGCGCGCCACCTCATCAATATTGGTGTGGACCATTGGAGTGAAACAGAGCGGAGAAAGACCGTCCGGCGATGGGGTGCGCGACGCCGTGGGCCCTGCGGTCGAACGGTCTAAGGTGGTCGGCGATGGACCCGTCCCGCCCCACCACCACCCCGCCCGCCCTGCCCGCCGCCCCGGGCGCACTCGGCGCGCTGGCCGGGCGGCTGCACGCCCTGCCGCCCTCGTGCGGGCCGGTCCGGCTGGTCGCGGTGGACGGGCACGCAGGGTCCGGCAAGACCACGTTCGCCGGGCGGCTGGCGGCGGCGCTCGGCGGCGCCCCTGTGCTGCACACCGACGACCTCGCCACCCACGAGGAGCTGTTCGCCTGGACCGGGCGGCTGCGCGAGCAGGTCCTCATCCCCTTCGCCCGCGGCGCCGCCGCCCGGTACGCGCCGTACGACTGGGTGGAGCGCCGCTTCGCGGCCGGCCGGCGGCGGCTCGACCCGGCTCCTGTGGTGCTCGTCGAGGGCGTGGGCAGCGGCCGCCGCGCCCTGCGCCCGTATCTCGCGCATCTGCTGTGGATGGAGCTGCCCGACGCGGAGTCCTGGCGGCGGGGACAGCTGCGGGACGGGCCGGAGATGTCCACATTCTGGGACGGCTGGCTTCTCGCCGAGCGCGCGCATTTCGCCGGGGACCCCTCGCGCCCGTATGCCGAAACTCTGGTGGTGCAGCGAAAAGAGGGGTACGAGTTGCTGGCGGGGCCCGCCGTGGCGGCCTGACCCTCCCCTCGGCCTCACGCTGCGTAACCATGCGCGGTCGGGCTGCACCCGATCGGCCTCACGGCCCGCGACGCGCGCCCCAACTCGGCTTGACCGGGGGCCCATACAGGTCTTACGTTCTCAATGTGCGACTCGTACGAGTCGCCCCATATCGCGAAGCCCCCGGTTGTTCCCCCGTGATCGGGGGCTTCGTCCTGTCCGGGAGACCCTTCGAGGGTCTCCCGGAGGTCCCTTTCGCCGCTTTTGCTCCGCACCCCCCTCACCCTCGGTGACCAGCGTCTTCCGGCCTTTCGCGCCCCGTGCGCGCCCCCGCGCACGCCGCCCGGCCAGGCAAGTTGGACACGAACAGCCGTGCGGCACCCTCGGCCCGTGCGGCCTGCGCAGGTACGATGCGAAACGGGGCAGCCGCCCCTGCGGCAACCACGGGGGCAGGGTTTGTGGGGGACGTGATGGATTTCGGCACGCAGGGTTCGCACGCCCCAGCCGATCTCGCCTGGCTGCGCGCCGTCGACGCCTACACCATGGGCGGGTACGCACAGGCCGAGGACGAGTTCCGGGCCGCGGTGCGGCACGACCCCGGAATGGCCGACGCCTGGCTCGGCCTGCACGCGCTGCGCGCCGACACCACGACCGCGCTGCTGCGGATGTACCGGCACCGCGACCGCTTCGGCGAGCAGCGCGCCCGCCACCACCGCACCCTGAACTCCTGGTACTGGCTGGGCTGGTGGGTTCAGCCGGTGCTGGAGACCAGCCGGGACCTGCTGCTCGCGCACGCCTCCCACTGGCTCGACGGCCGCCACGTGCCCGAGCTGGACCGGGCCCTGGCGGGCTGCCCGCCCGTGGAGGCCGATCCGCAGGCGCGCTTTCTGCACGCCTGCCGGGCCTATCTGGTCAAGGACTGGGAGCAGCTGGTGCGGCACACCGAGCCGCTGCTGGACGACCCGTTACTGGGCATCGAGGCGGGGCTGTTCGGCGGCATGTCCCGGGTCCGCCTCGAGATGTTCAGCCAGGCCGAACCGCTGCTCGCCGCCGCCCTGATGCGCTGCCGCAGCGAGCAGCCGCAGCGCAAGGAGCTGCGCTACTGGCTGGCCCGCGCCCACGAGGGCACCGGCCGCAGCGCCGCGGCGCTGCCCCTCTACCGGGCGGTGCACCGCATCGACCCGACCTTCATGGACACCTCGGCCCGGCTCGCGGCCATAGCCGAGGGCGACGGCCTGGACGAGACCGCCGACCTGGCCGCCGTATCGCTGGCCGGACTCGGCAGCCAGGACGCCGCCGAGGGCCGCGACGCCGCCGCCATCGACCCCGACCCGCTGGTCACGGCCGACCCGCCGGACGGCCGCGAGCTGCGCACCACCGGCCCGGAGCCGGAGGGCCCCCCGCTGGTGAGCACCCCCGTGGTGACCGCCGACGGCCCGCGCGAGCGAGCCGGCGTGCCCCCGCAGCCCGGCCCCTCCGACCCGGTCCTGCTGGAGAACGCGCTGCAGGAGCTGGAGCGCATGGTCGGCCTGGAGCCCGTCAAGCGGCAGGTGCGGGCGCTGTCGGCACAGCTCCACATGGCCCGGCTGCGCGCCGGGCAGGGCCTCCCGGTCCAGCCGCCCAAGCGGCACTTCGTCTTCTCCGGCCCCTCAGGCACCGGCAAGACCACGGTCGCCCGGATCCTCGGCCGGGTCTTCTACGCGCTCGGACTGCTGGGCGGCGACCATCTGGTGGAGGCCGGGCGCGCCGACCTGGTCGGCGAGTACCTGGGCCAGACCGCAGTGAAGGCCAATGAGCTGATCGACTCGGCGCTCGGCGGGGTGCTGTTCGTGGACGAGGCGTACTCCCTGTCCAACTCCGGCTACAGCAAGGGCGACGCGTACGGCGACGAGGCGCTGCAGGTGCTGCTCAAGCGCGCCGAGGACAACCGCGACCGCCTCGTGGTGATCCTGGCCGGCTACCCCGAGGGCATGGACCGGCTGCTGGCCGCGAACCCCGGCCTCGGCTCACGCTTCACCACGCGCGTCGACTTCCCCAGCTACCGCCCGCTGGAGCTCACCCGGATCGGCGAGGTCCTGGCCGCCGAGAACGGCGACCTGTGGGACGAGGAGGCCGTGGAGGAGCTGCGCTCCATCAGCGGGCACGTCGTGGACCAGGGCTGGATCGACGAGCTGGGCAACGGGCGGTTCCTCAGAACGCTGTACGAGAAGAGCTGCGCCTACCGGGATCTGCGGCTGTCCGGCTGGACCGGCGCGCCGACCCGCGAGGACCTCGCCACGCTGCGGCTGCCGGACCTGATGCAGGCCTACGGAGAGGTCCTCTCGGGCCGCGGTCCCATGTACCGCGACCCGCAGGACCCACCGCTGGAATAGCCGGAACAGCGCCCGACGCGACGGCCCACGGCTGAGCGGGGGCGCCCGCTCAGCCGACCATCGCCCGCCGCTCCTCCTCCGAAGCCGCCGAAGCCTCCGACGCCTCGGCAGGGGACGGCGCCGCCTCACCCCGGGGCTCGGCCACGCGGTCGCGGGTACCGCCCCGGTGGGAGGGGTCGCGCACCTCGCCCACCAGCATCTCCAGGACGTCCTCCAGGGCGACGAGCCCCAGCACCTTCCCGGACGCGTCGGCGACGGCCGCCAGGTGCGCGGCCGCGCGCCGCATCGCGGTGAGCGCGTCGTCCAGCGGCAGCTCCGCCCGCAGCGTCCCGATCGGGCGCCACACATGCTGGGGTACGGCCCGCTCCCGGGCCTCCAGGTCCAGGACGTCCTTCACATGCAGATAGCCCATGAAGGCCCCGCCGGCCCCGCGCACCGGGAAACGGGAGTAGCCGGTCCGTACGGTCAGCTCCTCGATCTGCCGGGGCGTGACCGAGGGATCGACGGTGACCAGGCCCGCCGGGTCGAGCAGCACATCCGTGACCGGGCGGCTGCCCAGCTCCAGGGCGTCGGCGAGCCGCTCGTGTTCGCCGGGGTCGAGCAGCCCCGCCTGCCGGGAGTCCTCGACCAGATGGGTGAGCTGCTCGCTGGTGAAGACCGCCTCGACCTCGTCCTTGGGCTCCACCCGGAACAGCCGCAGCACCAGCCGGGCGCAGGCGCCGAGCAGCGCGGTGACCGGCCGGCACAGCCGGGCGAAGGCGACGAGGCCGGGCCCGAGCCACAGCGCGGTCTTCTCGGGGGCCGCCATGGCCAGGTTCTTCGGCACCATCTCGCCGATGACCAGGTGCAGACAGACCACCACCGCGAGCGCGATGGCGTAACCGAGGGGGTGGACAAGACCGCCGGGCAGATGGACGGCGTGGAAGACCGGCTCCAGCAGGTGCGCGACGGTCGGCTCGGCGACCGCGCCGAGCGTCAGCGAGCAGACGGTGATGCCGAACTGCGCGGCCGCCATCATCTGCGGCAGGCTCTCCAGGCCGGTGAGCACCGTACGGGCGCGGGCCGAGCCCTCGGCCGCGCGCGGCTCGATCTGGCTGCGGCGGACGGAGACGAGGGCGAACTCGGCGCCGACGAAGAAGCCGTTGGCGAGGACGAGGAGCGCGGCGAAGAGAAGTTGGACCAGACTCATCGCTCCGCCCCCCGCGCGCCGCCGCTCACGGCGCCGCTCGCTGTGACTGTGCCGGTGGCGGCCGCCGCCCCGGCTCCGGTTCCCGTTCCGGTTCCCATTCCGGTGCGTATGATCCGCACTCGCTCGGCCCGGTGGTGTCCGACCTGCCGGACCGAGAGCTTCCAGCCGGGCAGTTCGGCGGTGTCGCCGACGGCCGGGATCCGCGCGAGGAGGTCGGCGACCAGGCCGGCCACCGTCTCGTACGGTCCGTCCGGCGCCTCCAGGCCGATCCGGCGCAGGGTGTCGACGCGGCAACCGCCGTCGGCCTCCCAGGCGGGGCGGCCGTCCTCGGCCGGGGCCGGCATCAGGTCCGGGGTGTCCGCGGCCTCGTCGTCGTGCTCGTCGCGCACCTCGCCGACCAGCTCCTCGACGATGTCCTCCAGGGTGACCACGCCCGCAGTGCCGCCGTACTCGTCGACGACGACGGCTATCGGCTGTTCGCTGCGCAGCCGCTCCAGGAGGGGCTGGACGGGCAGCGTCTCGGGAACGAGCAGCGGGGGCTGGGCGATCCGCGCGACCGGTGTGCGCAGCCGCTCCTGCGAGGGCACCGCGAGGGCGTCCTTGAGATGCACCATGCCGACCACCTCGTCGAGCCGGTCGCGGTAGACGGGGAAGCGGGACAGCCCGGTGGCGCGGGTGAGGTTGAGCACGTCCTCCGAGGTCGCGGAGGACTGCAGGGCACTGACCCGGACGCGGGGGGTCATCACATGCTGGGCGGTCAGCTCGCCGAGGGAGAGGGTGCGTACGAACAGGTCGGCGGTGTCCTGCTCGATCGCGCCGGCCCGCGCGGAGTGGCGGGCCAGGGAAACCAGTTCGCCGGGGGTGCGGGCGGAGGCCAGCTCCTCGGTGGGCTCGACGCCCAGGGCCCGCACCAGCCGGTTGGCGACCGTGTTGAGCAGGGCGATGACCGGGCGGAAGAAGCGGGCGAAGGCGTACTGCGGCCCGGCGACGAACCGCGCGACCTGCAGCGGTCGGGAGACGGCCCAGTTCTTGGGCACGAGCTCGCCGACGATCATCTGCACGGCGGAGGCGACCAGCATCCCCACCACGACGGCGATGCCGGAGACGGCGCCGTGCGGCAGCCCGGTGGCGGTCAGCGGCGGGGTCAGCAGCTCGCCCAGCGCCGGCTCGGCGAGCATGCCGACCACCAAGGAGGTGATGGTGATGCCGAGCTGGGTGCCGGAGAGCTGGAAGGACAGCTCGCGCAGGGCCTCGACGACGGTTCCGGCCCGGCGGTCGCCCTCGGCGGCGGCCCGCTCGGCGTCCGGCCGCTCGACGGTGACCAGGCCGAATTCGGCCGCCACGAAGAAGCCATTGGCGAGGATCAGGATGAGTGCTGCGGCGAGCAGCAGGAGGGACAGGGTGGTGCTCATGCCGCCGCCGTCGGGTGAGAGGCGGCGCAGGTACTACAGGACGATCCGTCCATCTCTGGAGGGAGTCACTCCTCGGGTCGCAGGGGCCTGCCGGGGTGCGCTGAGGGGCGCGCGGACAGGTGGTACGGGCCGGGGCACCGTCGGCGCCCTCGCAACAGGGTAATCAAGGATCCGGCGTTCCGGGCAGGCCCCGGGGGCCGATCGGGCGGCCGTCGGTCATCGCTCACTCTTCGGACGGGCCCGTGCCGTGCTGCTCGGCCAGCGCCCGCAGAGCGCGGGCGTCGCCGATGGCGCGGGCCTTGGCGATGCCGGGCTGGATGCCCATCGCGGGCAGGCTGGTGCCGTCGGAGAGGTCCAGGTAGACCCACGGGTCGCCGGGCCGCAGGTTGACCCGGACGACCTCCGCCCACGCCAGTCGGCGCTTGGTCGTCAGGTTGACGACGGTCACCCCACCTGCGTCGGCGACCACTTTGGGCCGGCTGAGCAGCGCCAGCACGCCGAAGAACAGCAGACCGGTGAAGACGAAGCTGAGCTTCTCCCCCGGGTTCAGCCCCTCCAGAAGCAGGCTGACCGCCGTGAGGACGACGACCAGGAGGACCCCCGTGGTGAGCAGGACGGCCCGGGTGCGGGTCGGCCGGAAGGTGACGGGGAGGGCGGGGAGCCCGGCAGGGGGCTGCGCGGGCGCTGGCTCGGGGGCGGACACGTGACGTGGGGTCTCTCCGTGAGAGGAAGGTGGGCCTGGTTGAGGGGCGGGCCGTGAACGGGCGCGCCGGGGGTCAGAGGCGGCAGGCGTGGATGCCGGTGGTCAGGATGGCCCGCGCGCCCAGGTCGTACAGCTCGTCCATGATCCGCTGGGCGTCCTTGGTGGGGACCATCGAGCGGACCGCGACCCAGCCCTCGTGGTGCAGCGGGGAGACGGTGGGCGACTCGAGGCCGGGGGTGAGGGCCACGGCCCGCTCCACCTGCTCGACGCGGATGTCGTAGTCCATCATCACGTAGCGCCGGGCCACCAGGACGCCCTGCATCCGACGGAGGAACTGCTGGACCTTGGGGTCGTCGGCGGGGGCGCCGGTGCGGCGGATGACGACCGCCTCGGACTCCAGGATCGGCTCGCCGATGATCTCCAGGCCGGCGTTGCGCAGGGTGGTGCCGGTCTCGACGACATCGGCGATGACCTGGGCCACACCGAGCTGGATGGCGGTCTCGACGGCGCCGTCGAGGTGCACGACGGCGGCGTCGACGCCGTTGTCCGCGAGGTGCTTGGTGACCAGGCCGGAGAAGGAGGTGGCGACCGTCATGCCGCCGAATTCGCTGACGTCCTTCGCGGTGCCGGGCCGGGTGGCGTAGCGGAAGGTCGAACCGGCGAAGCCGAGCTGCATGATCTCCTCCGCCTGGGAACCGGAGTCGAGCAGCAGATCGCGGCCGGTGATGCCGATGTCCAGGCGGCCGGAGCCGACGTACACGGCGATGTCGCGGGGGCGCAGGAAGAAGAACTCGACGTCGTTGTCGGAGTCGACGAGCACCAGCTCCCTGCGGTCCTTGCGCTGCCGGTAGCCCGCCTCATGGAGCATCGCCGACGCAGGCTCGGACAGTGAACCCTTGTTGGGGACGGCGATGCGCAGCATGAGACCTTTTTCCTTACGTGGGCGAGGGTTGGGGTGGGGCGTGCTCAGAGGTGAGCGTAGACGTCGTCGAGGGTCAGGCCCCGGGCGATCATCATCACCTGGAGGTGGTAGAGGAGCTGCGAGATCTCCTCGGCGGCCGCGGCGTCGCTCTCGTACTCCGCGGCCATCCACACCTCGGCGGCCTCCTCCACGACCTTCTTGCCGATGGCGTGCACGCCCGACTGAAGCAGGTCGGCGGTGCGGGAGGTCGCGGGATCGGCCGTGAGGGCCTTCTGCTGAAGCTCTGCGAAGAGCTCCTCGAACGTCTTCTTGGGCATGATGCCCGTCATCCTACTGGGGCCGCGGTGCACGACTCAGAGCCAGGGCTCGGAGACCGACCGCAGGATGGCGGCGGTGGCGACGGCCGCGGTGACGGCCTCGTGGCCCTTGTCCTCGCTCGACCCTTCCAGCCCCGCCCGGTCCAGGGCCTGTTCCTCGGTGTCACAGGTCAGTACGCCGAAGCCGATGGGCACCCCGGTGTCCACGCTGACCTGGGTGAGGCCCTGGGTGACGCCCTGGCACACATAGTCGAAGTGAGGGGTGCCGCCGCGGATGACGACGCCCAGGGCCACGACCGCGTCGTAGCCGCGGCCGGCGAGGGCCTTGGCGACCACCGGCAGCTCCCAGCTGCCCGGCACGCGCAGCAGGGCCGGCTCGTCGATGCCCAGCTCGCGGAGCGCGCGCAGCGCCCCGTCGACGAGTCCGTCCATCACCTGGGCGTGCCACTGGGAGGCCACCACGGCGACGCGCAGGTCTCCGCAGTTCTCCACGGACAGCTCGGGGGCTCCCTTACCGCTCACGTCTACGTCTCTCCTTGCTACGGGTGTTGCTCTGGTGCGGGTGTTGCTCTGGTGCGGTTCGCTCTTGGGTACGGGGCCGCGGCTACTGGTTGCCGCAGGCGGACATCGGCTGGGGACGGCCGCTCTCCAGCCACGGCAGGTCGTGGCCCATACGGTCGCGCTTGGTGCGCAGATAGCGCAGGTTGTGCTCGCCGGCCTGGATGGGCATCGACTCCCGGCCGGTGACCCGCAGCCCGTGCCGGACCAGCGCCGCGGTCTTCTCCGGGTTGTTGGTCATCAGGCGCAGCGAGCGCACGCCGAGGTCGGCGAGGATGCGGGCGCCGGCGGCGTAGTCGCGGGCGTCGGCGGGCAGGCCGAGTTCGAGGTTGGCGTCGAGGGTGTCGCGGCCCAGCTCCTGCAGCTCGTACGCGCGCAGCTTGGACAGCAGCCCGATGCCGCGGCCCTCGTGGCCGCGCAGATAGACCACCACGCCGCGGCCCTCGGCGGTGACCCGCTCCAGGGAGGCGTGCAGTTGGGGGCCGCAGTCGCAGCGCTGCGATCCGAAGACGTCGCCGGTCAGGCACTCGGAGTGGATGCGGACCAGGACGTCCTCGCCGTCGCCGATATCACCCTGGACAAGGGCGATGTGCTCGACGCCGTCGGTGGTGGAGCGGTACCCGTACGCCTGGAAGTCGCCGAAGGCGGTGGGCAGCCGGGTCTCGGCCTCGCGCCGTACGGTGGACTCGGTGGCCCGGCGGTAGGCGATCAGGGCCTCGATGGAGATGATCGCCAGCCCGTGCTCGCGGGCGAAGGAGACCAGTTCGGGCAGGCGCAGCATGGTGCCGTCCACGCCCGCGATCTCGCAGATCGCGGCGGCCGGGCGCAGCCCCGCCAGCCGGGCGAGGTCGACGCCGGCCTCGGTGTGGCCGTCGCGGGTCAGCACGCCGCCGTCGCGGGCGCGCAGCGGGAAGATGTGTCCGGGGCGCGCGAAGTCGCCGGCGGTGCTGTGCGGATCGGCCAGCAGGCGCAGGGTGGTGGACCGGTCGGCGGCGGAGATGCCGGTGCCGACGCCGTGTTCGGCGGTCGCGTCGACCGAGACGGTGAAGGCGGTGCGCATGGACTCGGAGTTCTCCTCCACCATCTGCGGCAGCCGCAGCCGGTCGAGGTCGGCGGCGCCCAAGGTGGCGCAGATCAGCCCGCGGCACTCGCGCATCATGAAGGCGACGATCTCGGGGGTGGCCTTCTCGGCGGCGACGATGAGGTCGCCCTCGTTCTCCCGGTCCTCGTCGTCCACGACCACGACGGGGCGCCCGGCGGCGATCTCGGCGATCGCCCGCTCGACGGAGTCGAGCGCCAGCTCGTCGGGCCACTCGACGGCGTTCCGCAGGCTCTGGACGGTCTGCACGCTCTGCAAGGGGGTCATGGTCGTGTGTCGCTTCCTGGTGTTCCTGCTGTCCATGGACTCCTGTGCGTCGCCGGCGGGGGCGGTCATGCGACGGCCCCCTCGTCCGGGGCGCCGGGGGCGCCCGCGTCCTTGCCCAGCAGCCGCTCCACGTACTTGGCGAGCACGTCCACTTCGAGGTTGACCGGGTCGCCGGCCTGCTTGACGCCCAGGGTGGTCAGGTCGAGGGTCGTCGGAATGAGGCTGACGGTGAAGTAGTCGGGGCCCGCGTCGACGACGGTCAGGCTGATGCCGTCGACCGTGATGGACCCCTTCTCGACGACATAGCGGCTCAGGTCGGTGGGGAGCGAGATCTTGACGATCTCCCAGTGCTCGGAAGGCTTGCGCTCGACGATGGTGCCGGTGCCGTCCACGTGCCCCTGCACCAGATGGCCGCCCAGGCGCCCGCCGAGCGCCATGGGGCGCTCCAGGTTGACGCGGGAGCCGACGGTGAGGGCGCCGAGGCTGGAGCGGTTCAGGGTCTCGGCCATGACGTCGGCGGAGAACCGGCCGTCCTCGTGGTCGACGACGGTGAGGCAGACGCCGTTGACGGCGATGGAGTCGCCGTGCTTGGCGCCTTCGGTGACGACGGGGCCGCTGACCAGGAAGCGGGACGCGTCGCCGAGGTTCTCGACGGCGACGATCTCGCCCAGTTCTTCGACGATTCCGGTGAACACTCAGCTCTCCTCGGGGGCGATGGGGGCGGGGGCGGCGGACACGGTGGGCACGGCGGTGACGCGCAGGTCGGGACCGAGCCGCGCGACATCGGTCAGCTCAAGGCGCAGCGCCTGGGTGATGGTGGTGATTCCGGCGTCGGCGAGGGCGGGGGCGCCGGCGCCGAGCAGGGCGGGGGCGAGATAGCCGACGACCTTGTCGACGGCGCGGGCGGCGAGGAACGCCCCGGCGAGCGTGGGGCCGCCCTCCAGCAGGACCGAACGGACCCCGCGCGCGTGGAGTTCGCCGAGCAGCGCGGGGATGTCCAGGCCCGGCCCCGACGCGGCGCGCGGCAGCCGTACCATCTCGGCACCGCCCGGCAGTCTCGGGGCGGGGGCGTCCTCGGCGACGGCGACCAGCGTGGGCGCGGTGCCGTCCAGGACCCGGGCGCCCGGCGCGATGGTGGCCCTGCGGTCGAGTACGACGCGCAGCGGCTGCCGGGCGCCGCCTGGGCCGCGGACGGCCAGCTGCGGGTCGTCGGCGCGCAGGGTGCCGGAACCCACCACCACGGCGTCCGCCTCGGCACGCAGCCGGTGCACATCGGCACGGGAGGCGGCGGAGGTGATCCACCGGCTGGTGCCGTCGGCGGCGGCGCTGCGCCCGTCCAGGGTCGCGGCGTACTTCCACAGCACGAAGGGGCGGCCGCGCCGCATCGACGTCAGCCAGGCCTCGTTGACCGCGGCGGCCTCCTCGGCGAGCAGTCCGCTCTCGACGGCGGTCCCGGCGGCGGCCAGGGTGGCGGCCCCGCCGGCGGCCTCGGCGTGGGGGTCGGCGACCGCGTACACGACGCGGGCGATCCCGGCGTCCAGCAGCGCCTGGGCGCAGGGGCCGGTGCGGCCGGTGTGGTTGCAGGGTTCGAGGGTGACGACGGCGGTCCCGCCGCGGGCCCGCTCGCCGGCGGCGCGCAGGGCGTGGATCTCCGCGTGCGGCCCGCCGGCCCCCTGGTGCCAGCCCTCGCCGGCGGTACGGCCGTCGGCGTCGAGGATCACACAGCCGACGACGGGGTTGGGGCTGGTGTGGCCGAGGCCCCGGGCGGCGAGCGCGACGGCACGGCGCATTGCTTCGGCTTCGGCTGCGGTGGCCACCGGGTCCTCCTGCCTCTTCGGGCACGGACTCCGGGGCTGTCGAGATGACAGAAGCGGAAAGGCTGCACCGGGGAACGCCTCGGCCGGGATACGGTCCGCCACAAAGGGCGGGCCGCCGACAGCGGCGCACCGGTGCTCTGCTCCCGCCGCGCACTGCCTCCCATCCGGACTTTCACCGTCGGTCCAGGAATTTCACCTGGTCAACCGGCCGCTGGCGGCGGACGGGTCGCGGACTGTAACCGCCGGTTCGGATTTTCACCGACCCCGGAGTGCGCTGACGTCACTGGTACGGCCCCAGTGTGCCATGGGACATCGGCACAGCTGGAGCCGCGGGAGTGTGGCTTGCCTCACCCGCCCGTCAGCCAGCGGTGGCGATGCTGTCAAGCAGCTCGACGGCCGGCCGCACCGCCCACAGGTCGCCGCCGGGCGCCGCCTTGGCCTTGCGGTCGCCCGCGTCGGCCGCCGCGTGCACGATGTCGCTCGCCGCGTAGGCGCGGAAGTCTTTCAGGATCGCGATCGCGGGTCAGGCTATGTGGGGCCATGCTCACGACAAGAGACGCGCGCACAACTCGGAACAGCGGCGAGAAGGGTGAGGAGGAGGCGCGGCGCCGAGCCGCGGACCGGCTAAGGGGCGCCGAACAGCTGGTTCTGGGCGGCGTCCATGGCGGTCAGGACCGCGCCGCGCAACACCCCGCCGCCGCCCACCACCCCCGCCCGCACCTGGGTGCGCAGCGGCGACATGCCCCGGACCCGGTCCTCGACGCGGCGCGCGAGAGCGGCGCCCCCGGCCCGGCCCACCTCTCCGCCGAGCACCACACAGCCCGGGTCGAGTACCGCGCACACCGCGGCCGCCCCGACCGCGATCCGGCCCGCGAGCGCGTCCAGGAACGGCTCGCCCCGCTCCCCCGCGTCCACCGCGGCCCGTACGACCGCCTCCGCCGCGGGCGCGTCGTCCGCCGCGTCGGCCGACAGCCCCAGCTCGCGGGCGAGTTCACAGACCGCGGGGCTGCTGGCGAGCGAGTGGAAGCCGCCGTCGCAGCCGGTCGCCGACGGCAGCCCGGACGTCCCCGGCACCGGCATGAAGCCGATCTCCCCCGTCCCCCCGGAGGCTCCGCGTCTCAGCCTCCGGTCGAGCACGACGGCCGCGCCGACGCCGTGGCCCAGCCACAGCAGCACGAAGGTGTCCCGGTCGCGGACCACGCCGAGCCGCTGCTCGGCGACGGCGGCCAGATTGACCTCGTTCTCCAGCAGCACCGGCGCCCCGAGACCGCCGTACAGGGCCGCGCTCAGCTCACGGTGCCAGCGGGGCAGGGCATCGGTGGCGGCGAGCTCGCCGGTCGCCGGGTCGACGAGCCCCGGGGCGCCGATGCCGATGTGGTGCAGCCGCTCGGCCCCGGCCTCCCGGGCCGTGTGCCGCACCAGGTCCACCGTGGCCTCGGCGGCCCGCGCGGGCTCGGCGTCGGCGGCGACCGGCAGCGACGCCTCGGCCGAGATGTCGCCCAGCAGATCGGCCACGCACACCGCGACGCTCCGCGCGCGGACGTCCACGCCCGCCACATGCGCGCTGTCGGCGACGATGCCGTACACCCGGGCGTTGGGCCCCCGGCGCTCGGCGCCCGCCTCCCCCACGACCGCGATCAGTCCGGCGCCCCGCAGCCGCTCCACGAGGTCCGCGATGGTGGGCCGGGACAGCCCGGTCAGGGTCTTGAGCTGGCCGGCGGTCAGCGGCCCCTCGTCCTTGAGGAGGTGCAGGGCGAGGCGGTCATTGATGGCCCGCGCCGTACTCGGGGAGGCGGTACGGCCCGCCAGGGGCACGCGCGTCGACGTCATGGCGGGATCCTTTCAGAGGCACCGCTCCTTCGGACTCTATCTATCAGGGACCCTTCCTGATAGTTTCCGTGGGCGAAATCGCGTCTCCGGGAGGGTGGGCAGCAGGTATGGACAGCGATACGGAGGCGAGAGGCCCGCGGCCCAGGCGAACCGAACCACAAAAAGGGGGGCCGCTCCGCCGGGCGCGGGTGGCCGTGGCGGCCGTGTTCGCCGTGCACGGCGCGGTCACCGGCAACTTCGCCACCCGTGTCCCCTGGATCCAGGAACACCTGGACCTCGGCGCGGGCCTGCTCGGCCTCGCGCTGGTCTTCCCCGCGCTCGGGGCCTCCGTCGCGATGCCCCTGGCCGGGCGGATCAGCCACCGCTTCGGCGCCCGCGCCGCCCTGCGCGGGCTGCTCGCGCTGTGGTGCCTGTCGCTGGTGCTGCCCCCGCTCGCGCCCGGCCTGGTCTGGCTGTGCGGCGCGCTGTTCGTCTTCGGCGCCGCCGCCGGGACGGCCGACGTCGCCATGAACGCCCTCGGCGTGGAGATCGAGACGCGCCTGGGCCGCTCCATCATGTCCGGGCTGCACGGGATGTGGAGCGTTGGAGCGCTCCTCGGCTCGGCGGCGGGCACGCTCGCCGCCCACACCGGCGCGGACGCCCGGCTGCACCTCGGCCTCGCCGCCGCCGTGCTCACCGCGGTCGGCGCGGTCGTCTGCCACTGGGTGCTCGACCTGCGCAGCGCCCCCGAGGAGAACCCGCCGCCCCGCTTCGCCCTGCCGCCCCGCTCCGCGCTGCTCATCGGCGCGGTCGGCTGCTGCGCGGTGTTCGCCGAGGGTGCGAGCCTGGACTGGTCGGCGGTCTATCTGCGGGACGCCCTGGACTCCTCCCCCGCCCTCGCCGCCGCCTGCACCACGGCCTTCTCCTGCACCATGGCCGCGGCCCGGCTCGTCGGCGACGCGGTGGTGGGCCGCTTCGGCGCGGTACGGACCGTACGCGCGGGCGGCGTTCTGTCCACGGCCGGCGGTGTGCTGGTCGTGACCGCCACCGGGCCCGTCCTCGCCATCGCCGGATTCGGCCTGCTGGGCCTCGGCATCGCGGTGGTCGTCCCGCTCGCCTTCGCGGCGGCCGGGCGCAGCGGGCCGAATCCCAGCGAGGCGATCGCGGGCGTCGCCACGATCACGTACACCTCGGGCCTGATCGCTCCGGCCGCGATGGGGTCGATCGCCGACGCGACCTCGCTGACGGTCTCGTTCGGTCTGGTGACCGTGCTGGCGCTGGGGCTGGTGGCGGGGGCGGGCGCGCTGCGGGGCTCGTCGTCGGGGCAGCCGGGCGCGGCGGCGCCCGACGGCCACGCCGACACCGCGGCGCCGAGCACCACACCGCGCTGACGGGGCGCACCGTTCGGCCGGGGCCGAAGTGTCGGGGGCGCATGATGGCCGTATGGCGCAAACCCATCCCCGTGGCCCCCAGCTCGCCCGCTTCGCCGCGCTGCTCGCGGACGAGACCCGCGCGTCGTTCTGTCTGGCGCTGCTCGACGGGCGGGCCTGGACCGCCGGGGAGCTGGCGCGGCTCGCCGGGGTGGCCGCGTCGACCGCGAGCGAGCATCTGAGCCGGCTCGTCGAGGGCGGACTGCTGGCGGAGGAGCGGCAGGGCAGGCATCGCTACGTACGGCTGGCGGGGCCGCAGATCGCCCAGCTGATCGAGGACCTGTCCGGCCACGCCGCGCCGCCGCCCGCGCCCCGGACGCTGCGCGCCGCCGGCGCCTGCGCGGCCATGGCGCGGGCCCGCACCTGCTACGACCATCTCGCCGGGCGGCTGGGCACCGCGATCACCGACGCGATGCTGGAGCAGGGGCTGCTGCAGGGCGCGACGGGGTTCGCGCTGACCGACGCCGGTCTTGCCTGGTTCCGGCGGCTCGGCGTGGATCTGTCGGCCGCCCCGCGCGGTCGTCGGCCGATGGCCCGCAGCTGTCTGGACTGGACCGAGCGCAGGCCCCATCTGGCGGGCATGGCGGGGGCCGCGCTGTGCCGGCACGCGCTGGACGCGGGGTGGTGCGTGCGGATCGGCAGCCAGCGTGCGCTGCGGGTCAGCGAGAAGGGGCGGCGGGCGCTGCGCGACCTGCTGGACGTGCGGATCACGGATCTTTAGCGGGATGAAACACATTTTCGACCCACTAACATTGCCGCGATCCCCCGTGAGCAATGAAGTGGAGCACAACCATGGGCCTCGGCGTGCGCTGGACCCTGCACGGCGACGGGCGCACGCCCGCCCCCGGAGCCGTCGTCAAGCCCGATGAGCGGCTGTCCTGGCCCAGGACGGCGGGGCTGGGCGCGCAGCACGTCGTGGCGATGTTCGGGGCGAGCTTCGTGGCCCCGGTGCTCATGGGGCTCGACCCCAATCTCGCGATCATGATGTCCGGGGTCGCGACCATCCTGTTCCTGCTGGCGACCCGCGGCCGGGTGCCCAGCTATCTGGGCTGCAGCCTCTCCTTCGTCGGCGTGGCCGCCGTGATCAGGGCGCAGGGGGGTGGCAGCGCCGCCGTCACCGGCGCGATTCTCGTGGTCGGCGGGGTGCTGTTCCTCAGCGGCCTGGCGGTCCGCACCTTCGGCGCGCGCATCATCCACGCGGCGATGCCGCCGGTGGTCACGGGCGCGGTGGTCATGCTGATCGGCTTCAACCTCGCGCCGGTGACGGCGAAGACGTACTGGCCCGCCGACCAGTGGGTCGCGCTGCTGACCATGCTCTTCACCGGTCTCGCCGTGGTCTGTCTGCGCGGCTTCTGGTCGCGGGTCGCGATCTTCCCGGGCCTGGTCTTCGGCTACGTGATCTCCTGGCTCTTCGACCGCGTCTTCGGCAGGATCCACTCGCTGGACGGCAGCGGACGGATCACCGACCACTGGCGGCTCGACCTGTCCGGGGTCTCCAAGGCGGACTGGATCGGCCTCCCCTCCGCGCACGCGCCCAGCTTCCAGTGGTCGGCCGTCCTGGTCGCCCTGCCGGTCGTCATCGCGCTGATCGCCGAGAACGCCGGGCATGTGAAGGCGGTCAGCGAGATGACCGGCGACCCGCTCGACGACACCCTCGGCACCGCCATCGCGGCGGACGGCGCGGCCACCATGCTCTCCACGGCGGTCGGCGGCCCGGCCAACACCACGTACTCCGAGAACATCGGCGTCATGGCGGCCTCCCGCGTCTACTCCACCGCCGCCTACTGGGCCGCGGCCGGCTTCGCGCTCCTCTTCGGGCTGTGCCCCAAGTTCGGGGCAATCGTCGCGGCGATACCCGGCGGCGTGCTGGGCGGGATCACCGTCATCCTGTACGGCATGATCGGGCTGCTCGGCGCCCAGATCTGGGTGCACAACAAGGTGGATCTACGCAATCCGCTCAACCTGGTGCCGGTCGCGGCCGGTGTGGTCATCGGCGTCGGCGGGGTCAGCCTCAAGGTCAGCGACAACTTCGAGCTCAGCGGGATCGCGCTGGGCACGGTCGTCGTGCTCAGCGGCTACCACCTGCTGCGCGCGCTGGCCCCGGCCCATATGAAGCGGGAGGAACCGCTGCTGGACGCGGGCACCAGCGCGTACGACGACGAGCCGGCGGCGGCCGCCGGGAACCCCGCGAAGCCCTGAGCTACCTGGGCGCCGCGAGGTCCTGCAGCCCCACCACCCGCAGCAGCTCCAGCCGCTCGGCGGACTCGGTGCCCGGGCGGGCCGAGTAGACGATGAGCCGCTGGGCGTGCTCGGCGCTCAGCAGCACCTCGCACTCCAGCTCCAGCGTCCCCACCACCGGGTGCAGGAAGTGCTTGACCGCCGAGCGCCGCACGGCGACCTCATGCGCCTCCCACAGCGCGCCGAACTCCGCGCTCGCCGCCCGTAGCTCGGCGACGAGCGCCGCCGGGCCGGGGTCGTCGGGGCGGGCGGCGAGCACCGCCCGCAGGTTCGCGACATGGCGCCGGGCGTGCTCCTCCTGGTCCTCCGGCGGAAACAGCCGGCGCGCGTCCGGGTCGGTGAAGTACTTGCGCACGATGTTGCGCTGCCCAGGCGGCCGGGAGCTGACGTCGCCGGTCAGGGCGGCGGCCATCGCGTTCTGTGCCAGCACCTCGCCCCAGTCGTTGATCACCTGCGCCGGGGTGTCGTACAGCCGGTCCAGGACCCGCAGCAGGCCGGGCCGCACATGCCCGGAGGCGGACCGGTCGCGCGGCGGCTCCTCCCCCACCAGGTGGAAGAGGTGGTCGCGCTCGTCGTCGGTGAGCCGCAGCGCGCGGGCCAGCGCGGTCAGCATCTGCCGCGACGGGCGCGGGCCGCGGGCCTGTTCCAGGCGGGTGTAGTAGTCGGTGGACATGCCGGTCAGCTGGGCCACCTCCTCGCGGCGCAGCCCGGGGGTGCGGCGGCGCGCGCCCGGGCCGAGCCCGACGTCGGCGGGTGAGAGCCGGGTGCGGCAGCGGCGGAGGAAGTCGGCGAGCTGGGTGCGGTCCACGCCTCAAGGGTCGCCGGTCACCGGCTCCTCATCCAGGGTCTGCCAATCCCCGGATCGGCGGTGCTCTCCCGGTCGGCCACGTACTCCCGCAGGGTCATTGCCGACGGAACACGAGAGAACCGACGAAGGGAGTCGGCACATGCTGACGCTGGTGACCGGGGTGACCGGCAAGGTGGGAGAGCGGTTCGTGCCGCGGCTGCTGCGGTGGGGCGCGCCCGGGGACGAGGTGCGGGTCCTGGTGCGCGACGAGGCGAAAGGCGCGCGCTTCGCCGCGCTCGGCGCCCAGGTGGCAATCGGCGATCTGCGCGAGGAGCAGGACGTACGCAAGGCGCTGGCCGGGGCGGACGCGGTGGTCAACGTCGCGGCGGCGTTCCGGGGCGTGCCGGACGAGGAGGCGTGGGCGGTCAACCGCGACGCGGCCCTCGGTCTCGCCCGGGCCGCGCTGGAGGCGGGCGTCCCGCGCTTTGTCCAGGTCAGCACTAATCTGGCCTATGGTCTGGGGCGCGGCCGGCCGCTGGTGGAGGACGACGAGACGGTGCCGGGCGGGCCGATGTGGGGCGCGTACGCCGCGTCGAAGGCCGAGGCCGAGCAGGGCCTGTTGGCGCTGCACCGCGAGCGCGGTCTGGACGTCCGGATCGGCAGCCTGGCCTTCGTGTACGGGGAGGGCGACCCGCATCTGGCGGATGCGCTGAGGTGGGCCACGCACTGGGCGGGCCACCAGCGGCTGCAGATGGTGCATCACGCCGATGTGGCGCAGGGACTGCTGCGGCTGCTGACCGCGCCGGGGGTGGCCGGGCGGAGGTACAACATCGTCGACGACGCGCCCGTCACGGCGGTGGAGCTGCACCAGGTCAACGGCGTCCCGGTCCCGGAGGGCATGGCGGACCGCACGGACCCCGACCCCTGGTACGGGGTGTGCTCCAACGCCCGGCTCCGCGCCGAGTTGGGCTGGCGGCCGCTGTACCCGACGCTGTGGACGGCCCTCGGCGCCGGGTCCCTGTGATGAAGCTGACGGAGCCGGGTTAGCCCGTTTCGGGGAACCGGCGGCGTACGGCCGGTCCGGCCGCGGCCCTGCTGCGACGCTTGCGTCCATGACGACGTCGGCCGAGCGGCACGCGCCGCGGACCGTGGAGGGTGTCGTGGCGCGGATGCGCGCGTTCGGCGCCACGCTGCCGCCCCGGGACGGGGTGGCGGTCTTCAACCGGGTGTATCTGGCGGTCACCGAGGAGGTCGGCCACCGGCTCACGGCCGAGTACTTCCAGGACCCGGCCGCGACCGAGGACCTGGATGTGCGCTTCGCCGCCCGCTATCTGGCCGCCGTCGACGCGGTGGCGGCCGGGCGGCGGCCGCCCGCCTGCTGGCGCCCGCTGTTCCAGCTGCGGCGCCATCCCGCGGTCCGTCCGCTGCAGTTCGCGCTGGCCGGGATCAACGCGCACATCGGCCATGACCTGGCCCTCGCGCTTGTGGAGACCTGCCGGGCGCGGAAGGCCGAACCGGAGGACCTGGAGGGTGACTTCGACCGGGTGGGCACCCTGCTCGCCGGGCTGGAGGAGCGGATCCGTGAGGAGCTGATGCCCGGCCCCGATCTGCTGGACGTGGCCGATCCGCTGACCCATGTGGTGGGGGCGTGGAGCCTGGACAAGGCGCGGGGCGCCGCGTGGGCGGCGTTCCGCGCGCTGTGGGGGCTGCGCGGACTGCCGGACCTCACCGAGGAGTTCGTCGAGCGGGTCGACGAGAGCGTCGGGCTGGTGGGGCGCTTTCTGCTCACTCCGCTGCGCACCGGTTGACCACGCTGGGCGTCTCATACCCACCACAAACCCACCGGCTCAGTCCTCGGGGAGTTCGACGGGCGCGATCTCGTCGTAGACATCGCCCGGGCCCGGGTTCGTGGGGTCCGTCCGCCCGCCGAAGTGGGTCATCACGCCCCACACCGCGTTGAGCGCGGTCTGTACGGCGCCCTCGGCCCACCCCGCTGTCCAGGAGATGTCGTCGCCCGCGAGGAAGACCCCGCGCCGGTCGGCCGGGAGGCGGTCCTGCATGAAGTGGGTGAACAGGCGGCGCTGGTAGCGGTAGTGGCCGGGGAGGTTGGCCTTGAACGCGCCCATGAAGTAGGGCTCGTTCTCCCAGGAGACGGTGACCGGACTGCCGATGACGTGCTTGCGGATGTCGACCTTCGGATAGATCTCCGACAGTGACTTGAGCATGACCTCCATGCGCTCGTTCGCGGACAACGGCAGCCACTTGAGGCTGTCGTCGCACCAGGTGTACGAGAGGCAGATGACGGCGGGCCGGTCCGGCCCGTCGTCCAGCAGATAGGTGCCGCGGGTCATGCGGTCGGTGAGCGTCATGCTCATCACGTCCCGCCCGGTGACCTCGTCCTTGTCCAGCCAGAACGGGCGGTCCACCGGCACGAACAGCTTGCTGGACTCCATGTAGTGGGTGCGCTCCATCGCCGTCCAGTGGTCGATGGGGAAGAGCGAGTCAGCACACTCGATCTTCGAGAGCAGCATCCAGGACTGTGCGGTGAAGACCACCGCGCGGTACGAGCGGATGTCGCCCGCCGCGTCGGTGACGACGATGCGGTCGCCCGCCGCGCGGTGCAGCCGGGTGACGGCCGGGCGCGGCCGGCCGCCGTGCAGGGAGGCCAGCGAGGTGCCCGGCGCCCAGTGCACGGTCTTGCGCGGCTCGCGCTCCCACAGCCGCAGCGGCAGTTGCTGGCTGCCGCCCACGATGCCGCGGTGGTCGTCGTCCGCGCCGGTGTAGACGACGCGCAGGATCTCCAGGATGGAGTTGGGGAAGTCGGTGTCCCAGCCGCCGGTGCCGAAGCCGACCTGACCGAAGATCTCGCGGTGCCGGAAGGAGGCGAAGGCCGGGGAGTCGCAGAGGTAGCCGTAGAAGGTCTGGTCGTCGAGCCTGGCGACCAGGCGGGACCAGATCTCCCGGATCCGCGGGACGTCGCGCTCGCGGATGGCGCGCTGCATGGCGGAGAAGTCGGCGCCCTCCTCCAGGCAGGCGTTCCATGCCTCCATCACCTGGTGGTAGACCTCGGGCAGGTCGTCCAGCGTGCGCGCGTAGTGGGACTCGCCCTTCAGGTCGACGACGGTCGAGGGGGTGTCGGGCGCGAGGGGGTTGGGGAAGGGCCGGGTCGTCAGGCCCACCAGGTCGATGTAGTGCTGGAGGGCGGTGGAGCCGGGCGGGAAGCGCATCGCGCCCATCTCGGCGGTCAGCGACGGGTCGCAGCCCTCGAAGCCGACGGTGCGCAGCCGCCCGCCGATCCGGTCGGCCTCGTAGAGGACCGGCTTCAGGCCCATCTTCATCAGCTCGTACGCGGCGACGATGCCGGACAGCCCGCCGCCGATGACCGCGACCTCGGTGCCGTGCTCGGTCGCGGGGATCTGGCCGATCCCCGCGGGGTGGGCGAGGTAGTCGTCGTAGGCGTAGGGGAAGTCCGGGCCGAACATGGTCAGCGGCGGGTCGGGCCGCCGCCCGTCCTGCTGGTCGTCCTGCTGGTCGTGGACGGCGGTGGGCACCATGGACGTCATCGGGTACGGACTCCTTGCGGGGAGGGGTGAACGAGGGACGCGCGGGGCGGCGGGGTCAGGTCAGGGGCGTGTACAGCTCGGGCCTGCGGTCGCCCAGATACGGGTTCGCGGCGCGCGAGGCGGCGAGCAGCCCCGGGTCCACCTCGCCGAGGGCCAGCTCCTCGCCTCGCCCGGCGCGGGCCTTGACCGTGCCGTCGGGCCCGGCCAGGCAGCTCAGCCCGATGAAGTCGAAGTCGCCCTCGGGCCCGGTGCGGTTGACGTACGCGATGTACAGCTGGCTCTCGAAGGCGCGCACCGGGACGAGGGCCTCGGCCACGAACTGGAAGGGGTGCATCTGCGCGGTGGGCACCAGCAGCAGATCGGTTCCGGCCAGGGCGTGGGCCCGGACGTTCTCGGGGAACTCCACGTCGTAGCAGATCATGATGCCCAGGCGTACGCCGCCGAGTTCGGCCTGGACGACGGGGGTGTCGCCGGGGGTGAACCACGCGCGCTCGAAGTCGCCGAAGAGGTGGGTCTTGCGGTAGTTCGCGAGTTCGGCGCCGTCGGGGCCGACCAGCCGTGCGGAGTTGAAGATCGCGCCGTCGGCGTCCCCCGTGCCGCCCGCGCGCTCCGGGTAGCCGTAGAGGACGGCCAGCCCGTGGGTGGTGGCGATGCGGGCCACCGCCCGGCCGCCCGGACCGTCGGCCGGCTCGGCCAGCCGCCGCACGCCGTCGCCGATCGCGTATCCGGTGAGGAACAGCTCCGGGGCGATCAGCAGCCCGGCCCCGGCCGCCGCCGCGCGCCCGGCCGCCTCGTCGAGGACCTTGAGGTTATGGGCGGTCTCGCCGGGGTGGCCGGAGCTCTGGAGCAGGGCGGTGCGCAGCGTGGGCATGGGCGGACCTCGGGCGGAAGAGAGACAGGAAGAGACGGAGAGACGTAACGGCACAAAGACGGTACGTCGGCCCGAGATCGGCGGACAAGGCGCGACCGTTGCGCATCCGGCGTCGATTCATGACGTCTTCCGGGCCCGCCGCGACGATTCGTTGCGTCGAGCAGGGCTACGCGGGCGCTCCCGAGCCGAAGCGGCGCAGGAGGGGCGAGAGGACCAGGACGGACTTGGTGCGCTCCACGAAGGGCTCGCCCGCGATCCGCTCCAGGACGCGTTCGAAGTGCCGCATGTCGGACGCGAAGACCTGGACGATGGCGTCCGCGTCGCCGGTGACGGTCGACGCGGAGACCACTTCGGGGTAGCGGTTCAAACCACGATGTATGTCGTCGGGCGAGGTGTTGCGGCGGCAGTAGAGCTCGATGAAGCCCTCGGTCTCCCAGCCGAGGGCGGCGGGGTCGACCCGTACGGTGAAGCCGGTGATGGCCCCTTCGGCCCGCAGCCGGTCCACGCGTCGCTTGACGGCGGGGGCGGAGAGGCCGACCTCCTCCCCGATGTCGGCGTAGCTGCGGCGGGCGTCCTCGGCGAGGGCGTGGACGATGCGTTCGTCCAGATCGTTCAGTCGCACTGCGGGGATGTCACTTTTCTGCCGTGGCCAGTCGGGAGCGGCGCATGCCGTATGCGAAGTACAGCACAAGGCCGACGGCCATCCAGGTCACCTTGTCCAGGCTGCCATCATCCAGTGGCCCCAGCCGACCGCGACGGCGGCCACCGACACCCCGTACTCCAGGATCAGACACCAATCGCGGGCCCGGCGTCCGGCACCGCCTCGCCGAGTACGAGCGGCGCAGCTTCCCGCCCTCGCCCTGACCGCCCTCGGCGACCAGCAGTTCGACGGGCTTGCGCCGCATCAGCCGGGAGCCGAGCCCCCTGGAGCCGAGCCCCGGGGCATGGAGCCCCGACACACAGGCCCGTCCTTAATGCACCATTCTTGCGCATAGGTGTACGAACGTTGCGCACGGAGTGGCCGTGCGGTGAATCGTTGCGGGAGGCCGGGCCGTGCTGACGCGCGTTTCACCCGAATGCCACAATACGGCACCAATTTGGCCCTCGTTGGTGGGAGCGTGACCCCAGACAGCCTGCAGAGCACCGATCATGACCCCCACGGCCCGGACGGCGGATACCGTCCCGGAGGCCACGGGGGCGAGGATGAGCGGCTTCCGCTCGAGTACTGCGCCCGGGTGTGGGAGGACTTCCTGCGGACCCTGAACCGCATCGAGACCGACTTCGTCCACCGCTGCGGCACCACGGAACCGGGCGTACAGGCATGACGTACACCGAGCCGAGGCCGGGCGGCTACGGCCCCCCGCACCCCACCGGCCACCGGCCCGCCCCCGGCGAGCGGTTCGACATGGCCCCCGACGACTCGCTGGGCTTCCCGCTGCCGGACCCCGAGACGATCGAGAGCCGGTGGGACCTGGAGGGGGACCTGGCCCGGCTGCTCCAGACCTCCGCCCCCGGCGCCTCCCCCGCGTCCTCGCTCGACTCGCCCGTCGGCCCGCCCGGCGGCTCCCTGCTCGACGAGCCGGCCGAGCGGACCACCGGCAGCTTCCCCGCCGCCCGCTCCCCCGCGCATGTCCGCGGCCGCGGGCGGCGGCGGCGGGTCCGCTTCCGGCTGCCGACCATGCCGTGGCTGCAGCTGATCAGCCTGCTCTTCGCGGCGGTCACCACGGTCATCGTGGCCATGCTGAGCGTGCTCGGCGGGATGGTCTCCTACGGCCCGCTGCGCTATCTGGCCTCCCCCAGCACCTCGGAGTCCATGGCGGCGTGGTGGCCCCTGCTGGTCTACGGGCCCTGGCTGGTCGCCTCGCTGTCGGTGCTGCGCGCCGCCCTGCACCGCCGGGGCGCGGCGCACTCCTGGGCGGTGGTGGTGCTCTTCTCCACCATCGCGGTCTTCCTCTGCGTCGCGCACGCGCCCAAGGACCCGCCCAGCATGGCCGTCGCCGGGCTGCCGCCCGTCGCCGCACTGGTCTCGTTCCACCAACTGGTGCGCCAGATCACCCTGACCAGCCCGCCGCGCCACGCCCTGCCCCGCACCCGGGGTGCCGACCAGCGCGACAAGCCATGAGCGCGGTCGCGTGCCCGCCCCGGGTACGGCCGTGGCCCCCGCTCGACCGAGCGGGGGCCACACAGCATCGCTGATCCCTCAGTCCCAGCTGGCGTGGAGCGGCTTGCCCTCCGCGTAGCCGGCGGCGCTCTGCACCCCGACCACGGCCCGCTGGTGGAACTCCTCCACCGAGCCCGCGCCCGCGTAGGTGCAGGAGCTGCGCACGCCCGCGACGATCGAGTCGATCAGGTCCTCGACGCCCGGCCGGGCCGGGTCCAGGAACATCCGGGAGGTGGAGATGCCCTCCTCGAACAGCCCCTTGCGGGCCCGGTCGTACGCCGACTCCTCGCTGGTGCGGTTGCGCACGGCGCGGGCGGAGGCCATGCCGAAGCTCTCCTTGTACGGCCGCCCGTCGGCGGTGTGCTGCAGATCGCCCGGCGACTCGTACGTCCCGGCGAACCACGAGCCGATCATCACGTTGGACGCGCCCGCGGCCAGCGCCATCGCGACGTCCCGCGGATGCCGCACGCCGCCGTCCGCCCACACATGCTTGCCGAACTTCCGCGCCTCGGCGGCGCATTCGAGCACCGCGGAGAACTGCGGCCGCCCCACGCCCGTCATCATGCGGGTGGTGCACATCGCGCCGGGGCCGACGCCCACCTTCACGATGTCGGCGCCCGCCTCGATCAGGTCGCGCACGCCCTGGGCTGCGACGACGTTGCCCGCGACCACCGGCACCCCCGGGTCGAGCGCCCGGACCGCCTTCAGCGCGCTGATCATCGACTCCTGGTGACCGTGCGCGGTGTCCACCACCAGCGTGTCCACCCCCGCCGCGAGCAGCGCCTTGGCGCGCCCCGCCACATCGCCGTTGACCCCGACGGCCGCGGCGAGCCGCAGCCGTCCGTCCGCGTCCACCGCGGGCCGGTAGAGCGTCGCGCGCAGCGCGCCCTTGCGGGTCAGGATGCCGACCAGCTGCCCGTCCGCGTCCACCGCGGGGGCGAGCTTGCGGTGTGCGGCGTCGAGGCGGTTGAAGGCCTCGCGCGGGTCGATGTCCGCGTCGAGCAGCAGCAGCTCCCGGGACATCACCTCGCTCAGCTGGGTGAAGCGGTCCACGCCGGTCAGATCGGACTCGGTGACCACACCCACCGGGCGGCCGTCCTCCACGACCACGCCCGCGCCATGGGCCCGCTTGGGCAGCAGCGCGAGGGCGTCGGCGACCGTTCCGGTCGGGCCGAGCACGATCGGCGTGTCCAGGACGAGGTGGCGCCGCTTGACCCAGCCGACCACATCGGCGACCACGTCCAGCGGGATGTCCTGCGGGATGACGACCATCCCGCCGCGGCGGGCGACGGTCTCGGCCATGCGGCGCCCGGCGATCGCGGTCATGTTGGCCACCACGAGCGGGAGGGTGGTACCGGTGCCGTCGGGCGAGGACAGGTCCACGTCCTGGCGCGAACCGACCGCGGAGCGGCTGGGCACCATGAAGACGTCGTCATACGTCAGGTCGTAGGGAACCGGGGATGAAGCCACGTGGCGCCCCGTACCGGGCTCAAGAAAACGCATAAGTCCCACATTTTCACGCGAAACAGCGCAGGTCACTCGCACAGAGACACAGCAAAAGACCCCCGCGATCGTGTGGTCCTCCAAAGAGGAACTGCGGGGGCTCCGGTGCCGACGGGACTCCGATGCCGACAGGGAACCTGCCTTACGTCAAAACGTTACCCGAGCACCCGCCGGACCGCGAACAAGCCCCCGTGAACGGAGTCGGCCGGGCTCGGAAAGCGGGCGACCGGCAGCGTGCCGCGTCGGCGTGCGGATGACGGCGGGGTGCTGCCGGGTGTCGCCCACCGTTGCTCCGCACGCCGCCCCTCAGGACGCCGTCCTACCGGCGGTTGTGCGGCCGCCGTCGGGTCACGCCGGCATCAGCGGCGTCACCCGGCCTTCCCCGATGCGGCCCCGCAGGCTGACGTCCGTCACACCGAGACCCGCCGTGGGCGCCAGACAGAGCACTCCTACCTTGCCGATGTGCTCATTCTTCTGAATCGCACGTGCGGCCTGGCCGACCATCTCCAACGGATACACCTCGGAGAGCATCGGCACAATGCTTCCTCGCTGGATGAGACGGTTCACCTGCCACTGCTCGTACAGATTCGCACCGTGGCTGCCGATGATCTTTTTCAACCGCATCCACAGGTAGCGGTTGTCAAAGCTGTGCTGATACCCCGTGCTCGATCCACAGGTCACAATGGTGCCGCCGCGCGCGGCCGCGAATACCGATATACCAAAGGTATCCCGCCCGACGTGTTCGAACACGATATTGGGATCCTCTCCGACCTCCTTCCGGATGATCTGCCCCAATCGCTTGCCCGACCGGACGGTGGCATCCGGGTCCGCAGAGATCTCACCGATGTCATGCCTGTCGATCACCAGCTCGCAGCCGAGCCGACGCGCGATCTCGGCCTTCTCCGCCGAACCGACGATTCCGATGGGAATACCGCCGCCATTTCGCACGAATTGAACGGCGTAACCGCCCAGTCCACCGGCCGCACCCCATACGAGAACGACATCACCCTGTCGCATATTGGCACCGCGCTCGCTCACCAGCATCCGGTAGGCGGTCCCGGCACACAGCGGGTTGCACGCCGCTTCCTCCCAGCTCAGGTGAGCGGCCTTGGGCAGCACCTGGCTTGCCCGCACAATCGCATAGTGAGCAAGGCCGCCGAAGTTGGTCTCGAATCCCCAAGCCCGCTGCTCCGCACCCAGCATGCCGTCGTTGTGGGTGACCGGGTCCTGATCATCGACGTGCGCGGTCGCCACGACCACCTGGTCGCCGATCCGCACATTGCGCACACCGGCGCCGACCCGCACCACCACACCCGCGGCGTCGGAACCGAGCACGTGGTACGGCTGATCGTGCCGGGCCGCCCAACCGCCCTGCTTTCCGTAGTGGCTCAGGAACTTGAAGCTGGGCAGGGGCTCGAATGTCGCCGACCAAATCGTGTTGTAGTTCATGGCCGCAGCCATGACGGCGACGAGAACCTCGTCCGGAGCGAGTTCCGGCATGGGCACGGGCCCGACATGGAGCGACTTTCTGACATCCTTGTCCTCGACGGCGGAGAATATTCCGACATCCTCTATCCGTAGATGTGCGGCTATGTACTCGGCAGGAACCGGAATGCGCTCGAGCACATCGGGAGAGGCCCCGGACACCACGGCTTGAGAGAGTTCGTCCATGCTTATCCTTTCGACTGCGATATCACGATCGGAGTGAGAGTTCCCCTGGCCGGACCGGCAACGACACAAGACAGCGGGAAATAAGGCTCTGCTGCCACCGCAATTCCTCTGCGGGTACAGCAAGAGAGATGTCGGGGTAACGTTCCAGGAGCCTGGATATCGCTATGTGAGCCTCCGTTCTCCCCAAGGAGGCTCCGGGGCAGCGATGGACCCCGTATCCGAAAGCGATATGCCGGTTGTCCGATCGGTGCGGGTCCATCTCATCCGGTCTGTCGAATTGCTTGGGATCACGATTTGCGGCCGCCGGCACCACGAGCAGGATCTGCCCGCTGTCGATCACCTGGGTACCCAGCTGGATCGGCTCCGTAGTAAAACGGTACGTTCCGATGTTCCCCGAACTCTCGTACCTCAGCACCTCCTCGAGGAAGGCCGGGATCAGGTCTGGGTCTCGCTTCAGTTCATCAAGTAGCCGAGGTTGGGTCAGCATCGTCCGAACAGCATTGCTGATAAGGCCTGCAACTGTTTCCTGACTGCCCAGGAGAATCACGTTCACCATGGCCACGAGCTCTCGCTCGTCGAGCCGGTCCCCATCGCTCGACGGCGTCACCAACTCCGAAATGAGATCGTTTCCGACCACCTTCTCGCGTTCCTCGACAAGACGCCAGACATACGCCTCGAAGTTCGCGGCGGCGGCGTACTTCTCGCTGACGCCCGCGGTGGATACCTGGGTGGTCAACCAGCCCTGGAACTCAGTTCGATCGGAGGCGTCGATTCCGATGAGGTCACATATGTTCGTGACCGAAAACGGATATGCGTAGGCCTCCAGCAGATCGACCGACTCTTTTCCGGCCATAGCATCCAGCAAGGAGTCCGCGATCTGTGAAATCTTGGGGGTGAAATCGCGGATCGCCCGGCTGGAAAGCGCCTTCATGGCGATCTTCCGCAAGCGGGTGTGCCGCGGCGGATCGCTGTAGAGCATGTGGTCGTTCACCGGCGGGTCCAGTCGAAGTACGACGTTGCCGTTGGCCTGGGCGATCTCCCCCGCAGAACCATAGAGGTCCTTGCTCACGCTGGGGTCCGCCAACGCCTGCTTGGCGAGCTCGTATCCGGTGACCAGCCACGCATTCATGCCGTTCGGAAATTCCACCCGATGAACCGGGCCGTGCTCGTTCAGAAGTCGGTACGTGGCATGCGGATCCTGAAAAAAATCCTCGGTCAGCCGGTGAATGTGATCAGCAGTCATGGTGAACCCTCTCAGCGTCCTTACGGCGGAAGGCGAGTGTCCCCAGAAAAGTCAACACCGCCATGACAACAGCGGCGGCAAAGGCGGCGGTGATTCCGTTGACCATGGCACGCTGCGGCGCACCGGTCACATCCCGGGAGGCCGCGCCGAATACCGCGGTCAGAATCGCCAGGCCGAGCGAGGCACCAGCCTGCTGAATGGTCTGCAGCGCCCCGCCGGCCGCCCCGGCCGCACTCGACGGCACATTGGCCATGATGATCACGCTCAGTGGCATCAAACCCAGCCCCGTGCCGCATCCCATCAACACGGTCGCCACGAACAGCAGAGGGAAGTAGGCGGTGTGGGTGGTCAGCTGGGTCAACAGCACCAGTCCGGCGACCATCGACACCGTCCCGGTCATCGTCACCGGCTTCGGCCCGAAACGCCGCAGCAGCCGCGGGACCGACCGGATCATCGCAAACATCAGGACGGCCGTCGGGAGGAACGCGAAACCCGTTCGTAGTGGGCCCATACCGCGCACGTCCTGCATATACAGAGACAAGAAGAAGAACATCGACATGCTTGCCATGTATCCGAGGAACACATTGGTGTAGGCAGCCGCGCGATTGCGGTCGACGAACAGGACAAGTGGGAGCAACGGCTGTGCCGACCGTCTCTCGATCATGAGGAAGGCCACCAACATCACCCCGCCGGCGAGGAGCGAAAGGCCGGCCGTCGCGTCCACTCCGCCGTGCGAGGCGGTGCGGATAAAGCCATAGACCAGGGCGGCGACCCCGGTGGTCGCGGTCAACGCGCCCGGCAGATCCAGTCGGGCCTGCTGACGCGGCACCACGGGCACATACCGGAAGGCCAGCACAGCGGCCGGCCCGGCCAGCGGGACGTTGATGAACAACACGGCTCGCCAGCCGAGCCATTCGGTCAGCAGACCACCGACGATCAGGCCGATCGCGAATCCGGCACTGGCCATGCCCGAGTACAGCGCCAGCGCTCGCATCCGGGCTTTCGGCTCGGTGAAGATCGTGGTCAGCAGCGCAAGTGCGTTCGGGCCCGCCATGGCGGCGCCGATCCCTTGGGCAACGCGGGCGACGATCAGCCAGCCGGCTGAGGGTGCCAGGCCGCCGATCAGCGAAGCCACGGTGAACAGGGCGACGCCTGCCATGAACATCCGACGGCGGCCGAAGAGGTCACCGGCGCGCCCGCTCAGCAGCAGCAGCCCGCCGAACGCCAGGGTGTACGCATCGATGACCCAGGACAGGCCCGTGGCGCTGAAGTTCAGGTCGGACCGGATACGGGGCAGCGCCACATTCATCACGGTGACGTCGAGAATGATCACCAGCTGGCAGCTGAGCAGAACGCCCAGCACGATACCGGGGCGAAGTCGGCGGGAATCCGGGCCGACTCCGATATCCCGGGATGTGGTGGAATCAGACATAATCATTCCGAGCGAAGGGGCGGAGCTATGAACGGTGCGAAACGGCGGATCAGGCGACCGAGATCCTCAGCACCTTCCTCGGGGAATCGACAGGATATTCCGCCCGTCCGTGCACGACTCTCCGGTTGTCCATGATCAGGACTTGACCGACCCGCCACTTGTGCGTGTACATGACCTCGGGTCGACTCAATACATCGGCCAGCTTCTCAAACAGAGCGAGATTTTGCTCCTTGCTGTACCCCACCACCGCAGCGCCGAAATTCCGACTCGGATCCTCCGGATAGTCGACCCCGACACACAACGCGTCTTCACCCGTTACCGGATCTACCTGCACCGGCGCCACAACCGGGTTTCCGTCGGGGCGCTCGGCATAGAATCCAGAAACCTTGGACCAGTATTCGACCTTGATTTCGCGAAGTGTTTCCACGAGATCATCGGGGGCCATCGCAAAGAATGCCCTGCTGTTCGCCACAAGCGTCTCACCGCCTTCGTACGGGGCTTCGAGACATTCCAGCCCGATGTAGCTGACCGGGTTGGCATTGAGGTGTCCATCGACATGCATCGGTATGGCACCCGTCCGGAACTGAGAATTTTCGGTATTCGGTCGCTGCTCTTGGATCAATTGCGTACCGAAGCCATACGACACCGGTACACCGAGTGGAGCCATGAGGTCTTCCAATGACACCGAACCCTCGTCATCGGGCTCCAGAACGACGAAACCGTGGCGTTCCAGCTTCTCCAGGTATGCCGAGGACGGTCCGCGGCCGCAGCGTGCGTCCGCGACGATGTGCCGCATGTCGGTGATCGAATCCATATTCCTGTCTCTTCGCAGATCGATGACGGCGGAACCGGCTTCGCTCAGCCGACGGACGTGAGCTCTTCCCGGACGTAGCCGGCTGCTGCCGTGCCGAATTGCAACGCCGCGTGCGAGCCCGCGGTATGGATATCGCGCCAGAGCCTCTGCAGCGTCAACCCGGTACTGTGGCCGCTGGTGCCGGATGAGCGCATGAGACGATCCACCGCGGAGATCAGCAGATCGGCTGCGAAGGCGCAGTCCCGGTGGTTGCGAGCCACCTGGGCGCGGGTGATGGTCGGTGCCGAATCAATGAGCTGTGCGATGCGATCGAGAATCAATTCGGCTGCGTCGATCTCGCTGGAGCTGCGTGCGAACACATCGGCGTGGTGGGCGACCAGCGGATCGTATTCGGTCGGCCGGTTACGGAGTTTCGGCCCGATCAGTTGCTTCCAGTGGCGCAGTGCGCCGCGGGCGGCGCCGAGCATCGGCAGACAGAAAATGAACGTGTTCACTGCCAGGAGCGGAATCGCGCGGCCGTCCGGGCCGGCCTGCGGAGCGTCCAGGTCGGCCATGCGGCCGAACGGGAATGTCATCCGTGCCGCGACGAAGACCTGGTCGACGACCACGGTGTGGCTTCCGGTCGCCCGCATCCCGACGTCGTCCCAGGTCTTCTCGATGCGGACCGTGGCACGCGGCACCAGGAACACTCGGTTGCCACCTGCGTCGTCGTCCTCCACCACGGCGGCGAGGAGTATCCAGTCGGCGTGCTCGGACGCCGTTGCCGACGGCCAGGCTCCCGACAGCGTCCAGCCACCAGCCGCCGGAGTCGCGGTGCCGCGGGGTGTCACGCCCCCGGCGATGAGGGTGTCCGGCCCGCCGGCCCAGAGCTGTTTCTGTCCTTCTGGTGGCAGATGTCCCGCCGCCCGGGTCATGAGCGCGGCCACCACCATGCACCAGGCGGTTGCCGGGCACTCCGCGCCGATGACGGCGGCGGCCTGCTTCAACTCGGCGAACGTGCCGCCGGAACCGCCGAGCGATATCGGCACGAAATGGCGCGCCGATCCGGCGGCGACCACCGCGGCCATGACCTCGGGATCGGGTGTGCGCGCCGCCTCGGCTTTCTCTGCATGCCGACTCGCCAGCGCGGCGATCTCATGCGCCTGCTCCACAAGGGACGAGGCTTGAGTCAACTTCATGGGTGTCATCGCTCCGCATCGACTCCGCGATTGGAAATGATCAATTCTGCGAGGCGTGCGACGGTCACCGGCTGTTCGGCGAATTTGGCGACCCGGATTTCGACATTGAACGAATCCTCAAGTGTGGACAGCAGTCTGACCAGATTCACGGAGTTGACTCCCGCGCTGATCAGATCCGTGTCGTACTCCTCCGGACGGAGTGAATATCCTTGTTTGCGCAGCTGACCGACAACGGCCTCGAGCACCATCGATTCGTTCACTGGAAGGCTCCCTTGATCTCGTCTCGCACTCGATGGGCGTTCTGCGCCTCGAACACATCGAAATGCCCTCCGGTGAGCGGGACGGTGCGCACCGCCGGCGCCCACCGTCGCCAGGCGTCCGGGTCGGGCTCGGCCGGCCGTTCACCGGCGCGGCATTCGACGACCGGTACCCCCACGGGTCGTGGCTCCCAGTCCCGCAGCAGCAGCTTGTTCTGCCGGTACACCTCGAACCTGCGGTGCAATGCCGGGTCCGCGCTCACGTCCGCCGCCGACACCGCCACGCCACCCACGCGCCGGATATCGTCGACGAATTCGGACAGCATGACCGCATCGGTGTCATCGCAGTGGCGCGACGCCGCCGACACCGGGGTGTCCAGCACGACCACCTGAGTCATCGGGTACGGCGCCGAGCGTGCGGCCTCTACCGCGAGTGCGCCGCCGAACGACCAACCGACGAAAACACAAGGCACCCCCGAATCCGTGATCTCCGCCGCCAGGCGCCGGAGGCAGACGTCCGCGACAGCGTCCAGTGTCGGGACGGTGTGCCGCGGTAGTTCGATCGGTCGGTCGAAACCGAGCACATGCACGTCGAGATCCCCCGGCAGGCTTCGGATCAGCCCGGAGTAGCACGCGACGCCACCACCGACCGGTGGGAAGACGATCACTCTGCCACGCGGACTCGCCACCGAACGCGGGGTGAAACTCCACACCGCTGTGTTCGCCGATCGGCGCTCGGTCCCGCACAGCTCCGCCAGGCCGGTCACGGTGGGGGTCGCGAGGAACCGGCCGAACGGGACGTCGTATCCGAACCTGCTGCGCAGCAACGACAACAGCCGGATCGCGTCGAGGGAGCCACCGCCGGACTCGAAGAACCCTTCCCGTCCCGGCGCCCTTCCCAGGATCTCGGTCCAACAGGCCTCCACCTCGTGGACATGCAGTCCCTTCCGCCGGGGCTCGGGCGACTCCACCGGCGTGCCGGTGGTCGGCACGGCCGCGCGCAGCCGGCGGTGATCGACCTTGCCGCTGCTGGTGAGCGGAATCTCATCGATGTCGATGAGCGCGTAGGGGACCATGTACGACGGCAGTTCGTCCCGCAGCGCGGCGATGCTCCGCTCCCGCCACGCGGCCGGGGCGTCGGGCGACAGGGTCACGAAGGCGAGGACGCCACCGCCGTCCTCGGAGACACACGCGGCGCTTCGGCGCACATGCGCCATCTCGTTGAGCAGCGATTCGATTTCGCCCAGTTCGACCCGGTAGCCGTTGACCTTCACCTGGGTGTCGGCGCGACCGAGGAACTCGACGACGCCGTCCGGGCCGCGGCGACCGCGGTCGCCGGTCCGGTAGATCCAGCCGTACTCGGGATCGTCGACGAACGCGTGGGAGGTCCGGTCCGGATCGTTCAGATACCCGTCGGCGACTCCCGCACCCGCGATGCAGATCTCGCCGATGTGCCAGTTCGGGCACGCTCGGCGCTGCGCGTCCAGCACCAGAATGTCCTGGCCGGGCAGCGGTTTCCCGTACGGGATCGACCGGCCGGAGCCATCGGCCGTCGTGATCCGGTGGTAGATCGACCAGATCGAGCCCTCGGTCGCACCCCCCAGGCTGATGACCTGCGACCCGGCGGATATCCGCTGCAACGCGCTGGGCAGGCGCAGCGGAATCCAGTCTCCGCTGAGCAGATAGGCCCGCACCGAAGGCAGGGCGCCGGCCTCCTCCGCGAGCAGCGCTGCCAGCGCCGGAGCCGAATTCCAGATCGTCACCGCGTTTTCTGTGATGGTCCTCGACCATGCCGACGGCGTGCGCGCGGTGTCCTCCGACAGCATGACCACCGTCGCCCCGGCGAGCAGCGGGCCGAACACGTCGTACACCGACAGGTCGAAGCCGATCGACGACACCGACAGCACGCTGTCGGAGGGGCCGAGCCCGATCAGACCGTTGACCGCGTCGATGGTGTTCAGCACGGCCGCGTGCCGGATGACCACACCTTTCGGCTCTCCTGTCGACCCCGAGGTGAAGATCACGTATGCGACATCGGGCGCGCCACGGCTCGGCGGCCGGCGCCGGCCCTGTGCCGCTGTCGCTGTCGCTGTCGCTGTCGCGAGGGGATACACCCCGCGTCGGCGCCAGTGGTCGGCGTCGCCCGCCTCCTGCCCGGTCACGGCGAACCGCAGGTGGGCTTGGCGGGTGATGCGGTCGAGACGGCCAGGGGGCACCCCGCGATCCAGCGGGATGAACACACAACCGGCGAGGAGCGCGCCGAGGATCGCCACCACCTGGCCGCGTCCGCGCGGCACGTGGACGGCGACGTGATCACCGACACCGGCGCCCGCGGCCACCAGTCGCTCCGCGACGTCCGAGGCGGCGGCGGCCAGCATGGCGTAGGTGAGAACGCCGTCGTCGTCACGGACCGCCGGTGCGTCGGGTGTCCGCTCGGCCGTCCGCATGACCCGCTGGTGGAGTGTCACGCCGCTGTGATCCGCCGGCCGCGGGCCGGTGTCGGTGTCGACGGGTCCTGTGCGCTCGCCCGTACGGACCCAGTCGGTCTCGTTGGCCGCCAACTGGGCCACGCTACGGGCGTATTGCTCGATGAAATCGTCGACGAAGCCTTCGTCGAAAGCGTCGGTGCGCCAGTCGAAACCCAATCGGAAGCTGCCGTCGGACTCCACGCCGACCTGGTGGTCCAGCAGGACCTGCGGCACCCGTAACTGGAGGCTGTCCCAGTCACGCCGCAGTCCGAGCTTCGCCTCGCCCTTGGTGTCGAGTTCCGCCGCCGTGAAGGCGAACGGGTACTGCAGACGGCGCCGATCAGCGGACGGGTCGGCCAGCCGGGCGATATCGGGACCACTGAGTGAGGAGTGCAACAGCTGTTCCATGAAGCGGCCCTGCACTTCTCGCGCGAGGGTGACGAAGGTGCGTCCCTCGGCCGCCGGTATGGCCAGCGGAAGGGGGCTTCCGTAGTTTCCGAGCACCTGCTCGGCACCGACGGGCCGCTGCGAATGGACGAGTGTGATCGTGTGCGATCTGCCGCCCCCGACAGTGCCGAGGAGCGCCCCGTACACCGTGAGGAAGAACATCGGAACGGTCAGGCCGTGCCGGCGTGCCTGATCCGCGATCGCGCTCGCCGTGGCCTCGTCGATGTGCAGCATCCGGTGCGTGATGGCCCGGCCCGCCTGTCGCCAGCCGGGCCTCAGGGGCACCTCGGCGGCCTCGGGCAGGGTCGGCGCCACCGCGCGCCAGTACCGTTCGTCGCGCTCTCGCCGCCGGCTTCCCACCGCGTCCGGGGCGGGGGTAGCGGCGCCGTTCGAGGGTGGTGGTGGGAGACGGGCGGGAGAGACCAGTTCTCGCAGGAAGAGGTTGAGCGACGCGGCATCCATCAGCCACAGCGCGTAGACCAGATGGATCCTGGCCCGCCGCGGCGAACGCACCACGGTGATCCGTAATTGCGGCCAGGCGTCGAATTCGAACGAATCGGAGCTGAATTCGTCGCGAACGTCGCGGTCGATCGTGTCGAACGTCCTCTCGGTCGCTTCCAGCACGGCTACCGGCACCACCGCGTCGGCGGCGACGGGCCTGGGTATCAGGTCGTGTCCGACACTCAGGCGCAGGAGGGGATTGCCGCGCACCAGACGGTCCAGCCGCGGCTGGATGTCCTCCACGCCGGACACGTGCACATCACAGGCGAGGTAGTAGCGGGCGGGGCTGCGCAGTTCGAGCCCGTCCTGGTCGCCGACCAGATACGCGCGCTGGATCGGGCCGAGCGACGTTTCGGCGGCACCACCTAACGCGTGTTCAGCCATCGGTTGCCTCCTGCCCCGCGCGGATGGCCCGCAGGAGATTGCGGTGCACGCTCGGAATCACGTCGGCGCCGGAGATGCCCTTTCGGTAGTAGTACGTCATGACCATCTCGGGTCCGGACATCTGCACTTCCCCCTGCAGCTGGTAGCGCAGCGCACGGCCCAGCGCTCTCGGTTGCCAGGACCCGAGAGCGCGGGCACGCCGGTCACGCGGCATGGGGCGCTGGTTGAACAGGATCGTGGACAGCGGAAAGCAGTCCGTGTCGGTCAGCCCCAGATCTGCGACGCGCTGGTCGAACTCCCAGCCGCTGTGCTCCGCGCCCTCGGCCAACTGGCGGGCGAAGGCTGCCACGTTGTGCCGCGGGGACGGTGCGCCCGGACTGCGGACGATCAGCGTGGTGGTGAACATTCCGACCGCCGCGGCATCGGCGTTCCCGCGGTACTGGCTGGCCACGATGATCGGGGGCTGGTCGAGGCCGAAGGTGTCCGCGACCGCCGTCTCGAACGCGGCCAAGGCGACGGTGAACGCGGAAACGCCCATGTCCTGCGCGATCCGATGGACCCCGCGTGTGCACAGTGTCCCCAAGGGCATCGAGACCAGCTCGCCCTGGGCCCCGTCACCGCCGGTGGCTTCGGGCAGCCGGACCTGGCTGACGCCGTCCAGCAGACCGCGCCAGTAGGCGGCCGCAGCGCCCGGCAGTTCCGCTCGCGCCGTCGCGACACAGTAGGCGCGGTAGCTGTCGGGGTCCGCCGCGGGGTCGAGTCCCCGCCCGGTCAGCACGGCGTGCAGCTCATCGGCCAGCACGTCCATGCCCAGCCCGTCCACGAACAGGTGATGCGCGGCCAGCACGACCGAGGAGCCGTCGGTGCCCCGTACGAGCAAGGCCCGTATCGGCGGCGGAGCCGCGGGGTCGATCAGTTCGGACACCAGCGCGGCACGCTCGGTCTGGACCCTCGTCCGAAACGCTGCCGAGTCCACCGCGACACCGGTGTCCACGACGGCGACCGGAGGGGACGATGCCGGCGGCGGTGTCCAGGTCTGGTGCCGTCCATCGGCGGTGAGTGCCAGCCCGAGTGCGTCGTGTCGCATGAGCAGCGTGTGCAGCGCCTTCGCGACCGCTGTTTCGGAGCACCGCGGTGCGACCTGGATCTCACGGGAGAGGTTGCACCAGTTCGCGTTGCCGCCCGGCATGCAGACCCAGATGTAGGCCAGCTGACGGCTCGACAGCGGATAGACAGCGGTCTCCGTCGTCCTCGGAGTGCCGGCGGTCTCGTCGGCGAAGGCTCCGGCGCCCTCTTCGGAGCACCTTCTCTTGTCGATCTCGCGGGCGAGGGACGGCGCGTCGCGCAGCGCGAAGCATTCCGGGACCGTGAGCCGGATCCCGTAGGTGCGATTGATCTTCGAGACGGCTGTGAGCATGTCCAGTGACGAAACGCCCGCGTCGACGAGGCCGGCCGTGCCGATGTCCGGTCCCAGCAGGTCGCGTAACAGCTGCTCGACCTCGGCCTGCCCGGCGTCACCCGGCGGTTCGTCGGGTGCGGCGGCTGCGGACGCTTCCGTAAGTCGGTCCGCGGACTCCAGCAGTGCCAGGCGGTCCACCTTCCCGCTGCGCAGCACGGGCAGATCCGCGCGCAGATGCAGCGTGAAGCGTGGGAGTTTCCCGCTCCTGCCGATGGTGTGGATCGTGGTGCGCAACGGCTCGACGGCAGCGGCGTCGTACGGCGCGACCGAGACGAAGACGTGCGGGCCGCCGCGGTCGACGACGACGCACTGCCGTACTTCCGGCAGCGCCTCGACGGCGTCGATCAGTGGGTGAAAGGAGACCCGTCTGCCCCCGAACTTGATGTCGTTGCTTGACCGGCCGACGATGACCAGGTCACCGTCGCCGGTCCGGTGGCCGATATCGCCGGTGGGCAGTGGGGCGGGGATCGGGGTAATCCCGTGAACGCCGGGATCGTCTCCGGATTCCGGGTGCAGGACCCCGAGGGCCGGCGCCTCCGCGGCGAGCAGGATGTCACCGACTCCGGTGCTGTCGGGGTCGGTGATGGTCACTTCGACGCCGGGTCGTGGTTTTCCGACCGGTATCGACCGGGTTTTGTCGTGGTCGAGGTGCTGGACGTCGCGCCGGTACAGCTGGGCCAGCGTTGCTTCCGTCTGGCCGTACAGGTTCACGATCTCGGCGCCCGGCGCGATCGCTGCCCACTGCTCGACGACCCGTCGGCCGAGCACCTCGCCGGCGAAGAAGATCAGCCGCAGGTCCGGTAGCCCGGCCGTCGCGAGGCGCGGTTCGTCGGCCAGGCGCGTCGCCGTGGACGGCACGAGGAACAGCGTCGTCGGCCCGCGGTCGACCAGGTGGTCGGCCAAGGCGGGCAGGTCCAGCTGTGCGTCGACGGGCGGCAGCGACAGCACTCCGCCCACGCCGAGCACACCGAGCAGCTCCCGCA
Organism: Streptomyces sp. ME19-01-6; assembly: GCF_033793745.1. Taxonomy (NCBI): domain Bacteria; kingdom Bacillati; phylum Actinomycetota; class Actinomycetes; order Kitasatosporales; family Streptomycetaceae; genus Streptomyces; species Streptomyces sp. ME19-01-6. The sequence continues at coordinate 245,785 of NZ_JARAXF010000010.1, read as the reverse complement.
GTGAGGGGTCGAAATTCACCCGGGTGACGGCGGCGCATCGATCGGAGTGGTCGAGCCCGAACTCGTGCCGGAACCAGGTGAGGAATTCCTCCAGGCCACGGCGGCTGCCGACGATGGCCTTGGGTTCCCCCGTCGAACCGGAGGTGGGGATCACATAGCCCGCGTCGGGATCGCGGAACGTCCTTGCCCGCCACGTGGTTTCCGGGGCCGACTCGATGATGACCTCGGCGGTGCCGGCGTCGAGAACGATCTCGGTCGGCCCGGTGGTCGCCCCCCTGTACTGGTCCGCCGGGGTGGCATCGTGACTGACCACCGCCGCGGGACAGGTGCGTTCCTCCAGCCACGCGTACTGCTGTGGGGTCAGTCCGGCATCGACCGGCACCGGCACCGCCCCGGCCCGCCAGGTGGCCAGCAGCCCGACCACATACGCGGGCGTCAGCGGTCCCATGACCAGCACGCTCGCCCGTGCCGCGCCGACTGCGGCGAGCCGGTCGGCCAGGCTGGTGACCGCGGCGTCCAACTGCGGGTAGGTCAGCTGGGAACCACACCACTCGACGGCTGTCTTCGCCGACGGTTCACCCGCGGGATTCGGGTGGTGACAGCCGATACTGTCCAGGCCGGTCATTCCGAGATCGCTCCGTCGCTGTGGATGATGCGCCTGACCGCTTCGTAGTCGATCTTGCCGACAGGGGTTCGCGGCACCGTGGCGGCGAACGTGTACGTCTGGGGGAACTGGTGCGGGAGCAGATGCGCACCCACCTGTCGCCGGACGGTTTCCGGATCACCCGCGGCGCCGGACACGATCAGCGCGGCGACCCGTTCGCCGCATTCCCCATCGGGCACCCCGACGACCGCGCAGTCGATGACGCCGTCGCATTTGCGCAGTGCCATCTCGACTTCGGTCGGTGCGACTTTGTTGCCTGTGACGTTGATGAAGGTCGACTTGCGCCCACGGATGAACCAGCCGTCCGGCCGCACGGCGACGAGATCATGCGTTCTCAGCCAGCCGTCCACGAACATCGTCGCCTCTGCCGCCGGGTCTCGGTAATACCCGCGGGCCAGGGATGGTCCGCGCACCAGGAGTTCGAAGACCTGGCTCTCGCCGTCGGGCATCTCGACCGGTTCCAGCCGCCAGTCGATACCCGACAGGGGGAGCCCGATGGTGCCGGGCCCCGCGTATGCGGCGTCATAGGTGATGATGCCGATCTCGCCGAGTCCGTACCCCTGGCGGAGCGGCAGCCCGAACTGCTCGCGGAACTTCACCTGGGTGTCAGCGCTGATGGGTGCGGATCCGGTGAGGGCCAGTCGGAGCGAACCGAGCATCGACCGGTCCACCCCGTCGGCCTCGACGAGCATGTGGTACATCACCGGCAGGCCGCTGACAATGGTCACCGCGTGCGCATCGATCATGCGGGCCAGACCGCGGGCGGTCAGATGCGCACCGCGCGCGAAGACGACCTTCGCTCCGCTCAGGAGGCTCGGCAGCGTCAGCACGTCGATTCCGTGACCGTGCCACAGCGGCAGTGCGCACAACACCACGTCCGACGGCCGCAGTTCGCCGTGGTGCGACCATGACCGCACCCGCTCCATGACCGCCGGCTGGCTCATGACGATGCCCTTCGGCTCACCGGTCGAGCCCGAGGTGCAATGGACGACGAAGTCGGCGGGCAGGTACTCATGGGACATCGCGGCGCCGCGGCCGGCTGTTCCGATGGCCTCGACCGCGATGGAGCCGCTGCCCGCTGCCCCGTCGCGCACCAGCACGTCCAGGTCGAACTTGGCCGCCAGGCGTGCCGTCTCCTCGGGGGCCGCTCTGCTGTCCAGCAACACGATGACCAGGCCGAGCTTGGCGGCGGCGAAGTAGGCGGCGACGAAGGTGAGCGGATCGTCCAGGGCCAGGCCGACGACCCGGGCGGACCGCACGGAGCCGCTGAGCGCTTCGGCGACAGCGTCCGTGGTCTCGAGCAACTGGCCATAGGCCAGGGCTGTGCCGTCGAAACCGACCACGGCCGGCGCGTCCGGTGCTCGCATGGCGACCGCGCGCAATGCCGGGTACAGCGGACGGATCTCCGTTTCGCCGGTACGGACAGCGCTCCTGTCGGTCATCACGATGCGGCGCTCGCCGCTTTTTCGCTCTGAGTTCCCAGAATATTACCGAAGTGCTTGTGCATCGCCTTGGCGGCGAACGTCTTGCGGTGCACCGCCTTGGACTCTTCGCGGCTGTACTCAAGTGCCGTCCGCAGACGGTCGGTGAGAACCCTCTTGGTCGCCGAGAACGCGACGTTCGGATACCGCCCCATCCGCTGTGCCCGCTGCAGTGCCCGGTCGAGCAGAAAATCCGGCTCACACACCTCGTCCACCATGCTCAGCCGCAGAGCGGTATCGGGCGCGATCGGCCGGCACGACATGATGGCGTGGCGGGCGACATCGTAACCGCACGTCGTGGAGATAATCGTGGCCGCCATGGACGCACCGATCCCGTGTTCCAGCTCGGGCATCACCAGATCCGCACGCGTCGTCATCATCTTCCAGTCGAACATCATGGCCAGCTGAAATCCCAGACCGATGGCGTGACGGTCGATCGCCGCGATCGTCGGCTTGCTCGTGTCCAAAACCGACAGATAAAGATCCGTACACCAGTCGATGGTCTCGTTGACGGCATCGTCCGTCGCCAGCCGCAGCGCCTCGTTGAAGTCGCCGCCGGCGCTGAAACATCGATCCCGACCGCCGCTGACCACAATGGCGTCGATGTTTTCGTCGCCATCCGCTTCGCGCATGGCTTCCATGAAGACTCCTGCCATCTCCTTTCCGAACGGATTCGTCGGCTTTTCATGGGCCAGCGTGAGGAGTCGCACCCGCTCGACATCTTCGACGTTGATCAGTGCCATAATTCTCGTCCCCCGTCCTCAGCGGTACTCACGGATGTAAGCGGATATCGCCGCCTCCAGGCAGCCGTCCGAGTCGACCGGCTCATGCGGTGAATCAACAAGTTGGCTCACCAGTTCACAGGTGATGAGCTCGTAGAACCGTTCGACATCGACCGTGTCCATGCCGATACGACGGGCTATGGCGCCGTCCAGATTGCGATCGACACCGCTGCCGTGATGCAGAGCCTGCTTGGCCCGCCATGCGATGTTCTGCGGCAGAAGTCGTTCCGCGGCCGCCCGCATATGCCCTTTCTCGCGATCGCGATAGCGCATGATTTCGGGCGCCGTGTCGAGGGCAGCCTGAATGACGGACGCGTTCCAGTACATATGGCGCAGGGCATAACCGTGTGCCGCGGCTGCCACGCCGGACAACTCGCCGGCCAGCGCCGCATCGGCCAGACAGTCGGCGACGGCACGCTGAAGATCGGACACCGCGCCCGCTTCGACGCGCAGCCCGCTGTTGATGAAATCGGCACCGACGCCGGTCAGCACGGTGCCGGGAGGGATCTGGCCCTGCCGATAGACCGCGACGAGACTGACGCCCCCGGCGACGGTTTCCCGGCTCGGCCTGCCCAGCATCCGGACCATGTCCGGAAGGGCTCGAAGGATGTCGTCCTCCGACAGCGCGACATGGCGGACCGTCATCCCCAGATGGGCGCCGAGCTCATCCGCCGCGGCGTACTCATCACCCCACGGCGTGCCCAGCGTGGCGAGGTGATCAAGCACTCCGGCCTGCTGCGCCAGCGCGGCGACAAGCCCGGAGTCCACGCCACCGGACACCACGGCGGTGACGGGCTGCGGTTTGCCGCTGGCGGTGATCTCCTGGAGCAGCGCCTCGATCTGCCGGTTTCCTGCCTCCACCGGGGTCTCGCCCGCTATGGGCGCGACCTTCCAGCCTCGTGTCACCGTCTCGGTGACCTCCACCGTGCCGCCGTCCGCGGAGCGGGAGAACACCACCGTCCGGCCGCCGCCGATCTTGTGGATCGACTCCAGAAGGGAGCGGACCCGCACGGCACGATCAGGTTCCGCACCCGTACGGACGATGGCCCGCGCGGCCAGTTCGGCCAGGTCGGTCCCGATCAGGAAGCGGCCGCCACCGGGCTCACCCCAGTAGTACAGAATCGTCGGGTTCTGCCGGCTGGTGCGGACCGTGACCTGCTGTTCGGTCCATTCGATCGTGTTGCAGCTGTCGATATCGCCGGAGGGCAGCGGCCATCCCCGGCCGAATTCCTCGACGATGAGATGGCCCGTTTCGCTGGGCTCCGCGGCGGAGTCGAGCCGTGTCATGAGGCCGGTACGCCGGCTACGGACGTCCAACAGAACCGAGGGATACCTGTTCATCTGACACCCGCTCTCAAGAAACCGACAGCCGGACCAGTTTGCGGGGCTGACCCGGGAAGGCGGCACGGCCATGGATGACCCGCCGGTTGTCCATAATCATCACCTCGCCGACCCGCCATTTGTGGGCGTACAGCACGCTCGGAAGGTGCAGCACCGTCTTGATTCTGCCGAGCAACTCGGCGCTCTCCGCCTCCCCGTAGCCGACCACCACCGCATCATGGGTGCGCATCGGATCGTCGGGGTCGGTGAGACCGATGACCAGTCTCCGCTCACCGGTCTCCGGATCGATCTGAACGGGCGCCACCCGAGGATGGCTCCCCGCGGGCCGGTCCTTGTAATAGCCGGAGATCCGGTTCCGGTACTCGATGACGATGTCGTCCATGATTTCGAGCAGATCGGCCGGGGCGTGCTCGAAGAACGCGGCATTGCTTGCGACCAGCGACTCCCCGCCCACTTCGGGAGCCGTTACGCAGTACATGCCGATGTATTTGACCGGCGGACCCGCATTGAAAGGCCCGTCGGTGTGCAACGGCATTCCACTGGTGGTGAACTGCAGATTGTCGGACGCTTCCTGCGGTTCGAGGGTGAGTTTGGTGCCGAAGCCGTATTCGACCGGTTTGCCGAGCTCCGGCATGATTTCATCGAGGGCCCGCTCGTCCGGCCCGCCCGGTTCGAGAATGACGAATCCGCAGTCGTCGAGCTTCTCCCGCAATTCCCAATGCTGTCCAGGAGCACATATCGATCGCTGCGCAATTTCTTCCATGTGGCACGAGCTGATCATTTTCACCGTCTCCATGAGTGCGTTTACTTGCATCAACTACAGCGAAATGCAGAAAACCGGTCTCCGGGATGCGGGCGGCTCAGTTTTGGGCAGCTCAGGCAACAGGGAGAGCCGACAGGTACTCACGGGTGAGCAAGCGTTTACTGAACCGGTACAGCACGTTAATAGGGCGGCCGGAGGAGGGTCAAGGACAAATCGGAAATAAAGACCGGCAGTTAGGAGTGACAACCGGCAGAAAAGTTCGACGCTCGCCCCCGCGGCTCACCTTCGCGAGGCGAGCCGGACGGCCTCCCTCGTATGCTCGAAGTCCTCGTCGAGTCCCCCGTTGAGCAGCACATGCCCGACCCCCGCCCGGACGTAGTCGCCGAGGCGGGCGGCGACCTCGTCGTATCCGCCCACCAGGAAGGGGGCGCTGGCCAGACCGCTGCGGAAGGCACCGAGCCAGTACGTGCTCCGCTCCACGTCGACGGGCCGCCCGTCGGCCTCGACGGCGCGCTGTGCCAGCTGTCGCGACCACGTGTTCTGCGACATGGTCTTCAGCAGCGTCTCCTGCCGTCCGATCCAGGAGTCGGGGAAGCGCTCGTACGCGAGCTTCCAGGCCTCCTCCGGGTCCGGACGGCACAGGATGCCGATCCTGATGCCGATGTCCCCCATGTAGTCGTCGGCCCGCAGCGGCCGCAGGAACGTGCGGTGCCACTCCTCGTACGGCAGTGGGTGGGTGACGACCACATCGGAGATCTCCTTGGCCGCGGACACGCTGGCCGAGGAGGAGCCGGCGACGAAGATCCGGCAGCGGGACAGGACATCGGGCCGCGGTTCCAGGCGGAAGCCGCGGTACGTGTAGTAGGGGCCCTCGGCGTCGACCGTCTCGCCCCGCAGCAGCCGCCTGAGCACATGTCCGTACTGGCGCAGCCGGGCGTAGCGTTCGTCGTGGCTCAGGTCGTCACCGATCCTGCGCATCTCGTCGTCGCGTGCGCCGGCCACCAGGTTGAAGTAGAGAGGCAGGCCGTGGAGCATCGCGTAGGCGGCGGCGCACAGGGCCGCCGTGTGCGGAGGGGTGGCGGCGGGCTGGAGCGCCAGGAGCGGTACGAGGGTCCGGGTGGCCGAGCCGATGTGGGCCGCGACGATCCACGGATCCACCTCGTGCAGATTGTGCGGGACCAGGATGCCTTCCCAGCCCGCCCGCTCGGATGCGCGGGCGGTCGTTGTCAGCCGTTCGGCGAAGCCCTCCGCAGCAGTGTCGTGCACGGCGGAGGACCGCGCCGGTACGGACTCCGGCGTGACCGAGTACACCTTCACCATGGTCGGCTCCTGTCGGTGGTCGGCGGCGGCGTGGGAGAGGCCTGGGAAGGGTCCTCACCAGATGACCGGCAGGCGGTGGACCCCGTAGAAACCCATGTCGTGGGAGAGCGGAACCCGCTCGGCGGGCACCGCGAGCCGAAGCTGCGGGAACCGTGCGAGCAGCAGGGGCAACGCGGTGCGCATCTCGGCGCGGGCCAGGTTCTGGCCGAGGCACTGGTGTATCCCGTACCCGAATGCGAGATGGCCCCTGGCCTGCCGGGTCACATCGAGCCGGTCGGGGTCCTCGAACCGGTCGGGGTCCCGGTTGGCGGCGGGCAGCGAGATGGTCACCGACTCCCCCGCCCTGATGACCCGGCCTTCGAGTTCCACGTCCTCCAGCGGCGTGCGCGGCACCCCGAACTGAAAGATCGTCAAGTAACGGAGGAGCTCTTCCACCGCGCCGTCCACCAGCGCCGGGTCGGCGCGCAGTGCCGCCAACTGCTCGGGGTGGCACAGCAGGGCGAACACCCCCAGGGCCAGTGAGGAGGCAGTCGTCTCGTGCCCGGCGGTGAGCAGCAGAACCCCCGTCCCGGTGATCTCCGCCATGCTCATCTGGCCGCCGACGGCGAGAGCGCCCAGAAGTCCGCTGCCGCCGGGCCGACTCTGGTACTCGGTCACCTCGCGGAGCAGGGCCTCCAGCCCCTCCATGGCCCCGGCCGCCTCTTCCGCGGTGGCGTCCAGCCGGAACAGGGTCGCGCTGTCCCGCTGGAACGCCTCGCGCCGGTCGTAGGGCACACCGAGCAGTTCGCAGATCACCAGGGACGGGATGGGAAGGGCGAACGCCGTGACCAGGTCGACGGGGCCTGACCGCCGCTCCATCTCGTTCAGGTGGTCCTCGACGATGCGGTGGATACGGGGCCGCAGCTCCTCCATCCGGTGTGCCGTGAACTGTCCGGCGAGCAGTCGGCGCAGCCGGGTGTGCTCGGGGCGGTCCATGTCGACCAGCCAGCCGGGCAGGGCCGGTTTCCCGTAGAAGGGGTCGGCGCCGGGGCGGTGCACCGGAGCGCGCTTGAGCTCGGACCGGGCGCTGAACCGGCTGTCGGCGAGGACGGTACGGGCCAGGCGGTGCCCCGTGACCAGCCAGCCGACGTGCCCGTCGGGGTACTTCAGGCGCATCAGCGGATCCTGCTCGCGGTATTCGGCGAGCTCTGGCGGCGGGTCGAAGAACCCGCGCCGCACCGTCGGCATCGGCCGGGGCCCGGTCATGACCGGACCCCGCCGCGCGGGCCCGTCTCGTTCTTCAGGAAGTCGGCCAGCCGGGCCACACCGGTGTCGATCCGGTCGGGGTCCAGGTAACTGCAGGACAGGCGGAGCATCCGGTCTCCCGTGGAGTCGAGGTAGAAGGGGGCCATGGGGGTCCACAGCACCCCGTACGCCGATGCCGACACCTCGAGCAGCGCGGCGTCCGCGGGCACGGGCAGGGTCATCGTGACGAAGAAGCCGCCGTCCGGCCGGTTCCAGTGCACGCCCGGCACGGCGCCGGGCGGCAGATGCCGGTCCAGGGCGCCCACGAGATGGGCGAGGTTGCGCCGGTAGGTCTGTGCTCCTCGGCGGCTGAGTTCGGCGAGGGAGCCGCCGTGCGCCAGGAGCATGCCGCCGATCACGGCCTGGCACAGGGGCGAGGTGTTCACGGTGACCATGCCCTTGACGACGGCGATCTCGTCGGCGAGCGGCCTGACCGTCCCGTCCTGTGCCCGCACCGGCTGATCGGCGACGAGGTAGCCGACCCTGGCGCCGGGGAAGCAGATCTTCGCGAAGGTGCCGATGTGGACGACCCGGCCGGTCCGGTCCAGGCTCTTCAGCGTGGGCAGGCCGTCGTCCGGGCCCGCGGTGAATCCGTAGGCGCTGTCCTCCAGCAGCAACAGGTCGGCGCGTTCGGCGAGGTCCAGGAGACGGTGCCGGGCGGCCGGTGTCATCCGGGTCCCGCCCGGATTGGAGAAGTCCGGTGCGACGTAGCAGGCGCGGATCCGTCGGCCCGCCCGGCGGGCCTCGGCGCAGGCTGCTGCCAGCAGGTCGACGTCGATGCCGCCGTCGGCCTCGGGGATCGGCACCATGTCGATGTCGAGCAGGCGGGCGGCTCCGGTGATGCCGACGTAGCTGGGGTTGGGGACGGCCAGCAGATCCCGCGCCGGCCCACCGGGCGACCGGAAGAGCACGCGCAGCGCCAGCAACATGCCTTCCTGTGCCCCGACGGTGACGACCAGGGCCGTTCCTGGCACATCGATACCGCAGTCCCGCCGCAGTGCGTCCGCGATCAGGTCGTTGATCAGGCCGATGCTGGGGCCGTACTCGTACAGGCTGCGCCGTGCCCGCTCCAGAGCCGGTCGGTCGCCGCCCGCGATGTGCTCGAGGTAGCCGCGCACGTACCGCTCCGTGTCGATGTCGCCCACGGCCTTGGGGTGGGGTGCGCCCGGGGCGAAGGAGATGGCTTCCGGATGGCGGCTCATCACCTCGTTGAGGAAGCGGACGGCCTCCAGCGACGGCTCCCCGACCGACCCGTGCAGCGAGGACCGGTTCAGCTCCGTCACCGGTCCGGTCACCGCCTGGCCGAGGAGCGGGCGGCCCAGCGCCGTTCGACCTTGTCGATGACGTCGGGGCTGTACAGCCGCTCCGCCTGGACGAGGGCGAACTCCGCGGCGTACGCGCGCAGCAGCTGTGGCGGTTCCTCGGCGAGCACGAGCATGCGCCGGTTGGCGGCGACGGCCGGTGCGGCCAGATCCCGTGCGGTGCGCGCGATGGCCGTGTCCATCTCCTCGGCGGGCACCACGTCGTCGCACAGCAGCACGGCCTCCGGGTCCGTGGCCCGGACGCGCTGCCCGCCCAGGATGATCCGCCGGGCGAGCCGGGCGCCCGTGAAACGGGTCAGCCGGAGGTTGCCGAGACCGGGCACGATGCCCTCCTGGGCGGCGGGCAGGGTGAAGTAGGCGTCCCGCTCGGCGATGACGTGGTCGCAGGCCAGCAGCAGCTGCATACCGCCCCCGATGGCGAACGCGTCCACCGCCGCGATCCACGGCTTCTGTACCGTCCGTCGGGCCCAGGCGCCCTGGTCGGGGTCGGTCACCACCCCGTGCACCAGTTTCGCCACCAGGCCGAGCTCACGTCCGAGGAGGAAACCGGTGAGCGAGATGGCGCCGTTGCGCAGGTCGGACAGGTTCAGGCCGGCGCAGAACACGCGCCGTCCCCGGTACCGCGGATGCGTCATGACGCCGCCGCGGAGCACCGAGACCCGCACGGCGTCGTCCAGCAGCGCCAGGTCGACGGCGGTCTCCAGGTCCTCGACCAGCCGCTCGTCCTCCGCGTTGAGGCAGTGCTGGTTGTTGATCGTCACATACGCGAGCTCGCCGCGCCGTTCCAGCAGGACCGACTCCAGCGCCACGCGTCCGTTGCGACGGAACTCCTCGAGCAGGGTGGTGGCGCGCTCGGTGGGCAACAGCATGGCGTCCATGAGGTGCGGCCCGGCCGTGGCGGACCTGAGCAGGGCGGCCAGGAAGACGCCCTGGTCGATCTCCCGGCCTTCCTTGTCCGCCTGCACGTGCCCCCGCTCGGCGTCGAGCTGCGCACGCGTCGGTACCAGCCCGGGGAACCGCTCGGCCGCGGCGTGGACCAGGGGTGTCAACCGCAGATGACGGGTGAGGCCGTCGGTCAGCGCGGCGTACACCTCGTCGGCGTGCCGGTCCAGGAACGCGCCGCGCACGGCCCGGCAGGACTCCAGGGCCTCCTGCGCCAGCCGCCGCCGGCCCTCGTCGCGGTCGGGTTTGGCGGGCAGGGAGGCGAGCAGGTCATCGGCGTCGGCCGCGTACCGGGCGAGGGTTTCTCCGTCCGCCCGGAGCTTTCCGGTGAACGAGGGCGCGGGTGCGGCCAGGGGCGTCATCGGTTGTCCTCCAGTTCCCGGGAGCCCTCGGCGTCCAGGCGCCGCAACTCCCGGGCGCAGGCCGCCAGGTGCAGCCCGAGCGCGTCCTCGAACGGCGTCGACGCGGCGTCGTACAGCAGTTGCCGCCGTACCGCGAGCTCGGCGTCGGAGATACGGCCCATGAGGACCGCGGCCGTGTGCAGTGCCTCGTCGACGCTCTCGGTCACCTGATCGACGAGGCCGACCTCGATGGCCCGTTCGGCCTCGATGTCGTCGCCCCACAGGACGATCTGTCGCGCCCTCGCCACCCCGAGGTGCTGGACCAGCCGGTGGACGGACATCCCGGGCCAGAAGTGCCCGTCGTTGACCGGTGGCAGCAGCAGCAGATCGGGGGTGACGATCCGGTAATCGGCGGTGAGCAGGACGTCCAGGGACGGACCGCCGCAGGTGCCCCGGGCGACGGCGATGTTCATCGTGGGCAGCCGCTCCAGCCGGCGCAGCGCCTTCTCCCAGCGGCTGACGTCCCGGAGTTCGACGGCGCCGGGCCAGGCCCGGTGCTCGGGCAGCGCGGTGGCCAGCCGCAGGACCACGACGCTCCGTCCCTCACGCTCCTCGGCCCGGTCGCAGGCCGCGTTCACCGCCGCCGTCAGGTCGGCGAGCGGACGTGCGCCGTCGATCTCCACGCCGACGCCGAGCCCGTCGGCCACATCCGCCGGCAGGACCGTTTCGTCGTTGTTCGCCTTCACTGTGCCCTCCTCCGCGCTCACCAGCGCACCAAGGCCATCTCGATCGTCGAACCGGGTCCCATGGTCATCAGGACACCGATGTCGCCCGGCGCCACCGCGCCCTCGGCCGCCAGCCGTTCGTAGGAGAACAGGAACGACCCGCTGGACAGGTTTCCGTGGTCCCGCAGCACGCTCAGGGTGTGCCGGACGTCGTGACGGGTCAGGCCGAGGTTGACCCGGATGGCGTCGATGACCTTCTTGCCGCCGGAGTGCACGATCCACTGGGCGATGCCCGACGGACGCAGTCCGGTGCCGGCGAGCAGCCGCTCCAGCGCCGGCCCGGCGTTCGCCCCCACGACGTAGGGCACGTCGGGGTCGAGGTAGAAGCTGAACTTGCCGTGGTCGTCGTCCCAGTCGTAGCGCATCGCGCCGACCGCCTCCGGAATGATGCGGCTGGAGAACCGCAGCAGTTCCGGTCCCGCCGCGGCCGGCGGCCCGTCCTGCCCGGGGCCTGCGGCCACGACGGCGACGGCCGCGGCGCCGTCGCCGAAGAGGCTGTTGACCACGGCCGACCGCATGGTCCCGTCGAAGACGTAGGCCGCCGAGCAGGTTTCGACACAGACCATGAGCGCCGGTTCGCCGGGGTGCGCGGCGGCCCAGCCGGCGGTCGCGGTGAGGGCGTTGAGCCCGGCGTTGCAGCCCATGCCCACCACGTCCAGCCGGGTGCAGTGCCGGTTGAGCCCGAGCTCCTTGATCAGCAGCGCGGAGAGGCCGGGGGTGAGGAATCCGGTCGAGGTGACGCAGCACAGGTACGAGACATCGCCCAAGGCGAGGCCCGCCCGCTCCAGGCATGTCTCGACCGCCCTTCGGCCCAGATCCAGTCCGCCCGCGGTGTGCTTGCGCAGCAGATCGCCCTGCGTCTCCGGCTGTCGCGTCCCGTCGGGCCCGCGAGGGGGAAGGAGCAGATGGCGGCGCTCGATCGCGCCGCCCAGGAAAACCGACCTGATCCGTGGATCGGTGATGTGGAATTCCTCGAGTAATTCACTCTGGGTGTACGAATGTGGTGGAACCGCCGTGCCCACGGCCACGACTCGCGCCCCACTCATTCGAGGTAGTCCTCCGGCCCTCCCTCTCGTACGGTGTCCAGGGTGAAGCAGTGGAATCCACCGCCGAACAGCCGCCGATGCCGGTGCCGGACCGGAACCACCGTGAATCGATGGTTCTCCAGCGTCCGTATCAATTCCGGGCACGCCTCGTTCACCAGAACCGTGTCCGGGGTCACCGAGAGTACGTTCAGATCGATGAACGGACTGGTGAGAATCAGGTCGCCGTCGTCGTATTCGGGGAAGTTGTTGCCCTCCGGCGGAGGCGGAACGATCGCATCCCATTTCTGCAGTGGAGCGGGCAGCTGGTCGACCACTTCCGGCGAACGGACGAGGAGCTTTCCGGGCCCGAGTGCCAGCACCATGCTGTCGATGTGGCTGTCGCTGAGGCGGTGGACGCGGTGAATACGGAAACGGCCTTCGAGATGACGCTCCAGCCAGTCGCAGGCCATGGCGTGGTTCTCCGTCGAGATGTTCACGACCACGTCGCGGCCCAGCCGCAGACACTGCGCGCCGTCGAACATCATCTCGAAGCCGACGTCGTAGGGCGACGGCTGCGGATCCTCCACCGGCTCCATCGGCCCGCCCGCGGTGCCGGTGCGGGCGTAGGAGAGGTCGAAGGAGGCGTCGGTCATCAGCGGGCGCGGCATCACGGACCACCTGGCGCCCTGCCGGAAGTACTCGTTGAAGACCGGGGTGAGGAACTGTGTCTCGAAGTAGCGGGACCGGATCATCGGCGCGGTCTCGATGATCTCGTCACCCAGGATGAGGGTGTTGTCCCGGACGTTGAGCGGCGGCACCACCGCCGCCGACCAGGCCGGCGTGGTGACCTGCGAGGTCGTCTCGTGCACATCGAGCGGGCGGTGTACGGTCACCGACAGCGACTCCAGAGCGCTGACGATCCCCTCGATGTCCTCCCGCAGCTCCTCGACGTAGCGCTGCTTGATCGGCGAACTGGAGCTCCCGCCGGCCGGCCCGGAGGCCCGCAGCCGCGGATAGTACCACTCGGTCCGGATCAGGTTGTCGTGGAAGAAGAGGTCGAACGATAACTCGCGCTCATGCGATGTGTAATTGACCGCCGAGCCCACAATGACCTCTTTGAGCGTGGACCATTCGTCGTAACTGTTCAGCTGCATGGCGATCTGTTCCCCCTGAGTGCTGGACGAACGGATGGAGCCCGATGCGGGCCATGGATCTGAAAGCAGCGGAGCTGGACATGCGTGAGGTACCACGGGAAACGGCCCGGTACGGTAAACCTACGGGGAGGCCAATACAGCCGCGTTCTCACGGGTGGCATGGTCGCGAAAGCGACAGAAAGCGATCTCACTGTACGACGGTCAATATGCTCCGTCAAGCAAGATTCGCAAGCCGTTCGGAATTCCGAACAACCACACCCCTTGAGTGGCGGAACGGGGCAATACGGACGAAACTTTCGCGAGCATATCCCTTGCCCGTTCGCCTGAGATCATGTTAGGTTCACCCTCGGTTATTCGGCGATTGCTCAGCCGTTATTCAGCGGACATGTATGCATCGAAGAAAGAACCATTGATGACTCAAGATTTATGGTCGAATTCGCTCGATTTCGACGCTGACCGGTCCTCGGATCCTGTCGTAAACCGCTTCCATTTTCTTGTGAACGCCCCGGCCCTGTTCAACGCCGTGGCCACAGCGGTCGAGTGCGACATCTTCCGCTTCCTCGACTCGCGGCCCGACTCGACGCTCGAGGAGATCCAGGCCGCCACCGGACTCCCAGCCCACCAACTCCGCGTACTGCTGCAGGCCGTGTGTGTCACCGGGCTGCTCCGCCGTGAGAACGGGCGCTACGCCAACTCCGACGCCGCACGCGACCTGCTCGTCCCGGACGGGCCCGACAGCTGGCGGCACATCCTCATCGGCTGGAAAGAGGTCTACTACCCGGCGTTCGGGCAGATGACCACCGCGCTGCGGGCCGGCACCAACACCGCCCTGGCCGCCTATCCCGGCGACGAACCCACCCTCTACCAGCGCCTGTCCCACCAGCCCGAACGCGAAGCGCTGTTCCACGCCGCGATGAGCGCGTTCACCCTGCGGTCGCTTCCCGCGCTCCTCGACCACCCCGAACTCTCCTCCGTCCGGCACCTGCTGGACGTCGGCGGCGGCGACGCGACGACCACCTCACACCTCGTGCGGCGCCACCCCGACCTGCGGGTCACCGTCTTCGACCTGCCGAGCGTCTCCGGGCTCGCCGAGGACACCACGGCCGACCTGGGCGACCGGGTGCGACATCATCCCGGGGACCTGTTCAAGGACGACTTCCCCACCGGGGTCGACGGCGTCCTGTTCAGCCATGTCCTGGAGATCTTCTCCGGTGAGCAGATCGTCGCCCTGCTCACCAAGGCGCACCAGGCCCTGCCCCCGGGCGGCCGGGTCTTCGTCTACGGGTACAACGTGTCCGACGACGAGACGGCCGGCATCTTCTCCGCCCGGCTCTCCCTCTACCTCAACGTCCTCGCCAGCGGCCAGGGAATGGCTTATCCGGCCAGGGACTACGAGGACTGGCTGCGCACGGCCGGTTTCCAGGACGTGCGGACCACCTCGGGCCTGCCGTACGAACACGGGCTGACCTACGGCGTCAAAAGGTAGTAGTAATATCGGGTCCCCCTCCCGTATCCACCGCTCCCTGGCTCATGTCTGAGGCCATTTCCTGGCTCATGTCTGTAGCCATTTCCTGGCTCATGTCCGAGGCCACGAGACCACTGTTTGGGTGACATGCGTCCCATCCCAGATCCCCGTCCGGGCACCCCGGACACGCGCTCGCCACTTCGCTATCTGCTCCACCTCATCGCCGACCGCCGGGGCAGCATCTCGCTCGCCACGGCCTGCGGGATCGTCTGCGCCCTCGCCCAGGGACTCGTCCCCGCCGCGGTCGGCCGGGGCGTCGACGCCGGTCTCATCCCCCGGCAGCGGGACGAACTGCTGCTGTGGGGCGGCACGGTCCTGGCCCTGGGCGTCGTCCAGGCACTCTCCGGGATGCTGCGCGACCGCAGCTCGGAGAACAACCGGTTCGGCGCCGGCTACCTGACCATGCAGTACGTCACCCGGCACGCCACCAGGCTCGGGGCCACCCTGCCCAAGCGGGTGTCCACCGGCCAGGTGGTCAGTGTCGGCGCCGCCGACATCACCCGCATCGGGGCGGCCCTGGAGAGCACCGCCCGGGGCAGCGGCGCGGTCGTCTCGACCGTCGTCGTCGCCGGGATCATGCTCGCCACGTCCTGGCAACTGGGCCTGGTGACCCTGGCCGGTGTGCCGCTGATGGCCTGGCTGATGACCCTGCTCATGCGGCGTCTGCACGGTCGGCAGGGGGAGCTGAGGGAGAGCCAGGGCGCGATGACCGGGCTGGCCGTGGACATCGTCGACGGCCTGCGCGTCCTGCGCGGTATCGGGGGCGAGGAGGTCTTCGCCCGGCGCTATCAGGAGGCGTCCCAGCGGGTGCGGCACCACGGGGTGCGCGTCGCCGGTGTGGAGTCCTGGATATCCGCCGCGCGGATCCTGCTGCCCGGGCTGCTCGTCACCGCGATCGTCACCCTGGGCGCACACTACGTCGAGACCGACCGGATCGGCGCCGGAGCGCTGGTGTCCTTCTACGGTTTCGCGGTGTTCCTCGCCGACCAGCTGAGCCGTATCACGGGCATGATCGACCAGCTCACCCGCGCCCTGGTGGCCGCCCGGCAGGTGACCGACTTCCTCGCCCTGGAACCCGAGCCGGCGACGGGCACCGCCGCCGCTCCCGCCGACGCGTCCGAGCTGACCGACCCGGAGTCGGGTCTTGTCCTGCCCGCGGGGCGGTTCGTCGGAGTCGTCTGCACCGAGCAGGAGGACGCGGCCCCGCTCGCCGACCGGCTCGGCCGGTACACCGACTCGGAGGTCTCCTACGGGGGCGTGGCGCTGTCCGCTCTGCCCCTGGCCGAGGCACGGCGCCTGATCCTGGTCGCGGACAACGACTCCCCGCTCTTCTCCGGACCGCTGCGCACCGAACTCGACCCCCGCGACCGGGCCCTGGGCGACAAGCGGCTGATACGGCAGGCCCTGGACGATGCCTCGGCGCTCGACCTCCTGGACACGCTGCCGGGCGGCACCGACGGGGACATCGGTGTCGGCGGGCGCGAGTTCTCCGGCGGCCAGCAGCAACGGCTGCGGCTCGCCCGGGCGCTGCTGGCCGACCCCGAGGTACTGATCCTGGTCGAACCGAGCAACGCCGTCGACGCCCACACCGAGGGCCGGATCGCCGCCCGTCTGGCGGCACACCGTTCCGGCCGGACGACCGCGGTGTTCACCACCAGCCCGATCCTCCTGGCCCACACGGACCAGGCCGTGCTGGTGGACGGCGGACGGGTCGTCGCCACCGGTCCGCATTACGAGCTGCTGAACGATCCCCGCTACCGGTCCGTGGTCACCCGGGAGGTCGTCACCACATGAGTCAGCCGCAATCCACCCTGCCCGTCGCCGACGCCGCCGAGGTACGGGCCTACGCCCGGCGCCTCGTCCTGCTCCACCCACGCCAACTGGCCGCCTCGCTGCTGCTGTACTCCTTGGCCGCGGCCGCCGGCCTGGTCGCCCCTTGGATGCTCGGCGACCTGGTCCAGGACGCCGGACGCCACGCGGGCACCGCCGCCACCGCGGGAGCCGTCATCTGTGCCGCGGTGGCCGCCCAGGCCCTGTTGGAACGCTATGCGACCGTCACCTCGACCCGGCTCAGCGAGAAGATCGTCGCCCGGCTGCGGGAGGACTTCGTCAGGAAGGTGCTGGAGCTGCCGCTGACGACGGTGGAACGGGCCGGTTCCGGGGACCTGGTCGCGCGTACCACACGGGACATCGACGTCCTGTCGCGCACCGTGCAGCTCGCGGCTCCCGACACCCTGATCGCCCTGTGTACCATCCTGCTCACCCTGGGCGCG
Source organism: Streptomyces sp. ME19-01-6 (assembly GCF_033793745.1). Lineage (NCBI taxonomy): Bacteria > Bacillati > Actinomycetota > Actinomycetes > Kitasatosporales > Streptomycetaceae > Streptomyces > Streptomyces sp. ME19-01-6. Next base: position 228,783 of record NZ_JARAXF010000010.1, on the reverse strand, counting down.
ATCGCCCTGGCCGGCCCGCTGCTCCTGCTGCCCAGTCTGGTGGCGGTGCCGGTCCTGTGGGCGTCGACCCGCTGGTACCTCAGGCGCGCCCGGCCCGGGTATCTGCGCGCGAGCGCCTCGTACTCCCGGCTCACCGAGGGACTGACGGAAACCGTCGACGGGGCGAGGACGGTGGAGGCGCTGGGCATCGCGAAGCGGCGCCTGGCCCGGACCGACCGCGACATCGCCGAGTCCTACGCCGCCGAACGCCACACCCTCTGGCTGCGCAGCGTGTACCTGCCGTTCGCGGACACCGCCTACATGCTCCCGGTGGCGGCCACCCTCGTCGTCGGCGGCTTGTTCTACGTCGACGGCGCGGTGAGCCTCGGGGCCGCGACCGCCGCCACCCTGTACGTCCAGCAGATCATCGGGCCCGTCGACCGGCTGCTGTTCTGGATGGACGAGTTGCAGGTGGGCGGCGCGTCCCTGGCCCGCATCCTGGGAGTGGGCCAGGCGCTGCCCGACCGGCACACCGAGGCCGGGCAGGACGCCGTGCACACGCCCGCCGGTCAGGGGATCGAGGTCCGTGGTGTGCACTACGCGTACCGGGAGGGACACGACATCCTGCGGGACGTGAACCTGGTCATCCGGCCCGGGGAACGGCTGGCGATCGTCGGTCCCTCCGGCGCGGGCAAGTCCACCCTCGGCCGACTGCTCGCCGGAATCCACACCCCGCGCACCGGCTCCGTCACCGTCGGCGGCGTACCCCTCGACGCTCTTCCGCTGCCGGAGCTGCGCCGCCAGGTCGCCCTCGTCAGCCAGGAACACCACGTCTTCCGCGGCACCCTGCGCGACAACCTGCTCATCGCCAGGCCGGAGGCCGCCGACGACGAGCTGGAGAAGGCCCTGAAGACGATCGACGCATGGGAGTGGGCCTCGGCCCTCGGCCTCGACACGGAGGTGGGTTCCGGAGCGGCGCGCCTGTCGCCGGCGCAGGCCCAGCAGCTGGCGCTGGCCCGTCTGGTGCTCGCCGATCCGCACACCCTGGTGCTGGACGAGGCCACGGCCCAGCTCGACCCCCGGACCGCGCGCCATCTCGAGCGGTCGCTCGCGGCCGTACTGGAAGGGCGGACCGTCATCGCGATCGCGCACCGGCTGCACACCGCCCACGACGCCGACCGGGTCGTCGTGCTGGACGACGGTCGCATCACCGAAGCCGGTCCGCACCGCGAACTGATCGGCCGCGGCGGCCCCTACGCGGCCCTGTGGGAGTCGTGGCACGGGCCGGACGAGGGCCCGGCGGTGCGGACCGGCGGTACGTGACCCCTCGAAGGTGTGGGCCCGAGAATGGGCGGCTGTTGCCAGGCAAGCCGACGATGGGAGGGAGACCATGGGCGCCGACGCTCCGACAACCGACCGAGACGCGTTGCCTTCCGGCCCGGCTCCGGCGGAGCTGCCGACCGACCTGCCGCGCCGCGCCGCGGGCCCGTACCGGGCCGCGCTGGTGGAATCGGCGCTGCCCGAGGACGTGGCCGCGCTGCTCGACGCGATGGCGGGGACGGGACGTTCGCCCGTACCGACGCACTTACCGGCACAGGTACCGGCGCACTTACCGACCACCGCTGACCACCCACCGTCCACGGTGCTTCTGCTCGCCGTGGCCGCCGCCGTCGTGCATCGGCACACTCGCACCACCGACCTGCTCATCGGCCTGGACGGGGACGGCGTCGGCGCGTTCTCGCATCCGTCCGGCCCGCTGGCGATACGCGTACGGCTGGCCCCGGCGGAGCCCTTCACGACCTTGGCCGGCGCCGTCGAGGAGGCCGTGACCGACGCGCTCGGCAGCGCCCGCGAACCCGACGGGGCCGCGGCGGCACCGCGGATCGTCGTCACCGCACGGGCGTCGTGTGCCCTTCCGTACCAAGCCGACATCTCGCTGGCCCTGGCCCGCGACGCCACAGGAGCCGTTCTGCGGCTGCGCTACGACGCCACCCTGTTCACCTCCGCCACCGCGGTCTGGTTGCTCGGCCACTGCGCCACGCTGCTGTCCGGCGCGGTGCGCGACCCTCGTCGTCGGGTGCGGGAACTGCCCGTCCAGGACGGTTTGAAGAGCATCGCCGACCCTGCGCCGGACGGACGGCAGGCGGCCGGCGCCGGGCCCGACTCCCTCGTCGACCGGTTCCGGGCGGTGGCCGCCGAGCACGGGGCGCGGACGGCGGTGAGCGGTCCCTCAGGTGAGTACAGCTATGCGCGACTCGACCGGACCACCACCTTCCTGGCCCACCGGCTGGGCCGCCGAGCCGCGCCCGGCAGCCGCGTGGCGCTGCTGTGCGAGCACGACGTGCAGGCGGTCCTCGGGGTGTGGGCCGCGCTCAAGGCGGGCGTGGCCTATGTGCCGTTGGACCCGCGTCAGCCCGACGGGCGGCTGGCCCGGATCGTCACCGACGCCGATGTGGCCGTCGTGGCCTGCGACCCCGCGCTGGCCGACAGGGCGGCCGCCCTGGCCGGGGACAGACCCGTCATCCCCCTCTCCCCGGCGGACGGGTCGGCCTCCGGGGACATGGCGCCGCCCGGTGCGGACACCCTGGCCTATGTGCTGCACACCTCCGGGACGACCGGCGCGCCCAAGGGCGTGATGCAGACCCACGGCAACGTCCTGGGCCATGCCACCCTCTACGCGGAGCAGGCCGGTATCGCCCCCGGCGACCGGGTGCCGCTGCTGGCCCGGTTCACGTTCGACGCCGCGGTGATGGACCTCTTCGGTGCCCTGCTGACGGGCGCGAGCCTGCACATCGTCGACCCGCTGCTGTCCGCGCCCGACCTGCGCGCACGCCTCGCGGCCGTGGGGGCGACCCTTCTCCACTGCACCCCGACCCTGTTCCGGCACCTCGTCGGCGACCTTCCCCCGGAGCGGAAGGGCGCCGGGCCCGAGGAGTCGCTCTCCGGCGTCCGTACGGTCGTCCTCGGCGGTGAGGAGGCGACCGGGCAGGATCTGCGGCGCTTCTCGGCGGTGTTCCCGGACAACTGCACTCTGATCAACGGCCTCGGCCCCACGGAGTGCACACTGGCGCTCCAGTACCGGGCGAGCCGCTTCGAGGTGCCCGCCGGCGCCCTGCCGGTCGGCCGTCCGGTGCCGGGTGTCGAGGTGCGGCTGCTCGACGGGGACGGTCTGCCCACCGAGGTGTACGGAGAGGTGGAGCTGGTCAGCGAGCGACTGGCCGTCGGCTACTGGAACCAGCCGGAGGCGACGGCCGGCGCGTTCGGGACCCGGTCCGACGGTGTCCGCTCCTACCGGACGGGCGATTTCGCGCGCCGGCGTGCCGATGGGGCGCTGGTCTTCACCGGCCGCGAGGACCGGCAGCTGAAGGTCCGGGGGCACCGGGTGGAGCCGGGTGAGATCGAAGCGGCACTGCGTGCCCACCCGACGGTGGCGCAGGCCGCGGCGGTCCCCGCCCACCATCCGGGTGGCCTCCGGATCGTCGGCTATGTGTCACCGGCGACCGTGTTCGCACCGGATCCGGACGATCTCCGGCGCTATCTGGAGTCGATCCTGCCGGACTACGCCGTGCCCTGGCGGATCCTGACCGTGGAGAGCATGCCGCTGGGCCCGACGGGCAAGCTCGACCGGACACGGCTGCCCGCCCCGCCGGCCGACGCGGATTCCGACTCGGGGACGGATCCGGCCGGCGAGCCGCGCACCGAGGCGGAGCGGGCGGTGGCCCGGTTGTGGTGCCACGTCCTCGGTGTCCGGTCGGTCGCCGTGAACACCAACTTCATGGCGGCGGGCGGCGATTCGGTGCGTCTGCTGCAGATGCTCTCCGCGGTCCGTGACGAACTGTCCGTCGAGATACCGCTGATGGACTTTCTGAGCAGCCCCACCGTCGCCACCGTGGCCCGCATCGTCGAACGGGAGCGCCCGTGCTGATACCGCCCTGCGACCGCGCGGCCGAGCGCGCGGCGCACTCCCACTCCGTCCGGGTCCTGATCGGCAACGACTTCGGCGAGGACGTCCGCACCGACCGCGGCTGGACCGGCTGGTGGGTGCAGCGAGTGGTCTGGTTCGCCACCGACGGCGACATCGTGGTCCTCCCCCAGTCGCCGGACGAGGACTTCGTGGCCTACGCGACCTCGCTGACCGGGACCCGCGCCGACACGCTGACGTTCGTGGTCCCCCCGGCGGGGACGGACGACGCCGGCACACTCACCGCCGGGCGCCTGGCCGACCCCTACGTCGTCAAGCGGCTGCGCGAGGTGATCGGCGACCGCGACGTCCGCCATCTGTCGGCGCTGTGGCCGGACGCGGCCGTGGCGGACCTCGCCCGGCGCCTCGGCGTCACCACGGCCATGCCCGGCCACGGCTTCGTCTCCCAGAGCGGCGGTGCGCTGGTCAACAGCAAGTCGGCGTTCCGGGCGCTGGCCGGCGGGGTGGGCGTACCCATGCCGCCCGGCGCGGTGTGCACCAGTGCGGAGGTGGCGCAGCGAACCATCCTGGACCTGCTCGAGCGTGGCGAGGCCGTCGTGGTCAAGCACGACTACCTGTCCGGCGGGCGCGGCAACGAAATCCTCAGCACCGACACCACCGTGCGCCCCATCGGGGCCCGCCGGGTGGTCCCGGTCACCGGGGCGGCCGAGGTGAAGGCCTTCCTCGACGAGCGGTGGGCATGGCTGACCGCCGGTGGACGCAGCCGCCCCGTGGTGGAGCGCTACTACCGGGACAGCTCCGCGTTCTTCGCCGAGTACACCGTCACCGACTCGGGGCCGCGCCTGGCCGGGACGGGCGAGCTGCTGTCGGCGCCGTACGCGGTCGGTCAGGTGATGCCCGCCCAGGGCCTCGAACCGGACGTGCTGGACCGGCTGGTGGAGGGCTCGGGCCGGCTGGCCACGGCGCTGCACGCCGTGGGCTACCGGGGGACCCTCAGTCCCGACGCGATCGTCACGCCGCGGCGTGAGGTGCTGTTCACCGAGTACAACGGCCGGATCACCGGGTCGACCCATATCTACGGCGTCATCGGGGACGCCGTCGTGGGCCCCGGCTTCGGCGAGGACCGCATCATCCTCGAACGGGTGTGGCCGGAGGGCTGGTCGACCCCGTCCTTCGCCGCGGCGCGGGACCGGCTGACGAAGGCGGGTCTGGCGTACCGGCCCGAGGCCCGCACCGGGGTCGTGCTGACCAACGCGCACGACGGCCGCGACGGGGTCATGTACTGCGTCGTGGCGGAGGACCTGGACCGCGCCTGGGCGTGCGACCGCGCTCTCAAACCCCTGTTCACCCAGCAGGAGTGACCGTGGAGTCCCAGAAGGGGAGGCGGGAATGGAACAGAGCGACGGGCAGCGCCAGGTCATCGAATTCCGCGGTGAGGGCTCCGGAACGTACGACCTCACCTGGAGCCAGAAGCAGGTGTGCCGCTGGATGGAGCAGACGGCGCCGCATTTCGCGAACATGAACCTGGGCTTGTTGCTCGAGCTACCGCGGGGAGCGGATGTCGCTGATGCGACGGCGGCCCTGCGGCTGCTGATCGAGCGTCATGAGGCGCTTCGGACCCGGATACATCTGGACGGTTCCGGGGTGTACCGGCAGATCGTCCATGCCCGTGGGCGGCTTCCGGTCGCCCTTCGGGAGTGCGCGACGGACGAGGACGCGAGAAGTGTCCTGGCCGACATGGAAGGAATGCCCTTCACCGCGGTCGAGTGGCCGCTCCGCGTCGCTCTTCTCCTGTCCGGGGGGCGGGTGACACGGATCGCCTTCGCCCTCTCCCATACGGCGACGGATGGTTGGGGCAAGGAGGTGATACAGCGAGAGATGATCGATCTCATCTCGTCTCCACCCGACCAGCGGGCGGAGATCCTGCGCAGGCCGGTCGTGCAGCCACGGGAGCAGGCCGCCCGGGAGCGCGCCGACGGCGGTTCGGCCGCGCGGGTGGTGGAGGACTACTGGGCCGGGCAGCTCAGGCGTTTTCCCAACGACAGGTTTCCCGTCCCCCAGCGGCCGGCGGAGTCACCGCGTTTCCCCGAGGTCATGATGGCGTCCCCGGCCGCCGCGTCCGCCATCGCGCGCATCGCCGAACAGCACCAGGTGACCCCCCACACCGCGGTCGTGGGAGCGCTCTCGGTCCTCCTGAGCGCGATCAGCCACTCCGGCCTGGCCACCTTCCGGCTCTTTTGCACGAATCGCCTGAGCGAGGCCAGTAGGTCTTCTCTGGGGAACTTCTACCAGGTGGTACCGGTGACCGTCGAGGTGGGCGAGCTGCCGTTCCGCGAGGTGCTCGGGAACTCCTGGAAGGCGTCCATGACCGCCTACCACCTCGGGTCGTGCGACCCCGACCGGCTGGCCGAACTCACCGATGCGCTGAGCCGGGACCGGGGTGTCCACCCCGACCTCGAGTGCTTCATCAACCTGCACGGATCCAGAACGGATTCCCCGGGGGCCATGCCCGACGGCTCACCCGAGGAGCGGGATTCCACCAGGATCCGGGCCAACGGCGGCCTCGACATATGGGAGCCGGGCAAGTTCTACGTGGACGTATGGCGGGTGTCGCAGGAGTTCGTCGTATCGCTCTGGGGGGACACCGCGCTCTTTCCCTCGGATGTGCTGTCCGATTGTCTTCGGTGCCTCGAGCACATCCTGCTGCGAGTCGCCGACGACGGGGAGTTGACCGCGGGTAAAGCGCTCCAGGGAGCCGTGCGCCCCCTCGACGTCCCCCTGCAGCCCGGCCTGGAGTACATCGACGGCTGCTGGGTGGATCTGGCCGAGGTACGCCGCGCCATCGTCGACTGTCTCGCGCCCAGAAGCGTGAAAGTGGTTCCGGAGGGCGACGTCGGTGGGGCGGACCGGACCATCACGGCGTACCTGGAGCTGGACCGGGAGAACCCGACCGCCAGAGATGTCCACCGGCTCGTGGGCGCCGGCATCAAAGGCCGCAGATTCGCCATGGCCCCGCACCGGTATGTGATCGAGGTTCCGCAGTCGGCACAAGGAGCGAGATGCCTCCCAGACTCTCCGTGATCATTCCGTTTTATAATTCTGGTCCGTATCTCGCGGAATGTCTCGAGTCCGTCGCCGCACAGGATTTATCCGACCTGGAAGTCATCCTGGTGGACGACGGATCGACCGACGAAAGCCCGGTGATCGCCGCGCGGTTCGCCCGGGACTCGCGATTCCGGATTCTTCGACGGCCGGTGAACAAGGGGCCCGGCTCCGCCCGGAACGCCGGGATAGCGCACAGCGACCCGTGCGGCGACTATCTGGCCTTCGCCGACTCCGACGACCTGCTCCCCGAGAACGCCTATGCGACCCTGGTGGCATCCCTGGACGACAGCGGCTCGGATTTCGCCGCGGGCAACGTCCTACGCTTCAACTCCTCGGGGTTCTTCCCCTGCGACAAGTACGCCGCGTTCCGCGAGAGGCGAGCCCGCACCCACATCTCCGACATCCCGGAGCTCGCCATGGACCGGACCATGTGGAACAAGGTCTACCGGCGCACCTTCTGGGACCGGTACGGCCTCTCGTTTCCCGAGGGCATGTTCTATGAGGACAGCCCCGTCTCCGTACCGCTGCATTTCATGGCGAAGGCCGTGGACATCACCTCGGACACGGTCTACTACTGGCGCATCAGGGAGGCCGGGGCGCCGCCTTCCATCACTCAGCAGCGAACCGTCCGGGCCATGCTCGACCGCTTCCGTTCCATCGACCTGATCCGGGCCTTCCTCAAGGACAGGCAGATGAAATCCGCCGCGTCATGTCTGGCCCTCTACGACCGGAATATCCTCGCGGAGGAACTGCCGCTGTTCTTCGATGAGCTGATCGAGGCGAGTGAGCGCCATCGCCACGCGTTCGTCAAGCGGGCGGCGATCCTGTTGGGCAGGATCGACCCGGCGCTGGTCGAAGAGGTTCCCCCGTCCTTGCGGGAGAAGTATTCGGCCATTACGGACGGTCGGGTTCACGACCTGATCAGCTCTCTGGAGGGGCAGCGGGATGGATGAGGAGGCGGTCGTCCACGTCCGCTCAGTCGGATATTGACGACCAGGCGAGCCAGTGCTGCACATGTTTGATACCGGAGACGAGATCGACAGAGGGGGTCCAGCCCAGTTCGGTCTGCGTACGGGCGGGCGACAGAAGGGGCGGGGCGGGGCAAGTGTCCTCGTACGGAGGGGCCGGAGCCCGCAGCACGGTCCGGCAGACGAGGTCCCACAGCCCGGCACCGCTGGGGCTGTCGGGGTTGCAGACGTCGAAAGACCCCGACAAGGACCCCGACGTGGTGTCCGACTCCGCGAACAGCTCCAGCAGATCCGCCAGGTCCTCGACATGGACGAGCTGGATCCGCTCCGGCAGACAGGGGCGGACCGCCACCGGCGGCCGTGTCCCGGCCGCCTGCCGGACCAGGTCGTTGACGAGCGAGTCGGTCACATAGGGGCCATAGAGCAGGCCCAGGCGCAGCGTGGTGACAAAGGGGCCGGGGTCCGGCTGCTCGCCGAGCCCGGGAAGCACCAGGGACGCGATGCGGTGGACGCCCACGGCCCGTGCCTCCTCGGTGAGCCGCTGGAGCGTGCCGGCGGGAGACGAGGGATCGGGTATGTGGAGGACCGCGTCCGCGTGCTCGAGGAGCGGACGCAAGGAGACAGAAGGGGAGCCGGTGCCGGACGGCGCGGTCACGACCCGGTGGCCCCGGTCGGGGAGCTCGGTGAGCAGGAACTTCCGGAGCGTTCCCGCCCCGCCGACGACGACGAACCGGTGCGTTGTCGGGGTGGTCGCCGACCGCCGGAGCGGGGGTTGCCGCTCGGGCCGGGCGGAACGGGCTCCGGCGGCGGCGGCCCGGCAGGCGAGCTCCGTCACATGATCCTGGATGGCGGTGAGCTCGGCCGAGCCGTAACGCCAGCACAGACCGCCCGGTGCGAGGGTGCTCAACGCCTCGCGCACCAGCGGGTCATCGTTCCACTGGCCGATTTGTGCGTCGACGTCCGGGAAGGTGTCGAACCGACGGCTGACGGCACCCGCCACATAGGCCGCCTGCCAGATCTCCTCCAGGGTGACCTCGGAGAGCGGACCGGCCGCGGCGTCGGCCCGGGACGGCAGCGACTCGCGGAACTCCCGGTGGCAGAGGTCGACGTCGAGGCCCAGTCGGCGCATGGAAGGCTCAGTGCCGCGCCGGAGCCAGCGGGAATGGCGTCCGGCACGGGCCATGCACTGCGCCACCCCGAGTTCGAAATACGGCACCACGTCGGGCTCGACGATATGTCTGAGGCTCCAGTCCGTTTCGGGGCTCGGTGCGGCGAAGCAGATGGCGCGGCGCTGCCCCTGCCCGTCATTGCCCGAAATGCTGGGTTCGGCGCCGTGCTGGACTATGTTGGGCACGGTCAGGTAGGTCGGCACGCCGGCGGCCGCGAGGTAATGGGACATCAGGATGTCGTCCGAACCACTGCCCGCGTGCTCTCTCACGTAGTCGGCGAATCCCCGGCCGACCGCGGCGGGCAGCAGCAGGGCCACGGTGGGGGTGTATTCGTTGACCGCCTCGACCCAGCGGGCGCCGGCCAGTACCCCGACCCGGACCATGGCGCCGTTTCTCGCGTTCCAGTTGGTGTAGAACGCGATGGCGGCGTGCGGTGCCGCGGCCGCCGCCCGTTCGGCGTGTTCGGCGAAGCCGGGTGAGAGCTGGGCGTCGTCCTCCAGTACGAGATGGTGCGTGGAATCCGCCGGGATATCGGCCCACGCACGCATCATGCTTCGCAGTGCGGTCGGCGGGCCGTCGGGGTCGGGGTCGAGCACGATGTCGAGGAATCCCGGTCGGGCGGAACGCATGAGTGCTCGTGCGAAGTCGATGCGACGCGGGTGGGTGATCACCGCGCCACTGAGCCGGAGGCGATTCATACGGGTCAGCCACTCCCTCGGAGCAGGTGTATTTCCTTGAGGGGAAGCCATTTGCCGAGACTGTCGAGTTTCATGGCACCACCCTCGTCCGTCACCATGTATCGAAGAAGAGCAGATAGCACAAGCTAACCCGGTTCAGTACCCCCGTCAAGCGACCGGCAGAAGCAACACACTATCTTGACGCCTTGCCGAAGGCTGGCTAACCTCACCTGAGTTGAACCGGTTCAGTAAATGAACAGTTGCATTCTTTTGGTAAATGCACGCATTTCCACTCAGGGACCTGTTCCGCGGCGTCGAATCCGCTCCGGAATGAGGAAAATTCCCGAACCCCCTTCTCCCCGGGGTCACCTGCCGCGACCGCTCGTCGGAAACCGTTCCTCGACGCTGCTCGCCATCTGATTCGCGCGCCCACGTCTCGTACCGGCCGAAGGGAAGAACCTGACATGGTGGCAGTTCTGATAGGCAACAGCACCAATGCGGATCTCGTCGGCAGCAGCGAACGTGATGGCGCCGGCTGGTGGGCGCAACGCCTGCTGTGGTTCGCACGGGACACCGACATCGTGGTCCTGCCGGTCCCGCCGCAGGACGAGTTCCTCGACTACGTCACCTCGCTCACGGGCACCAGGCGCGACCGCTTGCGGGTCGTCGTACCACCGCCGGGGGCCGAGGGAAGCTACCGCCTGACGCGGGACAGACTGGTGAACCCGGAGTTCCACGAGGCTCTGCGGCAGGCCGTGGACGGCCGGGAGATCACCTCCGTCTTCCCCTTATGGCCCGACGCCGCGGTGGCGGAAATGGCGCGCTCGCTCGGCGCGGAAACCGCTGTGCCGGGCCACCGCTTCCTCAGCCAGGGCGGCGGGGCGCTGGTCAACAGCAAGGTGGTGTTCCGCGCCGTGGCGGCGGGCAGCGGAGTGCCGCTGCCCGAGGGGACGGTGTGCGGGAACCGGCAGGACGCGGAGGACACGATCTGGGAGATGCTGGAGCGCGGGCATCCGGTGATCGCCAAACACGAGTACGCCTCCGGCGGCGCCGGAAACCAGATCCTCAGCCCTTTCCCGGGAGTCCGCGCTCTGGGAGCGCCCCAGGTGACGCTCGCCACGGACCGCAGCGCCGTGGACGACTTCCTCGCCAAGCACTGGGATCCGCTCACCGACGGCGGGCGGTACCACCTGGTGGTCGAGCGCTACTTCCCGGAGAGCACCGCGGTTTTCGCCGAGTTCCTGATCACGGACCGGGGTCCGGAGCTGGGCGCCCACGGCGAGATGATCATGGCCCCGGTGGCCAACGCCCAGGTGATCCCGGCACCGGGGCTGACGGCGGAGCAGCTCACCGTCCTGGTCGAGGAGGGGCGCCGGCTGTGCCTGCCGCTGCACGCCATGGGGTATCGCGGCCGGCTCAGCGCGGACGCCGTGGTGACGCCGGACGGCGCGGTGCTGTTCACCGAGTACAACGGGCGCGTCACCGGCTCCACCCATATGTACCGGGTCCTGGGCGAGCATGTGGTCGGCCAGGACTACCCACGGCGGCGCGTGGTCATGGAGCGCGTCGGCTGGCAGGTGCCGTCCTTCGACGCCGCCGCCGAGCGGCTGACCGCGGCCGGGATCGCTTACGACCGCGAGACCCGCACCGGGGTGCTGCTCAACACCGCCTTCTCCGGGGGTGACGTCTGGTACTGCGTGGTAGCCGAGGACGTCGAGGCGGCCCGCAGGTACGAAGACGTGGTCTCGACCCTGTTCCCGGAAGCCTGAGGGGGGACCGTGCGTACCGGATTGCCGGTCGTTCTCGGTGGCGCGCCCGTGGTGGCGGACGAGCTGCCGTTGTCCCGCCCGAGTATCGCCCTCGATCCCGAGCTGACCTCGGCGTTGGACGCTGTTCTGGCCTCGGGCATCATCACCAAGGGCGGGCGGCTGGCGGAGCTGGAGCGCCAGGTGGCGGCCTTCATCGGCGTCGAACACGCGGTGGCCGTGTCCAGCTGTACCACCGGGCTGATGCTGGTGCTGCGATGCCTGGGCCGGACCGGGTCGGTGATCCTGCCCAGCTTCACGTTCATGGCCAGCGGCCACGCCGCCCTGTGGAACGGCCTGGATCCGGTGCTCGCCGACATCGACCCCGATACCTTCACCCTGGCTCCCGAATCGGCCGCGCGGATGCTGGACGAGGACGGTGCCGCCGTCATGGGAGTGCACACCTTCGGCGCGCCGTGCGACGCCGACGCCCTCACGAAGGTGGCGAACGAGCGGGGCGTACCGCTGGTCATCGACGCGGCCCCGGCGTTCGGCGCACGCTATCCGGACGGCACCATGGTGGGGACCAAGGGCATCGCGGAGGTCTTCAGCTTCAGCCCCACCAAGCCGTTCACCACCGGTGAAGGGGGGCTCATCGCCACTGACGACGCCGACCTGGCCAGGCGGCTCCGCATCGGCCGCGAGTACGGCAACCCCGGAAACTTCGACAGCCTGTTCGTGGGACTGAACGGGCGCATGCCTGAGCTGTCCGCCGCGCTGGGCCTGCACAACCTGCCGCATCTGCCACGGTGGCTGGAACGCCGGGAAGAACTCGCCGAGCGGTACCGGGCCGGACTCAGCGACCTGCCGGGGATCGGCTTCCAGCGGATTCCGGCGGGGGCGCGCAGCACGTACAAAGACTTCTGCCTCACCGTCCACGCAGCGGATTTCGGCCTGGACCGCGACGTGCTGGCCGAAGCCCTGGGCGCGGAGCGGGTGTCGACCCGGAAGTACTTCGTACCGCCGCTGCACCGGCAGACCGTGTACCGCGGGACGGCCGGCGATGCCGGTGCCGTACCGCACAGTGAGGCGCTGGCCGGCCGGATCATCACCGTGCCCCTGTGGTCGGCCATGACCGACCACCAAGTCGAAGAGGTCTGCGCGGTGATCCGCCGGATTCACGAGCACGCGGGAGACGTCGCCCACGCGGTGGCGCGGAGCGCGGCCCTGCGAGAGGGGTGAGGAGGCGGCATGTCGAACCAGACCGAACAGCGGGTGTACCTGGGGATCAGTACCGGGCCGCAGGACGCCGACCCGACGGTCGCGGCGGTCCGGGGCGGACAGGTGATCGCCTATGCCGAGGAGGAGCGGTTCGCCAGGGACAAGCACGCGGTGGGCAGATATCCCCGGCGCGCGCTCCAGTACTGTCTGGAGGCCGCCGGGACGTCCCTGGACGGTGTCGCCGCCGTGACGGTGAACTACAACCTCCCGGCCTACACCGACGGCCGGATGGAGAAGTTCTTCGCGGGACTCGCCGAGGACTGGCCGGTCGACGAGGCGACGCTGTCCTGGCAGCGTTCCTGTCTGAGCCAGTTCGGGACCGACCGCGTCACGGCGTTCCACCACCGCCACTGGCGACAGCACTTCGGTGACCTCGACTTCCCGCCGATCCGTTCCGCGCCGCACCACTTCACGCACGCGTTCCAGGCGGCGATGGAGTCGCCGTTCCCGTCGGCTGTCGTCCTGGTCGCGGACGGCTCGGGGGACGAACACACCACGACTCTGTGGGTCAAGGACGACCATCGGCTGTCGCTCCTGCGTGAGATCCGGATGCCGCATTCGCTGGGCTGGTTCTACTCGGCGTTCACCGAGTACCTGGGATTCGCCGCGTACGACGGTGAGTACAAGGTCATGGGGCTGGCCGCGCACGGAAAGCCGGACACCACCCTGGCCGACGCCGTGGGCCGGGTACTGGGCCCCGCGCCGGACGGCATCGAATTCCGGCTGGATCCGGCCTACATCCACTACGGCGAGCACTCCTATTCGGGCCGGTTCACCGACGAGCTGGTCAAACTGCTGGGCGCCCCGCCGCGGCTGCCCCGTGAAGAGGTCACGCCATGGCACATGGATCTGGCCTTCGCCGTCCAACAGGCCCTTGAGGAGGCGGTGTGCCGACTGATCCGGTGGGCGGTACGGGAAACCGGCATCCCCCAGGTGTGCATCGGTGGCGGCGTCGGCCTGAACGTGAAGATGAACTCGCGGATCTTCGAGCTGCCCGAGGTGGCCGACGTGTTCGCACATCCCCTGTGTGCCGACTCGGGTGCCGCGGCCGGCGCCGCGCTGGTCACCTGCTACCAGGAGACCGGATGCCTGCCGACCACGCTGACCACGTTGGCGATGGGTCCGCAGGAGGACCCGGGCGCGGTCGCGGCCGTGTTGCGCAACTGCGGGATCCGCTATGAGGACTGCGCCGACCTGGCCGGGACGGTAAGCCGCGAACTGGCCGCCGGGAAGATAGTCGGATGGTGCCAAGGGCGTCTGGAGGCGGGTCCCCGGGCCCTGGGACAGCGCAGCATCCTCGCCGATCCGCGCACCACGGGGATTCGGGACAAGGTGAACGCCGCGGTCAAGCAGCGTGAATTGTGGCGCCCGTTCGGGCCCTCCATGGCGGCCTCCGCCGCGCCCCGCTACTTCCACCACAGCACCGACTCCCGTTTCATGACGATGGCGTTCCCCGCGAACGACGCACTGCGCCGGGACGCACCGGCGATCGTGCACACGGATGGGAGTTCTCGCGTGCAGTTGGTGCACGAGGAGACACATCCGCTGTATCACCGGCTGCTGCGCGAGTTCGAGGCCCTGACCGGCGTGCCGGTCCTGCTGAACACGTCGTTCAACGTCCGGGGCGAGCCCATCGTGTGCACGACCGAAGACGCCCTGCGCACCTTCTTCGCCACCGGCCTGGACGTTCTGGTGCTGGGGAATTTCGTGGTGCGCAAGCCCTGACATCGAGCAAAGACCGACGAAGCAACGGACATAACGGAGGGAGATGACGCATGTCCGCCAGACGCATACTGGTCGTTGCCGCCCACCCGGACGACGAGATCCTCGGTATGGGAGGCACGATCGCCAAGCATGCGCTGCACGAGGGCGCCGAGGTGGCGATCCTCTGGGTCACCGAGGGAAGCTCCCAGCAGTATCCGGGCGATGTCGAGATCATGGAGAGGAAGTTCCTGGAGGCCAGGGCCGCGGCGAAAATCCTCGGGGTCACCGACTGCCGGCAGCACCACCTGCCGGACATGAGGCTCGACACGCTGCCGCATGTCGAGGTCAACAAGGTCATTGAGGATGCCGTGGCGGAATTCGGCCCCGACACGGTGTACACGGTCCATGCGGACATCAACATGGACCACAGCACGGTCTTCCGCTCGGTCATGGTGGCGACCCGTCCGCGGGTGGGCACCCCGGTGCGCCGCGTGCTCAGCTACGCGCCGATGTCCAGCGTCGAGTGGACACCGCATTTCGAGAACACCTTCAGACCCAACTGGTTCTCGAACATCTCCGACACGATCGAGGACAAGATCCGCTCCTTCGACTGCTACACCACCGAGAACCGCCCCTGGCCGCATCCCCGGTCGCCCAGGGCGATCCGGGCGATCGCCGAGAGCTGGGGTTCGTCCGCCGGCTGGGCCTGCGCCGAGCCGTTCGTCCTCATCCGGCAATTGTGCGACTGATGCTGGAGTCCTCCTCGGTAAGCGTGCTGCGGCAGTCATCAATCCTCGTGACCGGTGGTACCGGTTCCTTCGGCAAAACGTTTGTCCGCCACATGCTGGACCATCTCGATCCGCAGCGCCTCGTGATCTTTTCCCGCGACGAACTCAAGCAGTACGAGATGCGCCAGATGTTCCACGCGGATCCGCGGCTTCACTGGGTCCTGGGCGACGTACGCGACCGTGACCGCCTGCGGTACGCCATGCACGGAATCGACCACGTGGTGCACGCCGCGGCCCTCAAACAGGTGGATACGGCGGAGTATCAGCCGTTCGAGTTCGTGAAGACCAACATCGACGGGGCGCAGAACGTCATCGAGACCGCAGCGGAGAAGGGCGTACGGAAGGTGGTCGCCCTGTCCACGGACAAGGCGTCCAGTCCCATCAACTTGTACGGCGCGACAAAGATGGTGTCGGACAAGCTGTTCACCTCCGCCAACCGCGCATGGGCCCGGCACGGGACCCTCTTCTCGGTGGTCCGGTACGGCAACGTGATGGGCAGCCGCGGCTCGGTCGTCCCACTCTTCCGCAAGCTGGCAAGCGAGGGGGCCAGCCTGCCGATCACCGACAAACGGATGACAAGGTTCTGTATCCCCCTCGCCCAGGCGGCGAAGTTCGTCGTGAACTGCTTCGACGAGATGCGCGGCGGCGAACTGTTCGTCCCCCGCATCCCCAGCATGAAGGTCACCGACCTGGTCGAGGCCATCGCCCCGGGCTGCCCGAACTACGAGGTGGGCATCCGCCCCGGCGAGAAGTTGCACGAGGAGATGATCGCCAGAGAGGACAGCCATCGGGCCTTCCAGAGCAAGGACCGATACGTGGTCGTGCCGACGGTGGGAGCGGAGGACTACGTGCCGCCAGAGGGCAGCCAGCCCGTGCCGGAGGGATTCGCGTATCGATCGAACACCAACGACCTGTGGCTGTCCGTCGACGAGTTGCGTGCGCTGCTCGACCTGGACGCCGTGTGACGGCACGGCGTCCGAACCGGTTGCCCGCCCGTCACCCCCGCCCTACGGCCCGTCCGGGTCCGTCCGGTCCAGCGCGGGGCGCGGGCCGGGGCCGGTCTCCAGCAGCAGGTGGTCGGCGGCGGCGGTGTCCGTGACCAGGCTGGTGACCAGGCCGGAGCGGAGCACCGCGCCGATCGCGGGGGCCTTGCGGCGGCCGCCCGCGATGGCGACGACCTCCGGGATCCGCCGCAGCCGGTCGGCCTCCACCGTGATGCACCGCTCGCCCAGGTCCCGGCCGATGCGCCGGCCCTCGGCGTCGAAGAGGTGGGCCGACATCTCGGCGGCGGCGCCGAGGCCCGCGTAGTGGGCCCGCTCCTGCTCGGTCAGCATGTCGTACACCGTCGAGATGCCGGCCTCCCACGAGCCGATGGAGACGGCGGCGACGGTGACCTTGTCGAAGTACTCGAAGGCGCGGGCGATGCCGGTCTGGCCGCGCAGCGCGTCGGCGGTGGCCGTGTCGGGCAGCAGCATGGGCGCGTAGATGGGGTGCGCCTCGCCACCGGAGACGGCGGCGGCACGCCGCACCGCCTCGACCGAGCCGCGCTCGGCGGTGCCCGCGTCATACACGCCGGTGAGCTGGACGACGGTGCACGGGGGCAGCCGGTGCAGGGCCGCGGCCATATGGATCGTGGAGCGCCCCCAGGCCAGGCCCAGTACATCGCCCTCGGTCACCAGCTCGCCCAGCAGATCCGCGGCGACCTCGCCGAGGTTCTCCGGGTCCGGGGTGTCGGCCTCGGCGTCGGCCGGGGACTCCACGACGACCGCGTGGCGCAGCCCGTACCGGGCGCGCAGCGCGTCGGAGCGCTCCGCGTCCAGCTCGGCGGGCACCCGGATCTCAATGCGCACCAGATCGCGCTCGAGCGCGGTCTCCAGCACCCGCGCCACCTTGAAGCGGCTGACGCCGAACTCCTCGGCAATCTGGATCTTGGACTTGCCTTCGAGGTAGAAGCGGCGCGCCATGGCGGCCGCCTGCACCAGTTCGGCTGGTCCCATCCGCGTGCCTGAACGGCCCGTCGACACCGCGGTCTCCTCACTGCTTCCTAAGTTCTGGTCTCACCGTCCATCCTGTCAGAAACGGCGGACTTGATCTGCCCTTTACCCATGAGTTCATCGTGCGGTCGCGGGCCCGTCCTCCGCACGCCGGGCCGTGGGGATGGCCTGCCGGGCCAGACCGCGCAGCTCCTCCACCGCCTTGGCCGGGTCCTGTGCCCCGTAGACCGCGGACCCGGCGACGAACACATCGGCGCCGGCCTCGGCGCACCGCTCGATCGTCGAGGCGGAAACGCCTCCGTCCACCTGCAGCCACATCTGCAGGCCGTGCTTGGAGATCAGCTCGCGGGTGCGACGGATCTTCGGCAGCATGATGTCGAGGAACGCCTGCCCGCCGAAGCCCGGCTCAACCGTCATCACCAGCACCATGTCCAGCTCGGGCAGCAGGTCCTCGTACTGGTCGATGGGGGTGGCGGGCTTGAGCGCCATCGACGCCCGGGCGCCCTTGGCCCGGATCTCGCGGGCCAGCCGTACGGGGGCGGCGGCCGCCTCGACGTGGAAGGTCACCGAGCCCGCGCCCGCCTCGACGTACTGCGGGGCCCAGCGGTCCGGGTCCTCGATCATCAAATGGCAGTCCAGCGGCGTGTCCGTCGCCTTGCCCAGCGCCTCGACCACCGGCACGCCGAGAGTCAGGTTGGGAACGAAGTGGTTGTCCATCACATCGACATGGAGCCAGTCGGCACCCTCGACGGCCTTGGCTTCCTCCGCCAGGCGGGAGAAGTCGGCGGACAGGATGCTGGGATTGATCTGCACGGCCATGGCACCAGCCTGCCACGGCCGCCGCGGGCCCATGGACCCGGGTGACCACGAAGCCGCACCGAAACCGGCCTCCGGTCGCCCCGATCCGGCAGGGGAATGAGAAACACGCATGACGCGACACCGAATATCCGCGACAGCGAACTGGTCCGGGCCCGCCCGGGGCGCGCTGTCCCTGGCCCTGGCCGTGGGGCTGCTGGTCGCACCGGCCACCGGGGCGGGGGCCGCCACGGCCACGGCGTGGCGGCCGGTGTGCACCTCCGCCCGGGCGGGGCTGGCCACCAAGCTCTCCACGGACATCGCCACGGCGCTGCGCGGCAGACCCGACACGGTCGCGGTCGCCCTGCGCGACCCGGCCACGGACACCGTCTGCACACTGCGCGCGGACCGGGTCTTCGACTCCGCGAGCGTGGTCAAGGTGACCGTCCTGGCCACCTTGCTGTGGGACGCCCACGAGCAGGGCCGCCAGCTCACCCGGCGCGAGTCCGACCTGGCCACCGCCATGATCATCAAGTCGGACAACGTCGCCACCAGCGCGCTGTGGCGGCAGCTGGGCGCCGGGAAGGTCAAGAAGTTTCTCCTGGCCGCCGGGATGTCCCGGACCGTCCCCGGCGCCGACGGCCACTGGGGCCTCACACAGATCACCGCGCGCGACCAGATGCGGCTCCTGGACCTGGTGACCACCCCGAACACGGTGCTGAGCGACAGCGCTCGCGCGTACATCCTGGACCTGATGGGCAAGGTCGTCCCCTCCCAGCGCTGGGGCACCCCGGCGGGCGCCCCGGACACCGTGCGGAGCCGGGTGAAGAACGGCTGGCTGTCCCGCGCCACCCACGGCTGGCGGGTGCACAGCATCGGCGCCTTCACGGGCGGCGGCCACAGCTACACCCTCACGGTCCTGACCCAGGACAACCGCACCATGAACGCCGGAGTCGCCACCATTGAGGCCGTCGCCCGCGCGGTCCACAAGGACCTCGCCCCGGCATGACCTCCCGCCCGGTCAGGCGGCCCCGGTCAGGCCGTGCGGCGCAGCAGGGCCAGATACATCCCGTCCGTGCCGTGCAGATGCGGCCACAGCTGCACATCCGGGCCGTCCCCGAGCGCGGGCACCCCGGACATCAGCGGCCGGGCGTCGATCCACTCGGCGGCGGGCGCGGGGCCGCCACGGCCCTTGAGGACGTCCTCGACCACGGCCCGCGTCTCGGCGAGGTGCGGCGAGCAGGTCGCGTAGCCGACCACGCCGCCCACCCGCACCGCGGTCAGCGCCTGGCGCAGCAGCTCCCGCTGCAGCGGCGCGAAGCCGGCCAGGTCCTCCGGGCGGCGGCGCCAGCGCGCCTCGGGGCGGCGGCGCAGGGCGCCGAGCCCGGTGCAGGGCACGTCCACCAGGGCCCGGTCGAAGCTGCCCGGCCGCCACGGCGGCCGGGTGCCGTCCGCCGCGATCACCTGATACGGGCCTGGGTTGCCCGCCAGCGCCCGCTCCACCAGGCCCGCCCGGTGCGGCTGCTTCTCGGCGGCGAGCAGCGCGGCGCCCCGCTCCGCGGCCAGCGCGCCGAGCAGCGCGGCCTTGCCGCCGGGGCCCGCGCAGCCGTCCAGCCAGCGCTCGTCCGGCCCCGTGAGCGGCGCGCTCGCCAGCGCGAGGGCGACCAGCTGGCTGCCCTCGTCCTGCACCCCCGCGCGCCCCTCGCGGACCGCGTCCAGCGCCCCCGGCTCGCCGCCCTCGGCGAGCCGCACGGCGTACGGGGACCAGCGGCCCGGCAGCGCGGAGCCCTCGCCGACCGCCGCCGTCAGCTCCTTCGTCGTGCTCCGGCCGGGCCGGGCGACGAGGGTGACCTCCGGCCGTTCGTTGTCGGCCTCCAGCAGGTCCTCGATCCCGGCGCTGCCGCCGCCCAGCGCGTCCCACAGGGCGGAGACGATCCACCGCGGATGCGAGTGGACGACCGCCAGGTGCTCCTCGGGGTCCTCGTCGTACGGCGGGGCGACCTTCTCCAGCCAGCCGTCGAGGTCGTCGGCGGCGACCTTGCGCAGCACCGCGTTGACGAACTTCGCCCGCCCGTCGCCGAGCACCACCCGCGCCAGCTCGACGCTCGCCGAGACGGCGGCGTGGGTGGGGATGCGGGTGCCCAGCAGCTGGTGCGCGCCGAGGCTGAGCACGTCCAGCACGGGCGGGTCCACCTCGCGCAGCGGCCGGTCCACGCACTCGGCGATGATCGCGTCGTAGGTGCCCTGGCGGCGCAGCGTGCCGTAGACCAGCTCGGTCGCCAGCGCGGCGTCCCGCGCGTCGAAGGGCTTGGCCTCCGTGCTCTCCTGGCGGGCCTTGCGCAGCAACGGCGGCAGGACGAGGTTCGCGTACGCGTCGCGCTCGTCGACGGCCCGCAGCGCCTCGAAGGCGAGGATCCGTACGGGGTCCTTCTTCGGGCGCCGGTAGGGCTTTCCGGGGGTGCTGCGGCGGGGACGGCCGGGCTGGGGACTCACGGGAAATGTGCTCCGGGGAAAGATGGGGCTTGAGGAGTCCCAGCCTACGGCTCGCTCTTCAGGGGGCGCGGTTCGCCCAGCGGGCCGGCTCAGTTCAGCGCGCCCTTGGCCGCCTGGGGCGGGGCCTCGACCAGGGCCCCGTCGCTCAGGGGCGCCTCGCTCAGGGCCACCTCGCTCAGGGGCGCCTCGCTCAGGGGCGACGGCTGCTCGAACTGGGTGCGGTACAGCTCCTCGTAGCGTCCGCCGGCCGCGAGCAGCGCGGTGTGCGTGCCGCGCTCGACGATCCGCCCGTCCTCGACGACCAGGATGAGGTCCGCGGCCCGTACGGTGGACAGCCGGTGGGCGATGACCACCGCGGTCCGCCCGTCCAGCGCCTCGGCCAGCGCCTCCTGGACGGCCGCCTCGGAGGTGGAGTCCAGGTGGGCGGTGGCCTCGTCGAGGATCACCACGCGGGGGCGGGCCAGCAGCAGCCGGGCGATGGTCAGCCGCTGGCGCTCACCGCCGGAGAGCCGGTAGCCGCGCTCGCCGACCACGGTGTCCAGGCCGTCGGGCAGGGCCGCGATCAGCCCGTCGAGCCGGGCCCGGCGCAGCACCTCCCACAGCTCCTCCTCCGCCGCCTCGGGCCGGGCCAGCAGCAGGTTGGCGCGGATCGAGTCGTGGAAGAGGTGGCCGTCCTGGGTGACCATGCCGAGGGTCCGGCGGACCGACTCGGCCGTCAGGTCGCGAACGTCCACGCCCGACAGCCGCACCGCGCCGCCGTCGGCGTCGTAGAGCCTGGGCAGCAGCTGCGCGATGGTCGACTTCCCGGCGCCGGAGGAGCCCACCAGCGCGACCATCTGCCCCGGTTCGGCGCGGAAGGACACCGAGTGCAGCACCTGCTCCCCGCCTCGGGTGTCCAGGGTCGCGACCTCTTCCAGGGAGGCGAGGGAGACCTTGTCCGCCGAGGGGTAGCCGAAGTCCACGCGGTCGAACTCCACTGACACCGGCCCGTCGGGCACCGGGCGGGCGTCCGGCTTCTCGGCGATCAGCGGCTCGAGGTCCAGCACCTCGAAGACCCGCTCGAAGCTGACCAGGGCGCTCATCACCTCCACCCGGGCGCCGGCCAGGGCGGTCAGCGGCGCGTACAGGCGGGTGAGCAGCAGCGCGAGGGCGACGACCGCGCCGGGGTCGAGCTGGTCGCGCAGGGCGTAGTAGCCGCCGAGGCCGTAGACGAGGGCGAGGGCCAGGGCGGAGACGAGGGTCAGGGCGGTGACGAAGGAGGTCTGGACCATCGCGGTGCGCACCCCGATGTCGCGCACCCGCCGGGCCCGCGCCGCGAACTCGGCGGACTCCTCGTCCGGCCGGCCGAAAAGCTTGACGAGCGTGGCGCCGGGCGCGGAGAAGCGCTCGGTCATCTGGGTGCCCATCGTGGCGTTGTGGTCCGCGGCCTCGCGCCGCAGCCGCGCCAGCTTGCCGCCGACCCGCCGGGCGGGCAGCAGGAACATCGGCAGGAGCAGCAGCGCCAGCAGGGTGATCTGCCAGGAGATGCCGAGCATCACCACGAGCGTGAGCAGCAGGGTGACCATATTGCCGACCACCCCGGAGAGGGTGTCGCTGAACGCCCGCTGCGCGCCGATGACGTCGTTGTTGAGGCGGCTGACCAGGGCGCCGGTGCGGGTGCGGGTGAAGAAGGCGACGGGCAGGCGCTGGACGTGGTCGTACACGGCGGTGCGCAGGTCGAGGATGAGCCCTTCACCGATGTTCGCCGACAGCCAGCGGGTGAGCAGCCCGAGCGCGGCCTCGGCGACCGCGATGACGGCGATGAGCGCCGCGATCCCGAGGACGGTGCCCTGCCCGGAGCCGTGCACGATCGCGTCGACGACCCGGCCGGCGAGCAGCGGGGTGGCGACCGCGAGCACCGCCGTGACGATGCTGCTGGCCAGGAAGAAGGAGATGCGGCGGCGGTGGGGGCGGGCGAAGCCGCCGATACGCCGCAGGGTCTCGCGGGAGAAGGGACGTTTGTCGTCGTTGGCGCTCGCGGTCCGGTAGAGCGAGTGCATGGCGGTGGCTTCCATGTCCATCGCGCACCTCCGTCGGTCTTGGGGTGCCGTCCCGGGATCGCGGCTCTTCCGGACCGGCGGCACACCTCAGGACCGTAAGACTTGAACCATTATTGAGGTCAACCCGACGTAACCGCGCTCGCCAGGAGCCGGCCGGGCGGGCAGCGGGCGCTACCCGCCCAGTCCTTCGCCCTGGGCGATCCGCACACCACGCGCCCAGTCGGCCCCGGGCATGGGCCGCTTGCCCTGCGGCCGCACCCACGACAGCTGCACCGCGTGGCTGCCCGTCCCCGCGTACACGGCCTTCTTCGTCACGGCGAGCTCGCCGGGCGCCAGGTCCTTCACGTCCGTCACGAGCGCCACCGCATTCACCTTCAGCCGCTCCCCGCGGAAGGCGGTCCACGCCCCCGGCGCCGGGGCGCAGGCCCGCACCAGCCGGTCGACGCGCAGCGCG
The DNA here is from genome assembly GCF_033793745.1 of Streptomyces sp. ME19-01-6. Lineage (NCBI taxonomy): Bacteria > Bacillati > Actinomycetota > Actinomycetes > Kitasatosporales > Streptomycetaceae > Streptomyces > Streptomyces sp. ME19-01-6. The sequence continues at coordinate 205,670 of NZ_JARAXF010000010.1, read as the reverse complement.
GGCGCGGTCCAGTCGATCTCCGCGTCCTCGACATTGATCTTCGGGGCGAGCGAGACGCCCTCGGCGGGCTGCGGCTCGGCGCGCAGGGTGCCGTCCTCGATGCCGTCCATCGTGGCGGCCAGCAGCCCGGACCCGGCCAGGGACAGCCGCGTCAGCAGGTCGCCGCTGGTGTCCGTCGGCCGTACGTCCTCCGTCACCACCCCGTACACCGGGCCGGAGTCCAGACCCTCCTCGATCAGGAAGGTCGACGCCCCGGTCACCTCGTCGCCCGCCAGCACCGCGTGCTGCACGGGCGCCGCGCCGCGCCAGGCGGGCAGCAACGAGAAGTGCAGATTGACCCATCCGTGCGCGGGGATCTCCAGCGCGACCTTGGGCAGCAGCGCGCCGTACGCGACCACCGGGCAGCAGTCCGGCGCGATCTCGCGGAGCCGGTCCAGGAACTCCGGGTCGCGCGGCTTGGCCGGCTTGAGCACCTCGATCCCCGCCTCCGCCGCGCGCTCGGCGACCGGGCTCGCCACCAGCCGCCGGCCCCGCCCGGCGGGCGCGTCCGGCCGGGTGACGACGGCCACCACCTCATGCCGGTCGGACGCGATCAGCGCGTCCAGGGCAGGCAGGGCGACCTCGGGGGTACCGGCGAAGACGAGCCTCATGGGTGGCGAACTACCTCTCACGCGCAGCGGGAACAGCGCACCAGTCTATGACGCCGCGCTCCGGGGGGCGTACGAAAACGGTGGCGCACGCCCCCGGACCGTGACCGACGGGCGCGTGCCGCGTTGGTCAAGGCAGTCAAGGCAGATTGACCGCGTCGGGCCGCTGCGGCGGCCCGGCGCGTTTCCGACTTCACGTCCCCTGCCTTCGAGTATCAACGCCGGATTCGAGAGGCTTGTTCATGGCCGACCACGCAACCCACGACGCCCAGGCACGGGCCAGCCTGCACCTCCTGGTCCGGGACATCGAGCGGGTCCGCCGACAGGTGGACGCGCTGCGCACGCTCACCGCCCAGCTCGGCAATGTCTACCGTCCGCGGCGCACGGGCGCGTCCGCGGGCTTCGTCGTCTACGGGCGCGCCCCGGCGCCCACCGTGCGCCTGGCCCAGGAGCTGCGGGACAGCGTCGAGACGCTGGTCACGGCCGCCGTGGACTTCGACCGCTCGCTCGGCTTCTCCTGGGACGCGGTGGGCTCGGCGCTCGGCGTCACCAAGCAGGCGGTGCACCGCCGTTACGGGGCGCGCCGGGCCGCCGCCGCGCAGAGCGCCGCCGCCGAGGGCGCCGAGGCGTCGGTACGCACCGCGGAGCCGGGCACCGTGCCGTCGGTGCCCTCAGGGCCCTCAGTGCCCTCAGCGCCGTCACTGCCTTCGGTGCCCGCGGCGCGCTCGATGCCGCCGCAGGCCACCCCGGCGCTGCGCGAGGAGCCCCGCCCGGGCGCGCTCCCCAACCCGCGCAACGGCTGAGCAGACGCGACCGGCTGAACACGCGCCGCGGCTGAGCCGGCGCACCGGCCGAAGCCCGGCTCAGCCGATGTCGAGCGGGTCGATCCGCACCGCCGGATCCTTCTCGCCCCGGGCCAGCCGCTGCGCCTTCGCCGCCTTGACCGCCGCCGCGAGAGCGCTGCCCTGTCCCGGGCGCACGCGCAGCAGCGCCCGCTGCCACTCCTCCCCCGGCGGCGGCTGACCGGGACGGCGCGGGCGGCCGGGCTCCGCCGGGGGCAGCGGGACCGGGCCGAGGGTCTCGGTGCCCTCCGGCAGCCGGGCCGCGGTGATCAGCTCCTCCACCGCCTCGGCGGGGCCGGCGACCACGGCCATCCGGGAGACCGGCGGAAAGCCCAGCTGGGCCCGCTCGGCCAGCTCCCGCGCCGCGTGACCCGCCGGGTCCCAGCGCACCAGCGCCTGCACCGGCCGCTGCGTCGGCTCGGCGACCACCACGACCAGCCCGCCGTCCCCATGGCCCCGCACCAGCGCCGCCGCGTCCAGCCAGCGGCGCAGCGCCTCCTCGCCCGCCCGCAGGTCGGGGCGGCCGAGCAGGGCCCAGCCGTCGAGCAGCAGCGCCGCCGCGTACCCGCCGTCGGCGACCGGCTCGGCGCCCGGGGTGCTGACGATGAGCGCCGGCCGGTCCGGCACCCGGTCCAGCACATGGTCGCGCCCGGACGTCCGCACCGACACCGCCGGGAAGGCCCGGCCCAGCTCCTCGGCGGTGCGCCGGGCACCGACGATCCGCGCCCGCAGCCGCACGCCCCCGCACTCGGCGCAGTGCCAGGAGGTCTCGGCCCGGCCGCACCAGCCGCACGCCAGCCGGTCCGCGTCCCGGGCCTCCAGGGGCCCTGCGCAGTGCGCGCAGCGCGCGGGCTCGCGGCAGCGCTCGCAGGCCAGCCGGGGCACGTACCCCCGGCGCGGCACCTGCACCAGCACGGGGCCTCGGGCCAGCGCCTCCCGTACGGTCTGCCAGGCGAGCGTGGGCAGCCGGGCGGCGCGCGCCTCCGCGTCCCGGGCCACCTCGCCCTCGTCGACCGTACGGATCAGCGGCGCCGCGACCCGGACCTGCTCGCGGTCGGCCTCCAGGGGCCTGGCCCAGCCGTTCTCCACCAACTGGGCGGCCTCCACGGTGCGGCCGAGATCGCCCAGCAGAAAGCCCGTCCGCTCATGGACGGCGCGCAGCAGCAGCACGTCGCGGGCGTGTGGGCACGGTGCGTGGTCGTCGCTGTGGCTGTGGTCGCCGTCGTCCCAGATCCCCACCAGCCCCAGCCCCCTGACGGGCGCGAACATGGCCGCCCGGGTGCCCACCACGGCCCTGACCGAGCCCCGGCTGACGGCCAGCCACCGCCGGTAGCGCTCCTCGGGACCGAGGTCCGCGGTGAGCAGCACATGCCGTCCCGCCCCGCCGAGCACCTCGGTGAGCGCCTCGTCCACCCGCGCGGCCGTCCGCCCGTCGGGAACGACGACGAGCGCGCCGCGCCCCGAGGCGAGGGTGGCGGCCACCGCGACGGCCCATTCGCGCGGCCAGTGCGGTCCCGGCAGCGCGGTCCACACCGCCCGCGGCGTCCCGCCGCCCGCGAGCGCGTCGACGAACCCGGGTCCGGCCGGATAGCGCTCCCAGCTCCCGGCCGCGGGCACCTCCGGCGGCGGCAGCGGCGACGGGGACGGCTCGCCCTCGGCCCGTACGTTCCGCTTGGGCACGGCCAGCTGCAGTACGTCGGCGAGCGATCCCGCGTACCGGTCGGCGACCGCCCGGCACAGCGCGAGCAGCCCGGGCCCCAGCACCGGCTCCGGCGAGAGCACCTGCGCGACGGCCGCCAGCGGCCCCCGGTAGTCGGACTCGGCGACGCGCTCGATGATGTACCCGTCGAGCAGCCCCCCGCCCTCCCGGCGCCCCTCGCGCACCTTCCCCGTACCGGCCCCGAACCGCACCCGCACCCGCACGCCCGGCCTGGCCTCGGCGTCCATCTCGGCGGGCACCGCGTAGTCCCACAGCTTGTCCAGGTGCACCGGGCCCTTGTCCACCAGCACCTTGGCGACCGGCAACTCCCGCGCCAGCGCGGCACCCCGCCACGTCCGCGGCTTGGCCTTCGGCGCCCTGGTCTGGCGCACGGTCTCCCGAATGAACGCGAGCTGCTCCCCCCACGGCTCCCCCGCCGCGGGCTCCGGCCGCCCGTTGTCGCTGCTCACAGCTTCAGTCTTAGCAGACGACAAGGACACCGGCCCGGGGTCCCCGCAAGGCGCCCGGGCCGGTGTCCGATTCGGTACAGGGGGGCTTACAGACCCGCGGCCGCGCGGAGCGCGTCCACGCGGTCGGTGCGCTCCCAGGTGAAGTCCTCCAGCTCGCGGCCGAAGTGGCCGTACGCCGCCGTCTCGGCGTAGATCGGGCGCAGCAGGTCCAGGTCGCGGATGATCGCGGCCGGGCGGAGGTCGAAGACCTCGGAGATGGACTGCTCGATCTTCTCGGGGTCGACCGTGGCGGTGCCGAAGGTCTCGACGAACAGGCCGACCGGCTCGGCCTTGCCGATCGCGTAGGCGACCTGCACCTCGCAGCGCGAGGCCAGGCCGGCCGCGACGACGTTCTTCGCGACCCAGCGCATCGCGTACGCGGCGGAGCGGTCGACCTTGGACGGGTCCTTGCCGGAGAAGGCGCCGCCGCCGTGACGGGCCATGCCGCCGTAGGTGTCGATGATGATCTTCCGGCCGGTCAGGCCGGCGTCACCCATCGGGCCGCCGATCTCGAACCGTCCGGTGGGGTTGACCAGCAGGCGGTAACCCTCGGTGTCCAGCTTGATGCCGTCCTCGACGAGCCCGTTGAGGACGTGCTCGACCACGAACTCCCGGATGTCCGGTGCCAGCAGCGAGTCCAGGTCGATGTCGGAGGCGTGCTGCGAGGAGACGACCACGGTGTCCAGGCGGACCGGCTTGTTGCCGTCGTACTCGATGGTGACCTGCGTCTTGCCGTCCGGACGCAGGTAGGGGATGGTGCCGTTCTTGCGCACCTCGGACAGGCGGCGGGAGAGCCGGTGGGCCAGGTTGATCGGCAGCGGCATCAGCTCGGGCGTCTCGTCGCAGGCGAAGCCGAACATCAGGCCCTGGTCGCCCGCGCCCTGCTTGTCCAGCTCGTCCTCATCCCCCTCGACCCGGGCCTCGTACGCCGCGTCCACACCCTGCGCGATGTCCGGGGACTGGGAGCCGATCGACACCGAGACGCCGCACGACGCCCCGTCGAAGCCCTTCTTCGACGAGTCGTAGCCGATCTCGAGGATCTTGTTGCGCACCAGCGTGGCGATCGGTGCGTACGCCTTGGTCGTCACCTCACCGGCCACGTGCACCAGGCCGGTAGTGATCAACGTCTCGACGGCGACCCGGGAGGTCGGGTCCTCCTTCAACAGCGCGTCGAGGATGGTGTCACTGATCTGGTCAGCGATCTTGTCGGGGTGACCCTCGGTCACTGATTCCGAGGTGAACAGGCGGCGGGACACATCGCTCCCTGGGGTTGCAGCGGCTGCTGGCTGATCATGGTTGGGACCGCTCGGGAGCTGCGCCCGGTGCGGTTCCTCGGCCAGTTTATCCGGCACGCTCACCGGTCGAGCATCCCCGTCCCACAGAACGGGCAGGCCGTGACCTGGAACATACCTCTCCCTGACCGGAAAATCAGCCTTGCCGATGAGGCAGGAAAATGTCATTCCCCCCGATGGCCCGATACGGACCGGCCGACCGGACCATCAGCCGAGGCGCGGGGCGACCAGATCCCAGACAGTGTCGGCGAGGACCTCCTTGGGCCCGTAGGGCACCGGTGTCTCGGTGCCGTCGGCCGCCAGGACGACGGCCTCGTTCGTCTCCGAGCCGAAGGTCTTGCGCTCCCCCACCTCGTTGACGACCAGCAGGTCGCAGCCCTTGCGGGCGAGCTTGGCGCGCCCGTTGGCGAGCACGTCGTCCGTCTCGGCGGCGAAGCCCACGACGACCTGCCCGGGCCGGGCGCGGTCGGCGGAGATCTCCGCGAGCACGTCCGGGTTGCGGACCAGGGCGATCGGCTCGGGCTCCTGTCCGTCCCGCTTCTTGATCTTTCCCTCGGCGTAGGTCGCGGGCCGGAAGTCGGCGACGGCCGCGGCCATCACCACGGCGTCGGCGTCCGCGGCGGCCTTGAGCACCGCCTCGCGCAGCTGCACCGCGGTGCCCACCCGCACCACGTCGGCCCCGGCCGGGTCGGGCAGCTCGCTGTTGGCCGAGACCAGGGTCACCCGGGCGCCGCGGGCGATGGCGGCCCGGGCCAGGGCGTAGCCCTGCTTGCCGGAGGAGCGGTTGCCGAGGAAGCGCACCGGGTCCAGGGGCTCGCGGGTGCCACCGGCGCTCACCACGACATGGCGTCCGGCGAGGTCGAGGCGGCTCTCCTCGGTGCCGCGGGCGAGCACCCGGCGGCAGACCTCGAAGATCTCGCCGGGCTCGGGCAGGCGGCCCTTGCCGGTGTCCACGCCGGTCAGCCTGCCGACGGCGGGCTCGATGACAACGGCCCCGCGGCGGCGCAGGGTGGCGACGTTCTCCTGGGTGGCCGGGTGCTCCCACATCTCGGTGTGCATGGCGGGCGCGAAGACGACCGGACATCGGGCGGTGAGCAGGGTGTTGGTGAGCAGGTCGTCGGCGAGGCCGTGGGCGGCCTTGGCGAGCAGGTCGGCGGTGGCGGGGGCGACCACGACGAGGTCCGCGGACTGGCCGATGCGTACGTGCGGGACCTCGTGGACGGAGTCCCAGACCTCGGTGGCGACCGGGTTGCCGGACAGGGCGGACCAGGTCGCCGCCCCGACGAAGTGCAGCGCCGAGGCGGTCGGCACGACCCGTACCTCGTGGCCGGACTCGGTGAGGCGGCGCAGCAGCTCGCACGCCTTGTAGGCGGCGATTCCGCCGCTGACCCCCAGGACGACCTTGGGCTTGTCCATCGCTCGCCTCTCCGCGCGCCGCGTCACGCGCTGCCCCGTCATGTACGTACCCATGACACACCACGGGCCCGGCGGACATGCCGCCGGGCCCGTGGTGGGAGTTCCGACTACTGGGCCGGGCCCTCGATGGCCTCGGAGGTCAGCAGACCGGCGTTGATCTCGCGGAGCGCGATCGACAGCGGCTTCTCGTGGACGTGGGTGTCCACCAGCGGGCCGACGTACTCGAGCAGGCCCTCGCCGAGCTGCGAGTAGTACGCGTTGATCTGGCGGGCACGCTTGGCCGCGTAGATCACCAGGCTGTACTTGGAGTCGGTGGCCTCGAGCAGCTCATCAATCGGCGGGTTGATGATGCCCTCGGGCGCGGTGATGGGAGAGGACACTCTCTGCCTTCCGAACGGGTGATGAAGAGATGAGAAATTCGATCAGTTTCGATCAGTGGTGACTGACGCTTCGGCCGAGACCGGCGCTGTGAATACCAGTGAAGATCAAACGACTCGCATCAAGGTTAGCAGCTCTTGCGCCACATCCTCGACGGAGGTATTGACCAAGGTCACATCGAACTCGGGCTCGGCGGCCAGCTCGGTCTTCGCGGCCTCCAGCCTCCGCTCGATCACCTCGGGCGGCTCGGTCCCCCGGCCGGTGAGCCGGCGCACCAGCTCCTCCCAGCTCGGCGGGGCGAGGAAGACCAGCTGCGCGTCCGGCATGGACTCGCGCACCTGGCGGGCGCCCTGCAGATCGATCTCCAGCAGCACCGGCTCACCCGCGGCGAGGCGGTCCTGGACCGCCTCGCGCGGAGTGCCGTAGCGGTTGCCCGCGAACTCGGCCCACTCCAGCAGCTCACCGTTGGCGATGAGCTTGTCGAACTCCCCGTCGTCCACGAAGAAGTACTGGACTCCGTGGCGCTCGCCGGGGCGCGGCTTGCGGGTGGTGGCCGAGACCGAGAGCCATACCTCAGGGTGTGCTTTGCGCATATGAGCGACGACCGTGCTCTTGCCGACCCCGGAAGGGCCGGAGAGCACGGTCAGCCGCGGACGTGCGTCCGGGGGTACGGGGGTCGCCCCCCGGGAGTGTGCTGCCATGCAGCGATTATCCAGGTTCCCCGGAGTGCCTGGAAACGTCAGCCGGCGGCGCCGCCGAACTCACGCTCAAGCGATGCGATCTGGTTGGAGCCCAGACCGCGGACACGACGGCTCTCGGAGATGCCGAGCCGCTCCATGATCTGCTTGGCGCGGACCTTGCCGACGCCAGGCAGGGACTCCAGGAGAGCGGACACCTTCATCTTGCCGATGACATCGTTCTCCTGGCCCTGCTTGATGACCTCGTGCAGGGAAGCGCCGGAGTGCTTGAGTCGATTCTTGACCTCGGCGCGCTCCCGGCGAGCCGCGGCGGCCTTTTCGAGCGCGGCTGCGCGCTGTTCAGGGGTAAGGGGCGGAAGAGCCACGCCTACGTCACCTCGGATGTCGAACTGTCGGATACGGACCGGTGAGGAACCTAGTCGCCCCTCACCTGGGGAGCAACGCGCAACGCAGCTGCGCGCTGGCTCTGATCGGAGACTAGCGGCCGATCCCGCTCCAGTCAGCGAGAACAGACGAAAAGTCCTGGTCAGACTCTCTCGACTTGGACATTTAGGGGCAAAATAACCCGCTTATTCGGCCACAGCGCGCACTTGATCAGCCATTCGGAGCGCCGCAGAGGCCAGCGAAGCCGGGTCCGGGCCGTGCCGAAGCACCCCCCGACTGACGCTCGGGACCACATTCCGCACCGCCGCGCCGAAGACCCCCGGAAGGTCCGCGGGCGTCGCGCCCTGGGCGCCGATGCCCGGAGCCAGCAGTGGCCCGCCGATCGCCAGATCCGCCCCGGCCTCCCCCGCCGCGCCCCCCAGCGTCGCGCCGACGACCGCGCCGTAGGAGCCGAGGTCGCCCGCGCGGGCCTCCTCCGCGTTCTCCGCCCTGAGGTGATCCAGCACCGTGGCGGCGACCGAGGCCCCGTCGGCCCGTACCGCGTGCTGCACCTCGGCGCCCTCCGGGTTGGAGGTCAGCGCCAGCACGAACACCCCCGACCCGCTCGCCCGCGCCGCGTCCAGCGCCGGGCGCAGCGAGCCGAACCCCAGATACGGGCTGACGGTGACGGCGTCCGAGAACAGCGGGCTGCCCGGGTCCAGGTACGCGGAGGCGTACGCGGCCATCGTGGAGCCGATGTCGCCGCGCTTGGCGTCCATGAGCACCAGCGCCCCGGCGGCCCGGGCGTCCGCGACGGCCCGCTCCAGCACCGCGATACCGCGCGAGCCGAAGCGCTCGAAGAACGCGGACTGCGGCTTGAGGACCGCGACCCGCTCGGCGAGCACGTCGACGACCGTACGGGTGAACCGCTCCAGGCCCGCGATGTCGTCCCCGAGCCCCCAGTCGGCGAGCAGCGAGGCGTGCGGGTCGATGCCGACGCACAGCGGGCCGCGGGCGTCCATGGCGTGGCGCAGGCGCGCACCGAAGGGGGTCATGCGTTCTCCTTGTCAGCCTCATCGGGCTTGTGGGCCTCGGCGCCGACCGCGTCGGCGAGCGTGGCGTACGGGCTCGCCGCGAGCCGGGCCGCGAGGCCGCGGTGGACGCGGCGGCTCCAGAACGGGCCCTCGTAGATGAAGCCGCTGTAGCCCTGGATCAGCGTGGCCCCGGCCAGGATCCGCTCCCAGGCGTCGTCGGCGGTCTCGATCCCGCCGACTCCCACCAGCGTGATCCGGTCGCCGACCCGGGCGTACAGGCGGCGCAGCACCTCCAGGGAGCGGGCTCGCAGCGGCGCCCCCGACAGGCCGCCGGTCTCGGCGGTGAGTGCCGGGCCTGAGGCGAGGCCGAGGCCGTCGCGGGCGATGGTGGTGTTGGTGGCGATGATGCCGTCCAGGCCCAGCTCGACCGCGAGGTCGGCGACCGCGTCCACGTCCTCGTCGGCGAGGTCGGGCGCGATCTTGACCAGGAGCGGCACCCGGCGGCCGGCCACCGTGCGGTCCGCGGCCTCGCGCACGGCGCTCAGCAGGGGCCGCAGCTGGTCCACGGCCTGGAGGTCTCGCAGCCCGGGGGTGTTGGGCGAGGACACGTTGACGACGAGGTAGTCGGCGTAGCCGGCCAGCCGCTCGGTGGATGTCACATAGTCGGCGACGGCTTCCGCCTCCGGGACGACCTTGGTCTTCCCGATGTTGACGCCGACCGTGGTCCGGAAGGCCGGGCGGCCGGCGCGGCGGGCCGCGAGGCGGGCGGCCACCGCCGCCGAGCCCTCGTTGTTGAAGCCCATGCGGTTGATCAGCGCCCGGTCCGCGACCAGGCGGAAGAGCCGCTTCTTGGGGTTGCCGGGCTGCGGCTGGGCGGTGACGGTGCCGATCTCGACATGGTCGAAGCCGACCATGGCCATACCGTCGATGCCCACCGCGTTCTTGTCGAATCCGGCCGCGAGCCCGAAGGGTCCGTGCATGCGCAGGCCGAGCGCCTCGGTGCGCAGCGCCCGGTGGCGCGGCGCGAGGAGGGCCGCGACGAAGGTCCGCAGGACCGGCACGCGGGCGGCGAGCCGGATCCAGGAGAAGGCCAGGTGGTGCGCCCGCTCGGGATCCATATGGCGGAAGACGAGACGGAAGAAGAGCTGATACATGGCGGGCTTTCTGCGCGTCCCGCGCGGCGGGAACACACTGGAGAGGCGCCGCAGAGGCGCGGGAGGGGACAGTGGGGCGCTCCGAGGCGAGGGGGACGCCGGGGCGTACGGCCCCGGCGTCCCCCTCCCGCCGCTACCGCGCGCGGGCCGCGGTCAGGTGCTCCGCGTGCTCCTGCAGGGACCGGACGCCGACCGCGCCCCGGCCGAGCGCCTCGACGCCCTGCACGGCGGCCGCGAGGGCCTGGACCGTGGTCAGGCAGGGGATGCCGCGGGCCACGGCCGCCGTACGGATGTCGTAGCCGTCGAGGCGGCCGCCGGTGCCGTAGGGGGTGTTGACGATCAGGTCGACCTCGCCGGCGTGGATGAGCTGGACGATGGTCTTCTCGCCGCCCGGGCCCTCGCCCTCGCTCTGCTTGCGCACCACGGTCGCGTTGATGCCGTTGCGCTTGAGCACCTCGGCGGTGCCGGAGGTGGCCAGCAGCTCGAAGCCGAGGGCGACCAGCTCACGGGCCGGGAAGATCATCGAGCGCTTGTCGCGGTTGGCGACGGACACGAACGCGCGGCCCTTGGTGGGCAGCGCCCCGTACGCCCCGGCCTGCGACTTGGCGTACGCCGCGCCGAAGACCGAGTCGATGCCCATGACCTCGCCGGTGGAGCGCATCTCCGGGCCGAGGACGGTGTCCACGCCGCGCCCCGACGCGTCGCGGAACCGGCTCCACGGCATCACGGCCTCCTTGACGGAGATCGGCGCGTCCAGCGGGAGCTCCCCGCCGTCGCCGTCGCTCGGCAGCAGGCCCTCGGCGCGCAGCTCGGCGATGGTCGTGCCCAGCGAGATGCGGGCGGCGGCCTTGGCGAGCGGCACGGCGGTGGCCTTGGAGGTGAAGGGGACCGTGCGGGAGGCGCGCGGGTTCGCCTCCAGTACGTAGAGAATGTCCCCGGCCATGGCGAACTGGATGTTGATCAGGCCGCGCACCCCGACGCCGCGCGCGATGGCCTCGGTGGAGGCCCGCAGCCGCTTGATGTCGAAGCCGCCGAGGGTGATCGGGGGCAGGGCGCAGGCCGAGTCGCCGGAGTGGATGCCGGCCTCCTCGATGTGCTCCATGACGCCGCCGAGGTAGAGCTCGTGGCCGTCGTAGAGCGCGTCCACGTCGATCTCGATGGCGTCGTCGAGGAAGCGGTCGATGAGGACCGGGTGCTCGGAGATCAGCCCGGCGTGCCGCTCCAGGTAGGCCGCCAGGGAGGGCTCGTCGTAGACGATCTCCATGCCGCGGCCGCCCAGGACGTACGAGGGGCGGACCATGACCGGGTAGCCGATCTCGGCGGCGATGCCCTTGGCCTCGTCGAAGGAGAAGGCGGTGCCGTACTTGGGCGCGGGCAGCCCGGCCTCGGTCAGCACCCGGCCGAAGGCGCCGCGCTCCTCGGCGAGGTTGATCGCCTCGGGCGAGGTGCCGACGATCGGCACGCCGTTGTCCTTGAGCGCCTGGGCCAGGCCCAGCGGGGTCTGGCCGCCGAGCTGGACGATGACGCCCGCGACCGGGCCCGCCTGCTGCTCGGCGTGGACGATCTCCAGCACGTCCTCCAGGGTGAGCGGCTCGAAGTAGAGCCGGTCGGAGGTGTCGTAGTCGGTGGAGACGGTCTCCGGGTTGCAGTTGACCATGACGGTCTCGTAGCCCGCGTCGTGCAGCGCGAAGGAGGCGTGCACACACGAGTAGTCGAACTCGATGCCCTGGCCGATCCGGTTGGGGCCCGAGCCCAGGATGATCACGGCGGGCTTCTCGCGCGGCGCGACCTCGGACTCCTCGTCGTAGGAGGAGTAGAAGTACGGGGTCTGGGCGGCGAACTCGGCGGCGCAGGTGTCCACGGTCTTGTAGACGGGCCGCACCCCCAGCGCATGCCGCACCTCGCGGACCACGTCCTCGCGCAGCGAGCGGATGGCGGCGATCTGGGCGTCGGAGAAGCCGTGCCGCTTGGCCTCGGCGAGCAGCTCCGGCTCCAGCTTCTCGACGGCCGCGAGCTCGTCGGCGATCTCCTTGATCAGGAAGAGCTGGTCGACGAACCACGGGTCGATCTTCGTGGCCTCGAAGACCTCTTCCTGCGTGGCACCCGCGCGGATGGCCCCCATGACCGTGTTGATCCGGCCGTCGGTCGGGCGCTGGGCCTCCTCCAGCAGGGCGGCCTTGTCGCCGGTCTCGCCCACGAAGGAGAACTGGCTGCCCTTCTTCTCCAGCGAGCGCAGCGCCTTCTGCAGCGCCTCGGTGAAGTTACGGCCGATCGCCATGGCCTCACCGACCGACTTCATGGTGGTGGTGAGGGTGGAGTCGGCGCTCGGGAACTTCTCGAAGGCGAACCGCGGGGCCTTGACGACCACGTAGTCGAGCGTCGGCTCGAAGGAGGCCGGGGTCTCCCGCGTGATGTCGTTCGGGATCTCGTCGAGGGTGTAGCCGACGGCGAGCTTGGCCGCGATCTTGGCGATCGGGAAGCCGGTCGCCTTGGAGGCCAGGGCGGAGGAGCGCGAGACGCGCGGGTTCATCTCGATGACGATGACCCGGCCGTCGGCGGGGTTGACCGCGAACTGGATGTTGCAGCCGCCGGTGTCGACGCCGACCTCACGGATGACGGCGATGCCGATGTCGCGCAGGACCTGGTACTCGCGGTCGGTGAGCGTCATCGCGGGCGCGACGGTGATCGAGTCGCCGGTGTGCACGCCCATCGGGTCGAAGTTCTCGATGGAGCAGACGACCACGACGTTGTCGTGCTTGTCGCGCATCAGCTCCAGCTCGTACTCCTTCCAGCCGAGGATGGACTCCTCCAGGAGCACCTCGGTGGTGGGCGAGAGGGTCAGACCCTGGCCGGCGATGCGGCGCAGCTCCTCCTCGTCGTGGGCGAAGCCGGAGCCGGCGCCGCCCATGGTGAAGGAGGGGCGCACGACGACGGGGTAGCCGCCGAGCTCGTCGACGCCCGCGAGGACGTCGTCCATGGAGTGGCAGATGACCGAGCGGGCGGACTCGCCGTGGCCGATCTTGGCGCGGACGGCCTCCACGACGTCCTTGAACCGGTCGCGGTCCTCGCCCTTGTGGATGGCCTCGACGTTGGCGCCGATCAGCTCGACGCCGTACTTCTCGAGCGTGCCCGCCTCGTGGAGGGAGATCGCGGTGTTGAGCGCGGTCTGCCCGCCGAGGGTGGGCAGCAGCGCGTCGGGGCGCTCCTTGGCGATGATCTTCTCGACGAACTCCGGGGTGATCGGCTCGACGTACGTCGCGTCGGCGATCTCCGGGTCGGTCATGATCGTGGCCGGGTTGGAGTTGACCAGGACGACCCGCAGCCCCTCCGCCTTGAGGACGCGGCAGGCCTGGGTGCCGGAGTAGTCGAATTCGGCGGCCTGGCCGATGACGATCGGGCCGGAGCCGATGACCAGAACGGACTGGATGTCGGTGCGCTTAGGCACGCTGGCCCTCCATCAGGGAGACAAAACGGTCGAACAGGTAGGCCGCGTCGTGCGGGCCGGCGGCGGCCTCGGGGTGGTACTGGACGCTGAACGCGGGACGGTCGAGCAGCCGGAGGCCCTCGACCACGTTGTCGTTGAGGCACACGTGGGAGACCTCGACCCGCCCGTAGGGGGTGTCGGAAGGCCTGTCCAGCGGGGCGTCGACGGCGAAGCCGTGGTTGTGCGCGGTGACCTCCACCTTTCCGGTGGTCCGGTCCTGCACCGGCTGGTTGATGCCCCGGTGGCCGTACTTCAGCTTGTACGTGCCGAAGCCCAGCGCGCGGCCGAGGATCTGGTTGCCGAAGCAGATGCCGAACAGCGGGGTGGAGCGCTCCAGGACCGCCCGCATCACGGAGACCGGGTGGTCGGCGGTGGCCGGGTCGCCCGGCCCGTTGGAGAAGAACACCCCGTCCGGGTTCACCGCGTAGACGTCTTCGACCGTGGCGGTCGCGGGCAGGACGTGCACCTCGATGCCGCGCTCGGCCATCCGGTGCGGGGTCATGCCCTTGATGCCGAGGTCGACCGCGGCGACGGTGAACCGCTTGGTGCCGATCGCGGGGACGACATAACGCTCCGTGGTGGCGACCTCACCGCTGAGGTCCGCGCCCTTCATCTCGGGCACGGCCCGCACCTTGGCCAGCAGCGCGGCCTCGTCGGCGATCTCCTGCCCGGAGAAGATGCCGACGCGCATGGCGCCGCGCTCGCGCAGATGGCGGGTGAGGGCGCGGGTGTCGATACCGCTGATGCCGACCACGCCCTGGGCTGCCAGCTCCTCGTCCAGGGAGCGGCGCGAGCGCCAGCTGGAGGGCACCCGGGCGGGGTCACGGACCACATAGCCCGAGACCCAGATCCGCTTCGACTCCGGGTCCTCGTCGTTGACGCCGGTGTTGCCGACGTGCGGGGCGGTCATGACGACGACCTGGCGGTGGTACGAGGGATCGGTCAGGGTCTCCTGGTAGCCGGTCATGCCGGTGGAGAACACCGCCTCGCCGAAGGTCTCCCCCACGGCCCCGTAGGCGCGGCCACGGAAGGTGCGGCCGTCCTCCAGGACGAGGATGGCGGGAATTTGGGGATTCTTCATGAATCCGGGCATCGGGTTTCCTCCCGGCTGGTACGTTCCGTAGTGGCCGCCGGGCTGGCGGTTACGGCCTGTGGAGCTGATGTAAGACCTCGTCTTGGGTTCGTCCCGGGGGCTGTCGGCTGTGAAGCAGGAAGAGCCCCTGGGCGACTGGGGGCGTCCCCGCCCCTGCGGTGGGGAGGAGGTCAACGTGCGCCTTCCGTGTCTTCGGATTGCGTCTTGGCGGGCACAGTGCCTGATGTGAGCCGTCCCACGGCTTCGATCCAGACGCTGTGCTCGGCCGCGTGGTCGGAGCGGAAGCCGGAGTCGATCAGGCGGTCGCCCAGCTGCCAGGTGATCACCAGCAGGCCGCCCTCGGCGAGGACCTTGCCGGCGATGCCCTTGTCGAGCCGGGCGCCGCGAAGGCTCGCGGCCGGGATGAAGAAGTCGCGCGCCCCGGGGCGTACGACGGCCAGGCCCTGCTCGGTCAGGGTGAGCTCGGCGCGGCTGCGGGTGCCCAGGCCCTGGGCGACGATCCGGTCGAGCCACTGCCCGGCCGTGGTCGAGCCGTGGTAGCGGCCGGACAGGCAAAGCCGGGCGGGGTTCAGCCGGGCGGGCCCGAGCTCGGCCGGGTCCGGGACCTGGGGCAGCTCGGGCAGATCGCCCTGGAGCGTGCCCCGCCACTTCCACCCCTCGCGCATCAGCCAGTAGACGAGCGCGATGACGAGCAGCAGGCCCACGACCCAGCCGGCGCGCGCGGCCCAGTCCGTCACGTCCTGCGACTTCTGCTCCGCCGCCAGGCCCACCAGGGGGCCCGCCACCGGATTGGTCAGGCTGCTCAGACTGCTCAGAGGTGTCACGCCAGTTTCCCGTCCACGACCGTCGCCCGGCCCCGCAGGAAGGTGTACGTCACTCGGCCCGGCAGTTCACGGCCCTCGTAGGGGGTGTTGCGGCTGCGGGAGGCGAAGCCCGCGGGGTTCACTACACCACGGTATGCGGAGTCGAGGAGGGTGAGGTTGGCGGGCTCCCCCGGGGCGATGGGACGCCCGTGACCGGCCAGGCGGCCGATGGCCGACGGGCGGTGCGACATCCGGTCGGCGACACCCGCCCAGTCCAGCAGGCCGGTGTCGACCATGGTGTGCTGGACGACGGAGAGCGCGGTCTCCAGGCCGACCATGCCCATGGCCGCCGCGCCCCACTCGCAGTCCTTGTCCTCGTGCGGGTGCGGGGCGTGGTCGGTGGCGACGCAGTCGATGGTGCCGTCGGCCAGCGCCTCGCGCAGCGCCATGACGTCGGCCTCGGTGCGCAGCGGCGGGTTCACCTTGTAGACGGGGTTGTAGGAGCGTACGAGCTCGTCGGTGAGCAGCAGGTGGTGCGGGGTGACCTCGGCGGTGACGTTCCACCCCTTGGACTTGGCCCAGCGGACGATCTCGACCGAGCCCGCGGTGGACAGGTGGCAGATGTGCACCCGGGAGCCGACGTGGGCGGCGAGCAGCACATCGCGGGCGATGATCGACTCCTCGGCGACGGCCGGCCAGCCGCCGAGCCCGAGCTCGGCGGAGACCACGCCCTCGTTCATCTGGGCGCCCTCGGTCAGCCGCGGCTCCTGGGCGTGCTGGGCGATGACGCCGTCGAAGGCCTTCACGTACTCCAGGGCGCGGCGCATGATCACGGCGTCGTCCACGCACTTGCCGTCGTCGGAGAAGACCCGCACGCCCGCGGCGGAGTCGTGCATGGCGCCCAGCTCGGCGAGCTTCTTGCCCTCCAGGCCGACGGTGACGGCGCCGATGGGCTGCACATCGCAGTAGCCGGACTCCTTGCCCAGCCGCCACACCTGCTCGACGACGCCCGCGGTGTCGGCGACCGGGAAGGTGTTGGCCATGGCGTGGACGGCGGTGTAGCCGCCGGAGGCGGCCGCGCGGGTGCCGGTGAGGACGGTCTCGGAATCCTCGCGGCCGGGCTCGCGCAGATGGGTGTGGAGGTCGACCAGGCCGGGCAGCAGGATCTGCCCCTCTGCGTCGATCACAGTGGCCTCGCCCGCGTCGATGCCGGTGCCGACCGCGGCGATCCGCTCGCCCTCGATCAGCACGTCCCGCGGCTCACCGCCGAGGACCTTCGCGCCGCGGAGGAGGGTCTTGTGGGTGTCGCTCATGGTCAGTTGTTCTCCTCGGTGCGGGACGTGGCGACGGCGGGCTCGTTCCCGCCGAGCAGCAGGTACAGGACGGCCATGCGGATCGAGACACCGTTGGCGACCTGCTCGACGGCGGTGCAGCGGTCGGAGTCCGCGACCTCGGCGGTGATCTCCATGCCGCGGTTCATGGGGCCGGGGTGCATGACGATGGCGTGCTCGGGCATGCGGGCCATCCGGTCGCCGTCGAGCCCGTACCGGCGCGCGTACTCGCGCTCGGTGGGGAAGAAGGCGGCGTGCATGCGCTCGCGCTGGACGCGCAGCATCATCACGGCGTCGGACTTGCCGATGACCGCGTCGAGGTCGTACGAGACCTCGCACGGCCAGCTCTCGACGGCGAAGGGCACCAGGGTCGGCGGGGCGACCAGGGTCACCTCGGCGCCCAGGGTGGACAGCAGATGCACGTTGGAGCGGGCGACCCGGCTGTGCAGGATGTCGCCGACGATCGTGATCCGGCGGCCCGCCAGGTCCTGCCCGGTGCCCGAGGTCAGATGGCGGCGCATGGTGAAGGCGTCCAGCAGCGCCTGGGTGGGGTGCTCGTGGGTGCCGTCCCCGGCGTTGACGACCGAGCCGCCGATCCAGCCGGAGGTGGCCAGCCGGTGCGGGGCCCCGGAGTCGTGGTGGCGGATGACAACGGCGTCGGCGCCCATCGCCTCCAGGGTGAGCGCGGTGTCCTTCAGGGACTCGCCCTTGGAGACCGAGGAGCCCTTGGCGGAGAAGTTGATGACGTCGGCGGACAGCCGCTTGGCGGCCGCCTCGAACGAGATGCGGGTACGGGTGGAGTCCTCGAAGAAGAGGTTGACGACGGTGCGGCCGCGCAGGGTCGGCAGTTTCTTGATCGGCCGGTCGGCGATACGGGCCAGCTCCTCGGCGGTGTCGAGGATCAGGACGGCGTCGTCGCGCGTGAGATCGGCGGCCGAGATGAGGTGGCGCTTCATCCGGTTGCTCCGTGAGTGAGGGAGATGTTCAGGCGTGCAGCGGGCAGGCGGGGGCGTCGTCGTGGCCGGCGTACCGGGCCCGCGGCGGTCACCGGGGCTCCGGTTACGTCCGCGGGCGGCCGTGGGGCCGTGGTTCGTGCCGCGACGGCTCCGCCGGGGTTACTGCCCGTCCGCGGGGGCGGTCCCGCGCAAGCCGAGGAGCACGCTGTCGCGGCCGTCCTCCTCGGTGAGCTGGACCTTGACCGTCTCCCGCAGCGACGTGGGGAGGTTCTTGCCGACGTAGTCGGCGCGGATCGGCAGCTCGCGGTGGCCGCGGTCGACCAGGACCGCGAGCTGGACCGCGCGCGGCCGGCCGATGTCGCCCAGGGCGTCGAGGGCGGCGCGGATGGTGCGGCCCGAGAACAGCACGTCGTCGACCAGCACCACCAGACGGCCGTCGATGCCGTCGCCTGGGATGTCGGTGCGGGCGAGCGCGCGGGCCGGGCGCAGCCTCAGGTCGTCGCGGTACATGGTGATGTCGAGCGAGCCGACCGGCAGCTGTCCGGGCGCCTTGCCGGTGATCTCCTCGAGCCGCGTGGCCAGCCTCCGGGCGAGGTGCACACCGCGGGTCGGGATGCCGAGGAGCACTACGTCGTCGGCGCCCTTGGCGCGCTCGACGATCTCGTGGGCGATGCGGGTCAAAACGCGGGCGATGTCCGGTGCCTCGAGCACGGAACGCGCCGCGGCGGCCACGTCAGTGGTATGTGCGTCCATACGAAACGGACCCCCTTCTCCGCCTCACGGGACGGACCTTAAAGGACGTCGGAATTGCGCCATTCACAGTAGCAGGGGCGGCGGGCCGACCCGGCATCGCCCCTGGCGGAGGCCCCCTGCGACCCGTTCGGCTTGACGAATGGAGATTACGCTGCGTAACCTCACAGTGAGTTACCAGTCTTCGTCCGGGGAGCTTTATGTCCAGCGAATACGCCAAACAGCTCGGAGCCAAGCTCCGTGCCATCCGCACCCAGCAGGGCCTCTCCCTCCATGGTGTCGAGGAGAAGTCCCAGGGCCGCTGGAAGGCCGTCGTGGTCGGCTCGTACGAGCGCGGGGACCGTGCCGTGACCGTGCAGCGCCTCGCCGAGTTGGCAGACTTCTACGGCGTCCCGGTCCAGGAGCTGCTTCCGGGCACCAGCCCGGCCGGGGCCGCGGAGCCGCCGCCGAAGCTGGTGCTGGACCTCGAGCGGCTGGCCCATGTGCCGGTCGAGAAGGCGGGGCCGCTGCAGCGGTATGCCGCCACGATCCAGAGCCAGCGCGGGGATTACAACGGCAAGGTGCTGTCGATCCGCCAGGACGATCTGCGCACCCTCGCCGTGATCTACGACCAGTCGCCTTCGGTGCTCACCGAGCAGCTGATCAGCTGGGGCGTGCTGGGCGCGGATGCGCGCCGGGCGGTCCAGCACGAGGACGTCTGACGCCGCGCGAGGCCTCTTGAGAGCGACAACGACCAGCAGAAACGTGCCGCCGGGGGCGGTGGAACCGAGTGGTTCCACCGCCCCCGGCGGCTTTGTGCGCTTAAGGTTCCGTGGTCGGCTGCTGGTCCCGGCGCAGGCTCGGCTTCAGCTCCTTGAAGCGGCCGAGGAGCCCGTTGACGAAGGCCGGCGAGTCATCGGTGGAGAACTCCTTGGCGAGCTGCACCGCCTCGTCGATCACGACGGCGTCGGGCGTCTCGTCCTCCCACACCAGCTCGTAGGCGCCGAGCCGCAGGATGTTCCGGTCGACGACCGGCATCCGGTCCAGCGTCCAGCCCACCGCATAGGTGGAGATCAGCTCGTCGATCCGGTCCGTGTGCCGGGCGTACCCCTCGACGAGCTGCATCGTGTATTCGCTGACCGGCGGCTGCCGATCGTCGGTCCGGGCGTGCCGGATCCAGTCCGCGAGGACCGTCCGCACGGAGGTACCACGCTGGTCGGCCTCGAAAAGGATCTGGAAGGCACGCTTACGGGCCTTGTTGCGGGCAGCCACGGTTAGCTGTTCACCCGACCGAGGTACTCACCGGAACGGGTGTCGACCTTGATCTTCTCACCGGTGGTGATGAACAGCGGGACGCCGATCTCGTAGCCGGTCTCCAGCTTGGCGGGCTTGGTGCCGCCGGTGGAGCGGTCGCCCTGGACTCCCGGCTCGGTGTACTCGATCACCAGCTCGACCGCGGCCGGCAGCTCGACGTACAGCGGGTTGCCCTCGTACATCGCCACGACGGCCTCGAAGCCCTCGAGCAGGTACCGGGCGTTGTCGCCGACGACCTCGGGGCTGATGTAGATCTGGTCGAAGGTGTCCATGTCCATGAACACGAAGCTCTCGCCGTCCTTGTACGAGAACTGCATGCCACGCTTGTCGACATTGGCCGTCTCGACCTTCACGCCGGCGTTGAAGGTCTTGTCGACCACCTTGCCGGACAGCACGTTCTTGAGCTTGGTGCGGACGAAAGCAGGGCCCTTGCCGGGCTTGACGTGCTGGAACTCGACGACGGACCAGAGCTGGCCCCCGTCGAGCTTGAGCACCAGGCCATTCTTGAGGTCGTTCGTGGATGCCACGGTTGCGGGATCTCCTGGACTACAGCTGGTGGAAACCAGAAAGATGCGACGCGCCAGAGTCAGAGCGCGAGCAGCTCCTTGGTCGTGATGGTGAGTAGCTCGGGTCCGCCGTCCGCCTCGGAGCGGACGACGAGCGTGTCATCGATCCGGACACCGCCCCGGCCCGGGAGGTGGACCCCCGGTTCGACAGTGACCGGCACACAAGCGTCCAGTTTACCCATGGCCGAGGGTGCGAGCCGAGGGTCCTCGTCGATTTCCAGGCCCACGCCGTGTCCCATCCACGGTCCCAGCCCCTCTCCGAACCCCGCGGAGTCCAGCACCTGCCGGGTCGCGCGGTCCACATCCCGGCAGGCCGCGCCGGGTACCAGCGCCTCCCGCCCGGCCCGCTGCGCCGCGAAAACCGCGTCGTACAGCTCCACCTGCCAGGTGGCGGGAGACGGGCCGATGACAAACGTACGCCCCACCTCGCAGCGGTAGCCGCGGTAGTCGGCGCCCAGGCCGATGGTGAGAAAGTCGCCCTCCTCGACCCTCCGGTCGGTGGGCGTGTGCCCGGCCCGGCCCGAGTTCGGCCCGGTGGCCACGACGGTGGGGAAGGCCGGGCCGTCCGCGCCGTGATCCACCAGCCGTCGCTCCAGTTCCAGCGCCAGATGCCGCTCGGTCCGGCCGACCAGGATCGACTCCAGCAGCTCGCCGAGCGCCTGGTCGGCGAGCTCGGCGGCGATCCGCAGACAGGAGATCTCCTCATCGTCCTTGACCAGCCGCAGCTGCTCCACGGCCCGGGCCAGGTCCACCAGGCGCAGCCGGGGGGCGGCCGCGGCGAGCGCCCGGTGGCGGGCGACGGTCAGATGGTGCTCCTCGACGGCCAGCGACTCGGCGCCGTCCGCGGCGGCCAGGTCCGCGGCGGCCACGGCCGGGTCCCCGTCCTGGCCGGGCAGCACGAGGATCCGCAGGTGCTCGGGGTGGCGCGAGCCACCGGGCAGCGGCTCCCAGAACGGCGTCAGGGGCGCCACCAGCACGTCCTGGACCGGCCCCAGCAGCAGCACAGCACCGGGCGGCACTCCGCAGCCGCACAGATAGCGCACATTGGCGGGTCTGGAGACCAGCGCGGCCTCGCCGCCCGCCGCCGCGCACTGTTCGTGCAGCCGGGCACGTCGGGCCGCGTACGCCTGGGACATGCTCCCGAGCCTACGCAGGAGAGCCCTCGACGGCCGGTCGAGCGACCCGAATGGGGATGGAGCCTGCCCCTTGTGGAGCCTCCCCCTTACCCGTTACCAGCTGGGGGGACTCGCGATGCTGCGGACCACCACCTCGTCGAGCATCCGCGCGGTGGTCTCCACGTCGTACGTGGAGTTGTCGATGATCGGCAGACCGGAGCCGTACCAGCCGGCCATCCGGCCGTGGATCCGGGCCACTTCCTCGTCGCTCAGCCGGCGGTTGCCGCTGCGGGCCGCGTTCCGCTCCAGGACGACCTCGAGGCCCGGAAGCACCACGACCGGCAGCAGGCCGGGGCCGACGTGGCGCTTCCAGCCGCCGAGGCCCACGACCGGGCGGTCCGGGAAGACGGCGTCGTCCAGGATGCAGGAGATCCCGTTGGCCAGGAAGTTACGCGCGGCGAAGCCGCAGGTGCGGCGGGCGAGACGATACTGCGCCTCGGAGTTCTCGTTCCACCCCGACTGCGGGTTCGCGAAACCGGACCTGACCCACTCGCGGACGTCGTCCAGGCTGATGTGCGCGGTCGGCACCCGCCGGCGGTCGGCCCAATGGCGGGCGACGGTCGTCTTGCCCGCCCCGGCCGGGCCGATCAGCAGCACCGCCACCGCCGCCTGCGAGGCATCGGCCACCGCCGCGCCACCCGTCGGCGGGTGCGGCAGCGGCACCGGGCCGCCGGGCGGAAGCTGGATGTGGCCGGTGGCCCCGGACGGGTCCATGGGCGGCGGGGCGGGCGTCGGGTGGAGCGGGGCCGGGGGGACGGGAGGGACAGGGTGAGGGCCAGGGTGCTGGGCCGGGTGGGGGCCAGGGTGCTGGGCCGGGTGAGGGCCCGGGTGGTGGCTCGTGCCCTGGGCCCAGCCGGCGCCGCCCGCGCCCGGGGCTTGCCCGGGCTGATGGGGCGGTGGCAGCGGAGCTCCCACTGAGTGCTGCATCCGGTGGCACTCCGTCTCGTGCAGGCGGTCTGGACTGGCAACTGTCGCGTGAAGACGCGGCGGTGAGGCCGGTTCTACCGAACGGTACCCGCCCCGGCCGCCACTGTGTGAACGGCCGGGGAATACGGTGTGTGCCCAGCGAACGCCGTCATCCCGCCAATTCGCCCGCCAGAGCGCGCAATGCGAGGCGATACGACCCGATTCCGAACCCGGCGACGGTGCCGCTGGCGACCGCGGCGATGACAGAGTTGTGACGGAACTCCTCCCGCGCGTGCGGGTTGGAGATATGCACCTCGACCAGCGGCGCGGTGCGCTGCGCCGCCGCGTCCCGCATGCCGTACGAGTAGTGCGTGAAGGCACCGGGGTTGATGACGACCGGGATCGAGCCGTCCGCCGCCTCGTGCAGCCAGCGGATCATCTCGCCCTCGTCGTTGGTCTCCCGTACGTCCACCTCGAAGCCCAGCTCGGCGCCGAGGTTCGCGCACTCCTCCACCAGCCCGGCGTAGGAGGTCGCGCCGTAGACGTCCGGCTCACGGCTGCCGAGCCGTCCCAGGTTGGGGCCGTTGAGGACGAGCACCTTCCGGGTCACGCGGACACCTCTCCGTACGCCGCGAGCAGCACGGCCGGGTCCGGGCCCTCCAGCACCGCGGGCTTGGCCAGGCCGTCGAGGACGATGAAGCGCAGCAGGTCGCCGCGGGACTTCTTGTCGACCTTCATGGTCTCCAGCAGCCGGGGCCACTGGTCGCCGCGGTAGGTCAGCGGCAGACCGACGGAGCCCAGGACCGCGCGGTGCCGGTCGGCCGTGGCGTCGTCCAGGCGTCCGGCGAGGCGGCCCAGTTCGGCGGCGAAGACCATGCCGACGGAGACCGCCGCGCCGTGCCGCCACTTGTAGCGCTCGTTCTTCTCAATGGCGTGGGCGAGGGTGTGGCCGTAGTTGAGGATCTCCCGCAGCCCCGCCTCCTTGAGGTCCGAGGAGACGACCTCGGCCTTCACCCGGATGGAGCGCTCGATGAGCTCGGCGGTGTGGGGTCCCGCGGGGGTGCGGGCCGCCTCCGGGTCCGCCTCGATCAGCTCCAGGATCGCCGGGTCGGCGATGAAGCCCGCCTTGATGATCTCGGCGAGGCCGCTGACGTAGTCGTGGACCGGCAGCGAGTCGAGCGCGGCCAGGTCGCACAGCACCCCGGTCGGCGGGTGGAAGGCGCCGACCAGGTTCTTGCCCTCGGCGGTGTTGATGCCGGTCTTCCCGCCGACCGCCGCGTCCACCATGCCGAGCACGGTCGTCGGCACGGCGATCCAGCGCACCCCGCGCAGCCAGGTCGCGGCGACGAAGCCCGCCAGGTCGGTGGAGGCGCCGCCGCCGACGCCGATGATCACATCGCTGCGGGTGAAGCCGGTCTGCCCGAGCGCCTTCCAGCAGTACGCGGCGACCTCGGCGGTCTTGGCCTCCTCCGCGTTGGGCAGCTGGATCGCGATGGCCTCGTAGCCCTGGCCGAGGAGGTCCTGGCGGATGGCCTCGCCGGTCTCGGCCAGCGCCTCGGGGTGCAGCACGGCGACGCGTTGAACATGGCCATGGCGCGTAGCGCCTCGGTTGAGGGTGGTGGTGGGAGACGGGCGGGCAGCGGTGCCGATGAGGCCGGGCAGCTCGCCGAGCAGCCGGTGGCCGACCAGGACCTCGTACGGCTCGCTGCCCGCGGTGCCGCCGACCTGGATCCGGGTGGGTGTGTCCGTGCTCATGCGTCCTTCAGCTCCAGTGCGTCGAGGACCGCGTCCGCGACGTCCTCGGGGGGGCGGCCCTCGGTCGACACGACCGCGCGGGCCACCTCGGTGTACAGCGGACGGCGCTGCTCCATGAGCTCACGCCAGCGCTGCCGCGGGTTGACGGCGAGCAGCGGGCGCGGCGCGTCGAGGCCGGTGCGCTTGACCGCCTCGGCGACGCCCATCTCCAGGAAGACGACCGGCAGGTCGGCCAGCAGGGCGCGGGTGGAGTCGTCCAGGATCGCGCCGCCGCCGAGGGCCAGCACCCCGCGGTGCTCGGCGACCGCGGCGCGCACGGCCTGCCGCTCCAGCTCGCGGAAGTGCGGCTCGCCCTCGTCGATGAAGATCTCGGAGATCGGCTTGCCGGCCGTCTCGACGATGTCGCTGTCGGTGTCCCGGAAGCCGGTGCCGAGCCGCTCGGCGAGCACCCGCCCGACGGTGCTCTTCCCCACGCCCATGGGCCCGACCAGCACGATCGCCGGCCTGTCCGCCCCCGGGCCGCTCACTTGGCCACTCACTTGATGGCCAGGTTGTCGAGGAAGCCCTTGACGTTGCGCCGGGTCTCGGTGACCGAGTCGCCGCCGAACTTCTCCGCGACGGCGTCCGCGAGGACCAGCGCCACCATCGCCTCCGCGACGATGCCCGCGGCCGGGACCGCACACACGTCCGAGCGCTGGTGGTGGGCCTGGGTCGGCTCGCCCGTCGTGACGTCGACCGTGGCCAGGGCTCGCGGCACGGTCGCGATCGGCTTCATCGCGGCGCGCACCCGCAGCAGCTCGCCCGTGGTCAGTCCGCCCTCGGTGCCGCCGGAGCGGCCGGAGGCCCGCTTGATGCCGTCCTCGCCCGGCACGATCTCGTCGTGCGCCTTCGAGCCGGGCACCCGGGCCAGGCCGAAGCCGTCGCCGACCTCGACGCCCTTGATGGCCTGGATGCCCATCAGGGCGGCGGCCAGCCGCGCGTCGAGCCGCCGGTCCCAGTGGACATGCGAACCGAGGCCCACCGGCACGCCGTACGCCAGCACCTCGACGACGCCGCCGAGCGTGTCGCCGTCCTTGTGGGCCTGGTCGATCTCGACGACCATCGCCTTGCTCGCGTCCGCGTCCAGACAGCGCACCGGGTCGGCGTCCAGCCGCTCCACGTCCGCGGGGGTCGGGTACACGCCGTACGGGGCCTTGGCCGCGGCCAGCTCCACGACGTGCGAGACGATCTCGATGCCGGTCGTCTCCTTGAGGTACGAGCGGGCGACCGTGCCGAGCGCGACGCGCGCGGCGGTCTCGCGGGCGCTGGCCCGCTCCAGGATCGGCCGGGCCTCGTCGAAGCCGTACTTCTGCATGCCCGCCAGGTCCGCGTGGCCGGGGCGGGGCCGGGTCAGCGGCGCGTTACGGGCCAGCCCGGCGAGGACCTCCGGGTCCACCGGGTCGGCCGCCATGACCTGCTCCCACTTCGGCCACTCGGTGTTGCCGACCATGATCGCCACGGGGGAACCGAGGCTGAGGCCGTGCCGCACGCCGCCGAGGAAGGTGACCTCGTCGCGCTCGAACTTCATCCGGGCGCCGCGTCCGTAGCCGAGCCGCCGGCGGGCGAGGGCGTCCGCCACCATGTCGGTGGTGATCGGCACACCGGCGGGCAGTCCCTCCAGCGTCGCCACGAGTGCGGGGCCGTGCGACTCCCCCGCGGTCAGCCAGCGCAACCTGCTCAACGGTGCTCCTCATGCTCGCGCCTCGACGTACGGCGGCATGGCCTGGGGAGCGCGGCCCCGGCCCGCCACCTCCGATCCTCCCACGTCCGGGGACGCCCACGAGCGCCGGTCCAGCCTGCGGACCGGGAGTGAGGGCGCCCCGGCCGGGGGTAGCAGGGGGCGCGCCGGAAAATCAGTGCGCGCGGCCGGCGAGGGCGGCTTCGCCCGCCTCGCGCATCGAGGCCAGGGGCGCGGGGGCCCGTCCGGTCATCAGCTCGACCTGCAGCACCGCCTGGTGCACCAGCAGGTCAAGACCGCTGACGACCGCGCCGCCACCCGCCGTCCAGGCGGCCGCGAGCCGGGTCGGCCACGGGTCGTACAGCACGTCGAAGAGGGCGCCGGGACGGTCGGGGACGGTCGCGGCCAGCGCGTCCGTGGTGCCCGCGGGGGTGGTGGCGATCACCAAAGGCGCGCGGAACGCCTCGGCCGCGTCGGCCCAGTCCGCCGTACGGAGCGTCACCCCGAGCCGCTCGCCCCACTGCCGCATCTCCGCGGCCCGCGCCTCGCTGCGGACGTACGCTGTGACCTCCCCCTCGCAGATACGGGACAGCGCGGCCAGGGCCGAGGACGCCGTGGCCCCGGCGCCCAGCACGGCGGCGCCCGCCACCCGCTCGACACCGCGCTCGCGCAGCGCCGCCACCATGCCGGGGATATCGGTGTTGTCGCCGATCCGGCGGCCGTCGTCGGTGAAGACGACCGTGTTGACCGCCTCCACCGACGCCGCCGTGTCGCTGATCCCGTCGAGCAGCGGGATGACCGCGCGCTTGAGCGGCATGGTCAGGGAGAGCCCTGCCCAGGGGCGGTCACCGGCGGTCGCGTCCAGCCGCTCGAAGAAGCCGGGCAGCGCGGCCTCGTCCACCTCGTGGCGGTCGTAGGCCCACCCGGCCAGGCCCAGCTTCTCGTAGGCGGCGCGGTGCAGCACCGGGGACAGGGAGTGGGCGATCGGCGAGCCGAGCACCGCGGCCCTGCGGTTTTGCGACATTCTTTCCTCAGCCGTTCTTGCGCTGCTCGTCGAGCTGTTTGTCGAGCTGGTCGGCGAGCTTCCGGTGCTCGGCGTACGTCTTGGTGAACTTGGTCGTTTTGCCGTCGAGCGAGATGAAGTAGTACCAGCCGTCGTCGGTGGGGTTCATGGCCGCCTTCAGCGCGTCCTCCCCCGGGTTCCCGATCGGCCCTGGCGTCAGCCCCCGGTAGAAGTACGTGTTGTAGGGGTTGTCGTAGTTCTTGATCTCCTGAAGCGAGATATCGATCTTGTTCTGGTTCTTGATGTAGTTGTACGTCGAGTCGAATTCCAGCTTGCCGTTGGTCTCGGTGTTGCCGGGTTCGAGCCGGTTGTAGACCACCTCGGCCATCTTGCGGAAGTCGTCGTGGGTGACGCCCTCCGCCTGGACCAGGCTGGCGACGGTGACCAGTTCCAGGGGCGACTTGAGGCCCAGGTCCTTGGACTTGCCTTCGAGGTCGTAGTTGGCGTAGCTCTTCTTCGCCTGGGCGACCATATTCCGCAGGACGTCCTCGGGTTTGGCGTCCTTGCCGACGCTGTAGCGGGACGGGTAGAGGAACCCTTCCAGCGGATCCTTGATCTTGGGGTTGTCGTCGGCCCAGTCCGGCAGCCCGAGGTTCTTGGCCTCTTTCATGGCGACGTTCTTGGTCGTGCCCGCCTTGAGGCCGATCTTCTTGTCGATCGCGGCGTAGATCTGCGCGTTGCGCATGCCCTCCGTGACGATCAGGCCGTTGCTGCTGGCCGGGTCGACCATCAGCTTCACGGCCGCCGCCGCGGACATGTGCTTGCGCAGCGTGTACGACCCGGGCTGGACGAATTTGCCACTGTCCTTCACGGCCTCCACGAAGGCGCCGCTGCTCTTGACCACACCCTTGTCGACGAGGATGCTGCCGATCTCGGCGGTGCCGGTGCCCTCGGGGATCTCCACCTGGGCCTCGCCGCTGCCCGCGCCCGAGTAGTCCGGCGCCGGGCCGAAGCGGCTCTGCCAGAACTGGTAGGCGAAGTAGCCGCCTCCTCCGACGACGCCGACCAGCACCACGGTCACGAAGAGGCAGGCGACTCCGCTGCGGCGCTTGGGGGGCTTGTTCCGGCGCCCGCGCCCCTCGTCGTCGTCGGCGTCTTCTTCGTCGTCGTACTCATCGTCGGCGCGGCCGCGGTCGGCTCGGTCGTCGCGGAGGATGTCGCCTCCGCCGTCGCCGTCCCGGAAGAAGGGGTGGTCGTCGTCCGGTTCGTCGTGCTTGGCCTGCTCGGCCACGGGCTCCTGCGGCTGGGGAGCCTGGGAGCCGTCCCAGTCGCCGTTGCCGTACGGCTGCTGGGGCTGCTGGGGGTGGTGAGGCTGCTGCGGGTAGCCGCCGGTGTCGTGGCCGTCCCAGTGGGGCTGCTGCTGGTGCTGCTGCGGCTGCTGGGTGTCCTGCGGGTAGCCCTGGGGGTACTGCTGGTGGGCGTACGGGTCCTGGGCGTACGGGTCCTGGGCGTACGGGTCCTGGCCGTAGCCCTCGTGGCCGTAGCCGTCGTTCCCGTAGCCCTGCTGGGAGTACTGCTCCTGCTGGTGACCGCCCTGGCCGTAGGTGTCCTGGCCGTAGGGGTCCTGGGCGTAGGTGTCCTGGGCGTAAGGGTCCTGGCTGTAGCCGCCGTGGCCGTGGGAGCCCTGCTGGGCGTACGGGTCCTGCGCGTAGGCCTCTTGGGCGTACGGATCGTGACCGGTCGCCGTCTGGTGACCGCCCCATCCCTGATCCCCGTACAGCGGGTCCTGAGGATCCCACGGTTGGGAGCCGGTACCCCGGCCGTAGTCAGTCATCGAACCCCTAGCGACGCACGGCGGCAGCCGAGGTGTCACCCATGTCTCATGCGCCAGGCGACGGCTGCCTTGGCCGCGCGGAACGTTACCGTATCGCGATCAGATGACCACTTCGACGGCCTCGCCCGGCGCCCGCCCCAAGGCACGCTCGGTCTCCAGTGCGCTTTGGAGGATGACGACGGCGGCTGCCTGGTCAACCACCGAACGGCCTTTCTTGGACGTCACACCGGAGGCCCGCAGGCCCTGGGACGCTGTGACGGTCGTCATACGCTCGTCGACCAGCCGGACGGGGACCGGCGCGACGCGTCGTGCCAGTTCCCGTGCGAAGGTGCGCACCTTGGCCGCGGCCGGCCCCTCCCGCCCGCTGAGCGAGCGGGGAAGGCCGACCACCACCTCGATCGGCTCGTACTCCTCGACGATGGCCGCCAGCCGCTTGTGGGCAGCCGGGATGTCCCGCCCCGGCACGGTCTCCACCGGGGTGGCGAGGATCCCGTCGGGGTCGCACGAGGCGACCCCGATCCGGGCGTCCCCGACGTCGATCGCGATGCGCCTGCCGCGTCGCACGGCGGTCAGGCGGCTTCCGCGACAAGCCGCTCGACGGCGGCCGCGGCCTCGTCGACGGCGGCCGGGTTCTGGCCGCCGCCCTGGGCGACGTCCGGCTTGCCGCCGCCTCCGCCGCCGAGGGTCTTGGCGGCGACGCGGACCAGGTCGCCGGCCTTGATGCCGCGCTCGCGGGCGGCCTCGTTGGTGGCGATGACGGTCACCGGGCGGCCGTTCGCGACGGAGAACAGGGCGACGACGGCCGGGCGGTCACCCGGAATGCGTCCGCGCACATCCAGCACCAGCTTGCGCAGGTCGTCGGCGGCCGTGCCGTCCGGCACCCGGCCGGTGACCAGGGCCACGCCCCGTACGTCCTTGGCGCCTTCGGCCAGCCCGGCGGCGGCCTGCAGTACCTTCTCGGCGCGGAACCGCTCGATCTCCTTCTCGGCCTCCTTGAGCTTGGTCAGCATCCCGGAGATCTTCTCCGGCAGCTCCTCCGGCCGGCCCTTGACCAGGTCGGTGAGCTGGGAGACGACGGTGTGCTCACGGGCGAGGAAGTTGTACGCGTCCACGCCGACCAGGGCCTCGACCCGGCGCACGCCGGAGCCGATCGAGGACTCGCCGAGCAGCTTCACGAGTCCCAGCTGTGCGGTGTTGTGCACATGGGTGCCGCCGCACAGCTCCTTGGAGAAGTCGCCGATGGTCACCACGCGCACCCGGTCGCCGTACTTCTCGCCGAACTCGGCGATGGCGCCCTGCTTCTTGGCCTCCTCCATGCTCATCACCTCGGCGGTGACATCGAGCTCACGGGAGAGGACCTCGTTGATCTTCTGCTCGACGTCGGTGAGGACCGCGCCGGGCACGGCGGCCGGCGAGCCGAAGTCGAAGCGGAAGCGGCCGGGCGAGTTCTCCGAACCGGCCTGGGCGGCGGTCGGGCCCAGGGCGTCACGCAGCGCCTGGTGGGTGAGGTGGGTGGCGCTGTGGGCGCGGGCGATGGCGCGCCGGCGCTTCACGTCGATCTGGGCGTACGCCCCGGAGCCCACGGTCACCTCGCCGACCTGGACGGTGCCCTTGTGCACGCTGACCCCGGGCACCGGCTGCTGGACGTCCCGCACCTCGACGACGGCGCCGGAGTCCAGCCGGATCCGGCCGGAGTCGGCGAGCTGGCCGCCGCCCTCGGCGTAGAAGGGGGTGCGGTCGAGGACGACCTCGACCTCGTCACCCTCGGTCGCGGCGGGCGAGGGCAGACCGTCGACCAGCAGGCCGACGACGGTGGACTCGCCCTCGGTGTCGGTGTAGCCGGTGAAGACGGTCGAGCCGGCGGTGTCGGCGACCTCGCGGTAGGCGGACAGGTCGGCGTGGCCGGTCTTCTTGGCCTTGGCGTCGGCCTTGGCCCGCTCCCGCTGCTCCTTCATCAGGCGGCGGAAGCCCTCCTCGTCCACCGTCAGGCCCTGCTCGGCGGCCATCTCGAGGGTGAGGTCGATCGGGAAGCCCCAGGTGTCGTGGAGCAGGAACGCCTTGTCGCCGGCGAGCACCGTGCCGCCGGCGGCCCTGGTGTCGGTGACGGCGGTGTCGAGGATGTTGGTGCCGGCCTTCAGCGTCTTCAGGAAGGCGGCCTCCTCGGCGAGGGCGACCGTCTCGATGCGCTTGCGGTCGGTCAGCAGCTCCGGGTACTGCTGGCCCATCGACTTCAGGACGACGTCGACGAGCTCGCCCACGACCTGCTCGGTGGCGCCCAGGATGCGCATGTTGCGGATGGCGCGGCGCATGATGCGGCGCAGCACATAGCCGCGGCCCTCGTTGCCGGGGGTGACGCCGTCGCCGATGAGCATCACGGAGGTGCGCATGTGGTCGGCGACCACGCGCAGCGAGACATCGGAGTCGTGGCCCGCGCCGTAGGCGACGCCGGTCAGCTCCGTGGCCTTGTCGATCACGGTGCGCAGGTTGTCGGTCTCGTACATGTTGTGCACGCCCTGCAGGATCATCGCGAGGCGCTCGAGGCCGAGACCGGTGTCGATGTTCTTGGAGGGCAGGTCGCCGAGGATCGGGAAGTCCTCCTTGCCCTCGCCCGCGCCCCGCTCGTACTGCATGAAGACCAGGTTCCAGATCTCCACGTACCGCTCGTCGTTGACGGCGGGGCCGCCCTCGACGCCGAACTCGGGGCCGCGGTCGTAGTTGATCTCGGAGCAGGGGCCACAGGGACCGGGGACGCCCATGGACCAGAAGTTCGGGCCCATGCCCAGCCGCTGGATGCGCTCGGCGGGGACGCCGATGACGTCACGCCAGATGCGCTCGGCCTCGTCGTCCTCCTTGTAGACGGTGATCCACAGTCGCTCGGGTTCCAGGCCGTAGCCACCCTCCTCGACGGAGGTGGTCAGCAGCTCCCAGGCGAGCTTGATGGCGCCTTCTTTGAAGTAGTCGCCGAAGGAGAAGTTGCCGCACATCTGGAAGAACGTGCCGTGGCGGGTGGTCTTGCCGACCTCTTCGATGTCCGGCGTGCGCACGCACTTCTGCACGCTGACGGCACGGTCGAAGGGCGGCTTGACCTCGCCGAGGAAATACGGCTTGAAGGGAACCATGCCCGCGGGGACCAGCAGCAGCGTCGGGTCGTCCGCGATGAGCGACGCCGAAGGCACGACGGTGTGCCCGCGCTCTTCGAAGAAGCGCAGCCAGCGGCGGCGGATTTCAGCCGACTCCATCAGTGGTCCTCATTTCCAGCTTTTGGGTGGTTGTACGAGTAATTCTGCGTGAGCTGGACGCGTCCGCGCTGGGCGGGCAGCTGCTTTGGGTCATGCGCGGGCGCCGCGCTCAGGCCCAGGGCGTCCTTGAGCGCCGCCTCGCGGTCGGCCAT
The DNA here is from genome assembly GCF_033793745.1 of Streptomyces sp. ME19-01-6. Classification (NCBI taxonomy): domain Bacteria; kingdom Bacillati; phylum Actinomycetota; class Actinomycetes; order Kitasatosporales; family Streptomycetaceae; genus Streptomyces; species Streptomyces sp. ME19-01-6. The sequence continues at coordinate 173,581 of NZ_JARAXF010000010.1, read as the reverse complement.
GCCGTCGCGTACGTCGAGCGCGAACACCTTGATCCGCCGCCCGGCGAGCACCGCCCGGTCGGCGGCCCGCGCCGCCAGGCTCTCCGGGGTCAGCTGGTTGAGCTTGCGGTTGACCTTGGTGGTGGCCCACACACCGGCTGCGACCCCGGTGGTGAACCAGAACGTACGGCGGAACATTCCGGTCTCTCAGCCCTTCGATGCACGGTTGCGGCGGCCGCCCCGGCGGGCGGACGGCAGGGTCTTGCCGATGACGACGGTGCGCGTGGTCTCGCCGTCCGGGTGCGGCTGCCCCTTGCGGCCGATCGCGCGCCGCACGCCGTAGCCGAAGGCGGCGACCTTCACCAGTGGTCCACCGAAGGCCGAGGAGACGGTCGAGGAGAGCGCGGAGGCGTTGGAGGTGACCTCCTGTACGTCCGCCGCGATCGAGTCGACCCGGGCGAGCTGGGTGTTGGCGGAGCGCACGGTCGCGGACGCCTCGCTGAGCAGCGGCACCGCCTGCTCGGTGACCTCGGCCACCAGCTTGGTGGCGGCCTTGAGCGTCTGCGCGAGCCTCACCAGTACGAGGGCGAGGAAGGACACGAGGATCGCCCAGAAGACGGCCACGAGGATCCCGGCCACCTCTCCACCGGACACGTTGCACGCTCCCTGCTGCTGCTCGTCGTGGGTAGGTCGTCCGTCGGCCGCCGTCACGGGCGGGTGAGTCGTCAACCGAGACGGGCGGCAGGTATCGACCTTATCGCGCCGGACACCCTTGCCCGAACCGCATTACGGTCGGCCCAAAACGCCTCACGGGCCCCCGTCGACCATGTCGAAGGGAACCCGCGGGGTGCGTGTACGCGCTGACGCCGGAACGGCCGGGGCCGTGCGGCCGGCTCAGCGGGCGTAGTACTCGACGACCAGCTGCTCGTCGCAGATCACCGGGATCTCCTTGCGGTTGGGGTCCCGGTCCAGGCGGAAGGCCAGGGCCTGCAGGTTGACCTGCAGGTAGCGCGGGGTCTCGCCGTCCAGGGCATAGCCGCCCTCGCGCGCCACCTGGAAGGGGTGCTTGCTGCGGCTGCGCTCGCGGACCATCACCACGTCGTCCGGGCGCACCCGGAAGGACGGCTTGTCGACCTTGCGGCCGTTGACCTCGATGTGGCCGTGGACCACCATCTGGCGGGACTGGTAGATGGTGCGGGCCAGGCCGGACCGCAGGACGAGCGCGTCCAGACGGCGCTCAAGCTCGATGACCAGGGCCTCGCCCGTCTTGCCTCCGGCCTTGCGAGCGCGGTCGTAGGCGCGGGCCATCTGGCGCTCGCTGATGTCGTACTGAGCGCGCAGACGCTGCTTCTCCAGCAGCCGGACCTTGTAGTCACTGTTCTGCTTGCGGCCACGGCCGTGCTCGCCCGGCGGGTAGGGGCGAGCCTCGAAGTACTTGACAGCCTTCGGGGTCAGCGCGATGCCGAGCGCTCGCGACTTCTTGACCTTGGGACGCGACTGGTTCACGGGGAACGGACCTCCGATGTAAGTTAGGTGAGCCTTACCTTAGCCGAGGAGGACGCATGTTTCGACCTGGGATCCCCCTGCCCAGCGCTGCTCAGAGCACCGAGGAGGGTCAGCCGCGTCCCGGGGAAGAAGCTCCGCGGCCATCGGCGGCGGAGCGGGTACGTACTCTCGTCGAAGCCAAGGCTACGGCGTCGCTCACCATTCCCGGAATCGAGCCCGTCGACGGCCTCGGAGGCGACGCCCCCGCCGCCCGCGCCGTCTCCCCCGACGGTGATGTGCTCCTGCTGGTCCCGGGCGGTTCGGCCGCCGCCCGCGCCGCGGCCTACGCCCAGGACGACGAGGTGACCTGCGTGATGGAGATCACGGACGTCGCTCCGGTCGCGGTCGCCCACCGGATCCGAGGGCGCGCCTGGGTCGGCGGGTGGCTCACACCCGTACGCGACCGGGACCGCGCGGCGGCCGCGGCCCTGCTGGCCCCCGGCGGCGGGCCGGTCGGCGACCTGCTCGGCATCGGCGAGGCGCTGGCCGGGGGCGGCGGCGGATGGGCGCTGCTGCGGCTGGAGGTCGGCGAGGCGTGCGTGGACGACCTGTGGGGCGCGGACGCGGTCGACCCGGAGGACTTCGCGACGGCCGAACCCGACCCGCTCGCCCCGCACGAGGCCGAACTCCTGCAGCATCTGCACGCGGCGCACGGCGACCAGATGCGCGGCCTGTGCGCCCTCCTCGACGACCACCCGGACCGCGCCTGCGGCACGCGCGGACGCGCGATCCCCGTGGCCCTGGACCGCTTCGGCCTCCGCGTCCGCTTCCCCGACGCCCCCGGCAGCCCCTTCGACGCGCGCTTCGACTTCCCGGAGCCGGTGCGGAGCATCTCCGAACTCCGCCGCGCGATGCACGCGCTTTTCGAGGCGGCGACGGACTAGCCGGGCCCCCTCCCCGCGAACCGACGCCACGCCTCGCCCGCTCGGGACGGAGCCCCGCAGCCGCCGAGCCACACCCGACGCCGAACGTGCCGTCAGGACGCCCCCTCGGCAGCCGGGCCGCCAGGTGCCGCTCCATCCGGACCGGCCGGGGCGGAACCCTCGGTGGGCGCGGGGCGGTCAGGGGGCGAGGGCTCCGCCGTCGCGGGCTGCGCCGCACGCGGCGCGGAGGGCTCCCCGGCCGCGGACTGGGGTGGGCGCGGGGGCGGGGGTTCGCCGCGGAGGCGGGCGCGCACTCGCTCCACCACGTCCGCGTAGCGCGCCTCCGCCCCGTACCGCGTCGGCTCGTAATACCGCTTGCCGTGGATCTTGTCCGGCGCGTACTGCTGCGCCGCGATCCCCCCGGGCAGGTCGTGCGGGTAGAGATACCCCTGCGCGTGTCCGAGCTTTTCGGCGCCCTTGTAGTGGCCGTCGCGCAGATGCGGCGGGACCGGACCGGCCAGCCCCGCGCGGACGTCGGCGAGGGCGTCGCCTATCGCGCGCGTGACCGCGTTGGACTTCGGGGCCAGCGCCAGCGCCACCGTGGCGTGGCCGAGGGTCAGCGCCGCCTCGGGGAAGCCGATCAGCGCGACCGCCTGGGCGGCGGCCACCGCCGTCTGCAGGGCGGTCGGGTCGGCGAGCCCGATGTCCTCGCTCGCGGAGATCATCAGCCGCCGCGCGATGAACCGCGGGTCCTCACCCGCCTCGATCATCCGGGCCAGATAGTGCAGCGCCGCATCCACATCCGAGCCGCGGATGGACTTGATCAGGGCGCTGGCCACGTCGTAGTGCTGGTCGCCCGCGCGGTCGTACTTCACCGCGGCGCGGTCGACCGCCTCCTCCAGCGTCGTGAGGCTGATCGTGGGCTCGCCCTTGGCCAGCGCGGCGCCGGCGCCCGCCTCCAGCGCGGTCAGCGCGCGCCGCGCGTCGCCGCCCGCGATCCGCAGCAGATGGCCCTCGGCGTCCTCGGGGAGCCTGACCACGCCGCCGAGGCCCCGCTCGTCGGTCAGGGCGCGGCGCAGCAGCCCGCGCAGGTCGTCGTCGGTCAGCGGCTCCAGGGTGAGCAGCAGCGAGCGGGACAGCAGGGGGGAGATGACCGAGAAGTACGGATTCTCAGTCGTGGCCGCGATGAGCGTGACCCAGCGGTTCTCGACGGCGGGCAGCAGCGAGTCCTGCTGGGCCTTGCTGAAGCGGTGGATCTCGTCGAGGAAGAGCACGGTCTCCCGCCCGTACGCCCCGGAGGAGCGGCGCGCGCCGTCGATGACGGCCCGCACCTCCTTCACGCCCGCCGTGATCGCCGACAGCTCGACGAAGCGCTTCTGGGTGGCCTGGCTGACGACGTACGCCAGGGTCGTCTTGCCGATGCCGGGCGGGCCCCACAGAAAGACCGAGGACGGACCAGCCGGCCCGGCCGGGCCGCCGCTGCCCTCGCCGACGAGCCGCCGCAGCGGGGAGCCGGGCCGCAGCAGATGCTGCTGGCCCACGACCTCGTCGAGCGTGCGCGGGCGCATGCGCACGGCCAGCGGGCTGCTGGCCGGGTCCTTCTCCTGGCGTTCCTCTGCGGCGGCGGTGAACAGGTCTGGCTCCACGCGGGAAGCCTATGTCACCCCACTGACAGCGCCGCCGGGCAGCGTGCCGCCTGCCGGAGAGAGAACCGCGTCATGCCTGGCCGCCGGTCCAGAAGTTCCACCACCGCGTGAGGATCAGGATGCCGATGACACCGACCCACAGCACCGGCACGACCCAGTGGAACTCCAGCAGCCCGCGCCGGAGCCCGTCCGGCGCGGGAAGGAATCCGTGCTTGATGTTCTTGCCGGTGACGTAGCAGAACATCACGATGGTGGCGACCCAGGCCAGGCAGCACCACAGGCACAGCGAGCCGATGACGTAAAGCGACTGGTACTGCAGCCAGGTGCAGAATCCGACACCGAAGAGGGTGCCCGCGTTGAACGTCAGCCAGTACCAGCGCGGGAAGCGGGCCCCGGCCAGCAGGGACATCCCCACGCAGATCACGATCCCGTAGGCGACCAGGCCGAGCATCGGATTCGGGAAGCCGAACGCATGGGCCTGCTCGCTCTCCATGATGTTGCCGCAGGACACGATCGGGTTGAGGCTGCAGCCGGGCGTGAAGTGCGTGCCGTTGGCCTTGGCCTCGAGGATCTTGTTCTTGTCGATCGTGATGACCCACGCGGCGAGCAGCCCGAGCGCACCGGTGATCACGAGCAGCAGTGCGAAGGCGCGACCGCCCCCGGCCGCGACTCGCGCGCCGTCCTGCCGCGCCTCGTCGGAGTGCACCTCGTCCACCGCTGTCGTCGCCATATCGCCGTTCCGTCGTCCCACCGAGTCCATGTGTCGCCCCCGTCAGGCATGGACATTCTGCCGCATCGGGGACGTCCGGACCGCCCCTCGCCGAACTGCGGCACGGCCCCGGCCATCCTCCTCCGTCCCCCGTTCGGTGGGCATAAGCCGCCTCAGCGGGGCCTGCGCAGAGGGCTCCCGGACCGCCACCATCGCCTCTATGTGACAGAGTGAATCCGCGCCCGCCGAGTTGACTGCGGGCGCGGATTCGTTGGCGGACGCGGGCGCGGGCCGGAGTCGGCCTCGGACGCCGACGGGTCAGCCGAGGCGGGCGCGGACCGACTCGACCAGGCCGTCCAGCGGGACCGCCGTCTGCTCACCGGACTCGAGGTCCTTGAGCTGGACGACGCCCTCCGCGAGGTCCCGCTCCCCCGCGATGACCGCGAGCCGCGCCCCGCTGCGGTTCGCCGCCTTCATCGCCGCCTTCACGCCCTTGCCGCCGTACGCCAAATCCGTGGCGACCCCCGCCCGGCGCAGCCCGGTGACCGCGCCGAACAGGACCTTGCGCGCCTCCTCGCCCAGCGGCACCGCGAACACGCTGGTGGCGGGCGGCAGGTCGAGCTCGACGCCCTCGGCCTCCAGCGCCAGCACCGTACGGTCCACGCCGAGCGCCCAGCCCACCGAGGGCAGCGCCGGTCCGCCGATCATCTCCGACAGGCCGTCGTAGCGGCCGCCGCCGCCGACCGCGGACTGCGAGCCCAGCCCGTCGTGGACGAACTCGAAGGTGGTGCGGGTGTAGTAGTCCAGGCCGCGGACCAGCTTGGGGTCGTCCTCGAAGGCCACGCCCTCGGCGGTCAGCAGCTCACGCACCTGCTCGTGGTACTGCTTGCACGCCTCGCACAGGTGGTCGCCGAGCATCGGCGCGCCGACCAACTGCTTCTGCACCGCTTCGCGCTTGTCGTCCAGGACCCGCAGCGGGTTGATCTCGATCCGGCGCCGGGTGTCCTCGTCCAGTTCGAGGCCGCGCAGAAAGTCCTGCAGGGCGGCCCGGTAGGCGGGGCGGCAGGTGGCGTCGCCCAGCGAGTTCAGCAGGATCCGGAAGTTCCGCAGCCCCAGCGAGCGGTACGCGTCGTGGGCCAGGATGATCAGCTCGGCGTCCAGCGCCGGGTCCTCGGCTCCGATCGCCTCGGCGCCGACCTGCGAGAAGTGGCGGTAGCGGCCCTTCTGCGGGCGCTCGTAGCGGTAGTAGGAGCCGGAGTACCAGAGCTTGACCGGCAGGTTTCCGGCCTTGTGGAGGTTGGCCTCCAGCGCGGCGCGCAGCACGGAGGCGGTGCCCTCGGGGCGCAGCGCGAGCTGGTCGCCGCCCTTGGTGGTGAGGGTGTACATCTCCTTGGTGACGATGTCGGTGGACTCGCCGACGCCGCGCGCGAAGAGCTCGACGTTCTCGAAGCCGGGCGTCTCCACATAGCCGTAGCCCGAACGCTTGAGCGGGGCGGCGATGGCGTCGCGCACCGCGAGGTAGGCCGCGGAGTCCGGCGGGGTCAGGTCGTAGGTGCCCCGGGGGGCCTTGAAGGTGCTCACGGAAGGTCTCTCGTCACATTCCTCGTCGCGGAGCCGGTGCCGGGGCGCCGTCTCCGAGGCCGGCGGCCACCTGCCGCAGAAACGGGTTGGTGGCGCGCTCGCGGCCGATGCTGGTCTGGGGGCCGTGGCCGGACAGCACCACGGTCGAGTCGTCGAGCGGCAGGACCACACGGGCCAGGGACTCGAGGATCTCGGCGTGGTCGCCGCCGGGCAGATCGGTGCGTCCGATGGAGCCGGCGAAGAGCAGGTCGCCCGCGAAGAAGACGGACGGGATGTCCGCCCGCTCGGGCAGCCGGAAGGTCACCGACCCCTTGGTATGGCCCGGGGCGTGCGCGACGGAGAACTCGAGACCGGCCAGGTCCAGCCGCGCGCCGTCGGTCAGCTCCTTGAGGTCGTCCGGCTCCCCCACGGTCAGCTCGCCCATGAGCGGCATCCCGATGGAACGCCCGAAGGCCTTCTCGGGGTCGCTCATCATGTAGCGGTCGGCCGGGTGGATCCAGGCCGGTACGTCATGGGCGCCGCAGACCGGGACCACCGAGGCGACGTGGTCGATGTGGCCGTGGGTGAGGACGACGGCGACGGGCTTGAGCCGATGTTTGGCGAGTGCCTCCTCGACGCCCTGGGCCGCCTGATGGCCCGGGTCGATGATCACACACTCCTCACCGGCGGCAGGGGCGACCAGGTAGCAGTTGGTCCCCCAGGCCCCGGCGGGGAACCCGGCAATGAGCACGATCGTCCTTAAAAGTCGTCCGGCAGGAGTGCAAGTCGGCCGTTCAGAGCCTACCGGCGGCGCTCCCGCCACAGCGAACCCGTATACGGTACGGCCGAGTCATCACATACGTCAGCGACGCCATACGGCATGAGGGAGACGACCCGGTGGTCAGTAACGAGCAGCGTCGGCGGCAGCTCGCACGGGAGAAGTACCTTCGGCAGCAGCATCGCCGGGAGAGTGCCCGGCAAAAGCAGCGCCGGCGCTATGTGGTGATCGCGTCCACGCTGGCCGTGGTCCTGGCGGCGGGCGGGGTGGTGACCGCCGTCAGCGCGCTGTCCGGCGGCGACGACAAGAAGTCCGACAAGGCCGACAAGGCCACCACCCCCACGATGCCCACGCCCACCCCCACCCCCACGACCAAGGCGCCGGACCCGTGCGCCAAGGGGGCCAAGGAGGCCGGGAACAAGAAGCCGAAGACCATGACCTGGAAGAAGGAGCCGGCGGTCACCATCGACAAGTCGGCTTCGTACGCCATGAAGCTGGAGACCACCTGCGGTGACATGACTGTCACCATGGACGCGGCCAAGGCCCCGCACACCGTGAACTCCTTCAGTTTCCTGGCCGGGAAGGGCTACTTCGACCACACCAAGTGTCACCGGCTGACGACCCAGGGGATCTTCGTCCTGCAGTGCGGTGACCCGATGGGCAACGGCATGGGCGGCCCGGGCTACACCATCCCGGACGAGAACCTGAAGGACTCCAGCATCAAGGGGAACAAGTACCCGGCCGGCACGGTCGCGATGGCCAACCAGTACGACCCCACGACCAAGAAGGGCAAGAACAGCGGCGGCAGCCAGTTCTTCCTGGTCTACAAGGACAGCGAGCTCCCGCCGTACTACACCCCCTTCGGGACTCTCGACAAGGACAGCATGCAGGTCCTCAAGAAGATCGCCGACGGGGGCGCGCAGGCGCCGGACCCGCAGACCGGGAACACCGCTCCGAACGCCACCGTGGTGATCAACAAGGCGACGGTCGGCAAGTCCTGACCGCCGCCGGCGTGCGTACTGCGAAATTTCGGTCGCGCAGGATACGGACAGCCGGGCCACCGTTCGCCTATGTTGGCGTTGTGCAGGGTGTCTGCCGCAGCCGGCGCACCCCGCTGCGAGACCGGTCAGGGTGGATCCCGGCCGGAAGAAACTGTGGACGATGCCGGCGGGCCGCGCGCCCGCCCCGGCATCATGTGGAGGAGGCGCTGTGAGCAGCGAGCCTTGGGGCCGCGTCGACGAGGCGGGGACCGTGTACGTGCGTACGGCCGACGGCGAGCAGGTCGTCGGATCGTGGCAGGCGGGATCTCCTGAAGAGGCCCTCGCCTACTTCGAGCGCAAGTACGACGGCCTGGTCGTCGAGATCGAGCTCCTCGAGCGCCGGGTGCAGACCACGGACCTGTCGGCCAAGGACGCCACGGCGGCCATCGACCACATCCGCCATCAGGTCGACGAGCACCATGTGGTCGGCGACCTGGACACGCTCAGGAAGCGGCTCGACAAGCTCACGAGCAATGTCGAGGCGCGCCGGGAGGAGCGCCGCGCGGCCAAGGCGGTCCAGGCCGACGAGGCCCGCCAGGCCAAGGAGGCGCTGGTCACCGAGGCCGAGGAGCTGGCCGCCAGCGAGCAGTGGCGGGCCGCCGGAGAGCGGCTGCGCGCGCTGGTCGACACCTGGAAGGGCCTGCCGCGCCTGGACCGCCGCACCGACGACGAGCTGTGGCACCGCTTCTCGCACGCCCGCTCGGCGTTCTCCAAGCGGCGCAAGGCGCACTTCGCGGCGCTGGACGCGCAGCGCGAGACGGCCCGACAGACCAAGGAGAAGCTGGTCGCCGAGGCCGAGTCGCTGTCCGACTCCGCGGACTGGGGTCCGACCGCCGCCCGGTACCGGGAGCTGATGGCGGAGTGGAAGGCGGCGGGCCGCGCCCAGCGCGAGGCCGAGGACGACCTGTGGAACCGGTTCCGCGGGGCGCAGGACGTCTTCTTCCAAGCGCGCAGCCAGGTGTTCGCCGAGCGGGACGCCGAGCAGCGGGAGAATCTGACCCGCAAGGAAGAGCTGGTCGTCGAGGCGGAGAAGCTGCTTCCGATCTCCGATCTGAAGTCGGCGCGCGCGGCCTTCCGCACGGTCAACGAGCGGTGGGAGGCCATCGGCCATGTCCCGCGGGACGCCCGGGCGCGGATCGAGGGCCGGCTGCACGCGGTGGAGCGCGCCCTTCAGGAAGCCGAGGAGACCGAGTGGCGGCGCACCAACCCCGAGGCGCGGGCGCGCGCTCAGGGGCTGACCGGCCAGCTCCAGGACGCCGTGGACAAGCTGCGCGGGCAGATCGACGCCGCGCGCGCGGCCGGCAACAACGCCAAGGCCGACAAGCTGGCCAAGGAGCTGGAGGGCCGGCAGGCGCTGCTGGACCAGGCGCTCAAGGGCCTGGAGGAGTTCGGCGGCTGAGTGTGCCACAGACGGCAGCGGCCCCCGGCGCGAGGCGTCGGGGGCCGCTGCCGTGTGATCTCAGCGCTGGCGCGCCGAGGTCACCCGGTACACGTCGTAGACGCCCTCGACGCCCCGTACGGCCTTCAGGACATGGCCCAGGTGCTTGGGGTCGCCCATCTCGAAGGTGAAGCGCGAGGTGGCCACCCGGTCGCGGGAGGTCTGCACGGCGGCGGACAGGATGTTGACGTGCTGGTCGGACAGCACGCGGGTGACATCGGACAGCAGCCGGGACCGGTCCAGGGCCTCGACCTGGATGGCGACCAGGAAGACGGAGGACTGAGTGGGCGCCCACTCGACGTCGAGCATCCGCTCCGGCTGCTGGGCGAGCGAGTCGACGTTGACGCAGTCGGCGCGGTGGACGGAGACGCCGCTGCCGCGGGTGACGAAGCCGATGATGGGGTCGCCGGGGACGGGCGTACAGCAGCGGGCCAGCTTGACCCATACGTCCTCGACGCCCTTGACCACGACGCCCGGGTCGGCGCTGGCCCGGCGCTTGCCGCGGCCGCGGATCGGCGGAGCGGTCTCGGCGATGTCCTCGTTGGCCGCCTCCTCGCCGCCGAGGGCCTGCACCAGCTTGCCGACGACGCTCTGCGCGGAGACATGGCCCTCGCCGATGGCCGCGTACAGCGAGGAGATGTCGGGGTAGCGCATCTCGTGGGCCAGGGTGACCAGCGAGTCGCCCGTCAGGATCCGCTGAATGGGCAGGTTCTGCTTGCGCATGGCCCGCACGATGGCGTCCTTGCCCTGCTCGATGGCCTCGTCGCGGCGCTCCTTGGAGAACCAGGCGCGGATCTTGTTGCGGGCGCGCGGGGACTTGACGAAGCCCAGCCAGTCCCGGGACGGACCGGCCCCGGGCGCCTTGGAGGTGAAGACCTCCACCAGGTCGCCGTTGTCCAGCGTCGACTCGAGCGGCACGAGCCGCCCGTTGACCCGGGCCCCTATGGTGCGGTGGCCGACCTCGGTGTGCACGGCGTACGCGAAGTCCACCGGGGTGGCCCCGGCCGGCAGCGCTATGACATCGCCCTTGGGCGTGAAGACGAAGACCTCGTTACGGGACAGGTCGAAGCGCAGCGACTCCAGGAACTCGCCCGGGTCCTCGGTCTCCTTCTGCCAGTCCAGCAGCTGCCGCAGCCACGCCATGTCGTTGATGGCGTCGTCCTTGCCGGGCTTGCGGGGCACGTCGGTACGCACCTTGGAGGCGCCCGCGACGGCCTCCTGCTTGTACTTCCAGTGCGCGGCGATGCCGTACTCGGCCCGGCGGTGCATGTCGAAGGTGCGGATCTGCAGCTCGACCGGCTTGCCGCTGGGCCCGATGACCGTCGTGTGCAGCGACTGGTACATGTTGAACTTGGGCATCGCGATGTAGTCCTTGAACCGCCCGGGCACCGGGTTCCACCGCGCGTGGATGGTCCCGAGCGCCGCGTAGCAGTCGCGGACGGTGTCGACGAGCACCCGGATGCCCACCAGGTCGTAGATCTCGGCGAAGTCACGGCCCCGCACGATCATCTTCTGGTAGACCGAGTAGTAGTGCTTCGGGCGGCCGGTCACCGTCGCCTTGATCCGGGCCGCGCGCAGGTCGCCCTGGACCTGGTCGGTGACGACAGCGAGGTATTCGTCCCGCTTGGGGGCCCGCTCGGCGACCAGCCGCACGATCTCGTCGTACATCTTGGGGTAGAGGATCGCGAAGGCGAGGTCCTCCAGCTCCCACTTGATCGTGTTCATGCCCAGGCGGTGGGCGAGCGGGGCGTAGATCTCCAGCGTCTCGCGGGCCTTCTTCTCCTGCTTCTCCCGCTTGAGGTAGCGCATGGTGCGCATGTTGTGCAGCCGGTCGGCGAGCTTGATGACCAGGACGCGCGGGTCCTTGGCCATGGCGACGACCATCTTGCGCACGGTCTCGGCCTGCGCCGCCTCGCCGAACTTGACCTTGTCCAGCTTGGTGACGCCGTCCACGAGCAGGGCCACCTGGTCGCCGAAGTCGCGGCGCAGGGTGTCCAGGCCGTATTCAGTGTCCTCGACGGTGTCATGCAGCAGACCGGCCATCAAGGTGGCCGGATCCATACCCAACTCGGCCAGGATCGTGGTCACCGCGAGCGGATGGGTGATGTACGGATCGCCGCTCTTGCGCTTCTGGCCGCGGTGCCAGCGCTCGGCGACCTGGTACGCACGCTCGATCTGGCGCAGGGTCGAGGCGTCGGCCTTGGGATCGTTGCCGCGCACGATGCGCAGCAGCGGCTCCAGAACCGGGTTGTACGGGCTGGAGCGCTGCACGCCGAGGCGGGCGAGACGGGCGCGGACCCGGTTGGAGGAGCCTGCCCTGGGGGTGGGGCTCTGCAGCGGGCGGGGGGCCGGTGCGGGCGGCCGTGAGCTGCTCGTACGCTCCGCCGGGGACCGCGGCGCGGAAGGCTCCGGCCGAGGGGGCGCCTCGCCGCTGTTCTTGGGCACGTCAGGGGCCGCCGTGGACTTGGTGACGGCGGTCGGCTCTGCCGGTTGCGCGGCGGAGAGCGGCTGGGCCTCGTCTGGCAAGGGCACTCCTCAGGCGGTCCGGGCCTCAAAGAGGCCAGGATGCCATGGTATCGATCCCGCCACTCCACGTGCCTCCCGGCCATGGAGCCCCTGCGGTGCGGCACGCGTAAGGGTGGGGAGCCGGAGAAAATCCGGCTCCCCACCCTTACGTGGTGCCTCGGGACGTGACGTCTCGGCTCAGATCGTGATCAGGGCCTCCAGGGGCGCGCTGTCGAGCGTGGGGAGGAGGCGGCCACGGCCGTCGAGGAAGCCGAGCTCCAGCAGCACCGCGACCCCGGCGACCTCGGCGCCCGCACGGCGGATGAGCCGCAGCGACGCCTCGGCGGTGCCGCCCGTGGCGAGCACGTCGTCGATCACCAGGACCCGGTCTCCGGGCTCCAGCGCGTCGACGTGGATCTCGATCTCCGCCGTGCCGTACTCCAGCTCGTATGCCTGGCCCAGGGTCGCCCCGGGGAGCTTGCCCGCCTTGCGCACGGGGACGAAGCCGATCCCGGCGCGCACGGCGGCCGGGGCGGCCAGGATGAAGCCGCGCGCTTCCAGGCCCACGACCTTGGTGGCGCCGTGCTTGGCGCAGAGTTCGGCGAGCGCGTGGGTCAGCGCGCCGAAGGCGGCGGCGTCGGCGAGCAGCGGGGTGATGTCCTTGAACATCACTCCCGGCTTCGGGTAGTCCGGCACATCCAGGATCCGGCTGAGCAGCAGCCCGCGCAGTTCCTCGCCGTCGAGGCCGCCGAGCGCGGGGTCGGTCGTCCCGGCGCTCATCGGCGCTTCCCCGACGGGCGGCCGCGGCCCCGGCTGCGCGAGGCCGGCTGGCGGCGCTGGCCCGCGCCCGCCGCCGCGGGGGTGGGCGAGTCGCCCTCCTCGGCGGGCGGCGGGGTGGCGTCCTGCGGCTTCTGCTCGACCTCGGACTCGGACCCGGACTTGGCCGCGGTGGAGGCGCGCTTGGCGCGCACCCGCTTGGCCAGGGCCTTCATCTGCGGGTCGCGCTCCTTGAGGTCGGCCACCAGCGGGGTGGCGATGAAGATCGAGGAGTACGCACCGGCCGCGAGGCCGACGAACAGGGCCAGCGAGATGTCGTTGAGCATGCCCGCGCCCAGCGCCCCGCCACCGATGAACAGGAGCGCGCCGACCGGCAGCAGCGCCACGACCGTGGTGTTGATGGAGCGCACCAGGGTCGAGTTGAGGCTGCGGTTGGCGACCTCGCCGTAGGTGAAGCGGGTCTGCTTGGTGAGGTCCTTCGACGCTTCCTTGAGACCGTCGAAGACGACGACGGTGTCATAGAGCGAGTAACCGAGGATCGTCAGCAGACCGATCACGGTGCCCGGGGTGACCTCGAAGCCGACCAGCGCGTACACGCCGACCGTGATGGTGAGGTCGTGGATCAGCGCGATCAGGGCGGCGAGCGCCATGCGCCATTCGAAGGCGATGGCGAGATAGATCACCACCAGGACCATGAAGATCGCCAGCCCCTGCCAGGCCTTGCCGGCGATCTCCTCGCCCCAGCTGGGGCCGACCAGCTGGGTTTCGATTTCGCTGGTCTTGACGTCCAGCTCCTTGGCGAGCTTCTCCTGGACCGGCAGGGCCTCCTTGGTGCCCAGCTCGCTGATCTGGATCCGCAGACCACCGCGGCCGAGCTCCTGGACGACCGCGGTGTGACCGCCCGCCGCCGACTCCGCCACATGGCGCGCGTCGGAGGCCGACACACTGGTCTTGGGGGTCTCGAAGACCGCTCCGCCGGAGAACTCGATGCCCAGGTTGAGCCCGCGCACCGCCAGGCCCACGATCGCCGTGATGGTGATCAGTATCGAGATGCCGTACCAGATCTTCCGCTTGCCGACGAAGTCGTAGCCGACCTCGCCTCGGTAGAGCCTGGCGCCGAGAGTGCCGAGTCGCGACATCTCACGCCTCCTTCGGGTCGGCGGGGGCGGGGGCGGTGGTGCCACGGCCGCGGCGCAGCGGTGGCCTGGCGCCCAGGCGCTGCGGATCCAGGCCGGACCACGGGTGACCGCTCGCGAAGAACTTGCGCCGGGCGAGGATCGTCATCAGCGGCTTGGTGAACAGGAACACCACCACCACGTCCAGCAGCGTGGTCAGGCCCAGGGTGAAGGCGAAGCCCTGCACCTTGCCGACCGTCACGATGTAGAGCACCGCGGCCGCGAGGAAGGACACGAAGTCGGACACCAGGATGGTGCGCCGGGCACGCGGCCAGCCGCGCTCGACGGACGGGCGCAGCGAGCGGCCCTCGCGAATCTCGTCCCTTATGCGCTCGAAGTACACGATGAAGGAGTCGGCCGTGATGCCGATCGCGACGATCGCGCCACAGACGGCCGGCAGGTTCAGCGCGAAGCCGATGCCCGGGCCGAGCAGCACCATGATCGTGTACGTCAGGGCGGCGGAGACCGCGAGGCTGGCGATGGCGACCAGCGCCAGACCCCGGTAGTAGACGACCAGGTAGATCACCACGAGCGCGAGGCCGATGGCACCGGCGATCAGACCGGCCTGCAGCTGCTCGCCGCCGAGCGCGGCGGAGACGGTGGTCTCGTCCGCGATGTCGAAGGACAGCGGCAGCGCACCGTACGACAGCACGTTGGCCAGGTCCGCGGTGTTCTTCTGGTCGAAGTCGGGGCCCGAGATGGTGGCCCGGCCGCCAACGATGGACTCGTCGACCTTGGGGTCGGAGTAGACCTCGCCGTCCAGCACGATCGCGAACTGGTTCTGCGGCGGCTGCTGGGTGGCCAGCTTGCCGGTCACATCGGCGAACTTCTTACCGCCCTTGTTGGTGAAGTTCAGCTGGACGATCCAGCCCTGGCCGCTCTGGCTCTCGTAGACGGACGAGGCGTCCTTGACGTCGGTGCCCTCCACCTGGGACGGGCCGAGGATGAACTTGCGCGAGCCGTCCCGGTCACAGGCGACGATGGAGTCGCTCGGCTTGGCGCCCGCGGCCTTCTCCCGGGCCTTCGCCCGGTCTGCCGGGGTGGTGCACACCAGGTCCGCGAGCTGCTTGCTCAGATCGTCGGCCTTGGCGGAGTCGCCCTTGGGGGTCTCCGTCGCCTTGGGGCTCTTGGAGGCGCTCGGGCTCTGCGAGGCGCTCGGCGTCTTGTCGGCCTTCAGGCCCTCCGAGACGGCCCGCCCCTGGCTGCCGCTGGAGGCACTGGAAGCGCTCGGGGTGCCCGTGGCGGTCGGAGTGGACGTGGCAGTCGGGGTGCCCGTGGCAGTCGGGGTGGACGACGCCTTGCCCTTGTCGTTCTTGCCCGTGCCGGTCGCGGTCGGCGTGGGGCTGGTGGTGGGCTCGGTCTTCTTGCCGTCGGTGTAGGTCACCACGGGGCGGAAGTAGAGCTGGGCGGTGGTGCCGACCTGCGTACGGGCCTGTTTCGCGTCCATCCCCTTGGGGATGTTCACGATGATGTGCTTGTCGCCCTGCGTCTGGACCTCGGCCTCGGACACACCCAGACCGTTGACCCGCCGCTCGATGATGTTGACGGCGGTGTTCATGTTGTCCGAGTTGATCGCGTCGGGCTTGCCCGGTTGGTTCTTGGCCTCCAGCGTGAAGCTGGTGCCGCCCGCCAGATCGATGCCCAGCCGTGGCTTGGTGTGACCGGAGATGAACATCCCCGCGGTGAGCGCCACGATGGCGACCAGGATCGCGACCAGGGCGCGCCCGGGCCTGCCCTGTGACCCGGAGGACCTGCGGCCCTTCTTCGGTGCTGCCACCTTCTCGTAATCTCCCTGTCCAACCGCCCGGCATCGGGTGTGCGCCGGGCGGCCACGAAGTCTTGTGGGACGAACCCCCGCCGGAGCCTAGACCGTCCGGGAACCGCGGCGCGCCGAGCGGTGGCGCGCCGCGGTTCCCGGAGCGGCACTACTTGGCGTCGGCTTCGCCGTCCCGCTTGTCCTCCTTCGGCGCGTCGGCCACGGCCGACGGCTTGCTGAGGTCGGTCTTCTTGTCCTCGTCCGCCGCCTCGACGTCAGCGTCGGTGTCGACGTCGGCCGTCTCGTCCTCGGCCTCGGCTTCGGTGAGCGAGGAGGCGTCGTCGGGGACGACAGGAGTGTCGTCGTCGGCTGCGTCGGGGTCGATCCCGTGCACGATCCGGTTGTACTCGGCGTCGTCGAGGACGGCTCCCACCGCGTTCTTCGCGTAGAAGGCGTGCACGCCGGGAGCGACCTCGAGGAGGACGGCGTCGTCGTGGACCTCCTTGACCGTGGCGTACATACCGCCGATGGTCCGCACACCGGAGCCCGGCCCCATCTGGTCACGCATGTTCGCGGCCTGGCGCTGCTTGTTCTTGGCCGACCGGGTCATCAGGAACATGGCCCCGATGAGCACGATAAACGGCAGGAGAGTCATATACACGGGACGGAAATTCCTTCACATGACCGCGGGGACGCGGCCTGGACTATGGGGTGGTCATGCCGCACCTGGCACGGACGGCATACGAACGGCATCGGCGGAGTCTAAGCGAGCCCGCGCCTATGGAACAACGCCCGGCACGGCATGTGGGTTCCTGACCCGGCCATAATCGGCTATCAGCCCGCCTCAGCCCTCGAAGAGCCCCTGCTGGGCCCCACCGCCCTGCTGCGGCGGGGTCAGCCCCAGATGGGTCCAGGCCGCGGGCGTGGCCACCCGGCCCCTGGGCGTACGGGCCAGCAGGCCCTCGCGCACCAGGAAGGGCTCGGCGACCTCCTCGACCGTCTCCCGCTCCTCCCCCACGGCGACCGCCAGCGTCGACAGGCCCACCGGGCCACCGCCGAACAGCTTGAGCAGGGCGGTCAGCACCGCCCGGTCCAGCCGGTCCAGGCCGCGGCCGTCCACGTCGTACACGTCCAGGGCGCGGTGGGCGATCTCGCGGGTGATCACGCCGTCCGCCTTGACCTGGGCATAGTCGCGCACCCGGCGCAGCAGGCGGTTGGCGATGCGCGGGGTGCCGCGGGAGCGTCCGGCGATCTCGCCCGCGCCCTCGGGCTCGATGGCGAGGTCCAGGAGCCCGGCGGAGCGGTGGATGACGCGCTCCAGCTCGGCCGGGGCGTAGAACTCCATGTGGCCGGTGAAGCCGAAGCGGTCGCGCAGCGGGGGCGGCAGCAGCCCGGCCCTGGTGGTGGCGCCGACCAGGGTGAAGGGCGGCAGCTCCAGGGGGATGGCGGTGGCGCCGGGGCCCTTGCCGACGATCACGTCGACGCGGAAGTCCTCCATCGCCATGTACAGCATCTCCTCGGCGGGCCGCGACATGCGATGGATCTCGTCGAGGAAGAGCACCTCCCCCTCGGTGAGCGAGGACAGGATCGCGGCGAGGTCGCCGGCGTGCTGGATGGCGGGTCCTGAGGTGATCCGGATGGGGGCGCCCATCTCTGCGGCGATGATCATCGACAGGGTGGTCTTGCCGAGGCCGGGCGCGCCGGACAGCAGCACGTGGTCGGCCGTCCCACCGCGCTGCCGGGCCGCCTTCAGGACCAGGTCCAGCTGCTCGCGGACCCGCTCCTGGCCGACGAATTCGCCCAGGTCCTTGGGGCGCAGCGCGGCCTCGACCGCCTGGTCCTCGCCGTCGGCGTCGGCGCCCACCAGCCGACCGGTGCGGGCATCGTCGGCGGTGGCCGGTGCGGTCTCGTCCCAGTTCACGGAAGTCTCGCCTCGCGATGTCGTATCGGGCAGTGCGGCCGGGCGCACCGGGCGGTCGCCGGGCCCGGGTCAGTTGTCTGCAGGGAGGCCCGCGGTCAGCGGGCCCGGTTCAGGGTCTGCAGGGCGGCCCGCAGCAGCTGCGCCACCTGCGGGCTGCCGCCCGCGGCCACGGCGGCCTCGGCCTGCGGGGCAACGGCCGCGACCGCGTCCTCGGCCTCCCTCGGCGCGTATCCGAGGCCGACGAGGGCAGCGTGGAGCTGGTCGCTCCAGCCCGCGGCGGCGGCCGCCGCCGCGGCGGGGCGGCCCACCGGCTCGCCGAGCCGGTCCTTCAGCTCGAGCAGCAGGCGCTGCGCACCCTTCTTGCCGATCCCGGGGACGGCGGTCAGCGCCTTCTCGTCGCCGGTGGCGACGGCGAGCCGCAGCGCGTCGGGCGAGTGGACGGCCAGCATGGCCTGGGCGAGCCGGGGGCCGACTCCGCTGGCGGTCTGCAGCAGCTCGAAGACCTGGCGCTCGTCGTCGTCCGCGAAGCCGTAGAGGGTGAGCGAGTCCTCACGGACCACGAGGGAGGTGGCCAGCCGGGCCGGCTGGCCGACGCGCAGCCCGGACAGCGTGTTCGGAGTGCACTGGACGGCCATGCCGACCCCGCCGACCTCGACAACGGCGATGTCCGGGCCGACGGCCGCGACCGGGCCGGAGACGAACGCGATCATGAAATACGGCCTTTCGTGGTGCGGTGGGCGGCGACGGCCTGCTGGAGCCGGTTCATCGCGGGCGCCCGCCAGATGTGGCAGATGGCGAGCGCCAGCGCGTCGGCGGCGTCGGCGGGTTTCGGTGGGGCATCGAGCCGCAGCAGCCGGGTGACCATCGAGCCGACCTGCGCCTTGTCGGCGCGCCCGGATCCGGTCACGGCCGCCTTGACCTCGCTGGGCGTGTGCAGCGCGACCGGCAGCCCACGGCGGGCGGCGCAGAGCATCGCGACCGCGCTCGCCTGGGCGGTGCCCATGACGGTGCGCACATTGTGCTGGCTGAACACCCGCTCCACCGCCACGACTTCAGGCCGGTGCGCCTCCAGCCACTCCTCCAGGCCGCGCTCGATCGATACGAGGCGGTCGCCGATCGAGGCGTCCGCCGGAGTCCGTACGACACCCACCCCGAGCATGCGCAACGGCCGGCCCGCGACCCCGTCGACCACGCCGACGCCGCACCGGGTCAGCCCCGGGTCCACGCCCAGCACCCGCACCGCGCCCCTCCCCATCGCCGCTTTCGATCACCTGCTGGGAAGCGTATCCGGAGCCACTGACAGCGACGGGCCGGTGGGGTGTGTGTCCCCGCCGGCCCGTGCGCCGCTGGTGTTGCCTCAGGCGTCCACCTTGGCCATGACCTCGTCGGAGACGTCGAAGTTGGCGAAGACGTTCTGCACGTCGTCGCTGTCCTCCAGCGCGTCGATCAGCTTGAAGATCTTCCGCGCCGCCTCCTCCTCCAGCTGGACCTGCATGGTGGGCACGAAGTTGGCCTCGGCCGAGTCGTAGTCGATGCCCTCCTTCTGGAGCGCGGTACGGACCGCGACCAGGTCGGTGGCCTCGCTGATCACCTCGAAGGACTCGCCGAGGTCGTTGACCTCCTCGGCGCCCGCGTCCAGCACCGCGCCCAGCACGTCGTCCTCGGACAGCTCGCCCTTGGGGACGATCACCACGCCCTTGCGGTTGAACAGGTACGAGACCGAACCGGGGTCCGCCATGGACCCGCCGTTGCGCGTCATGGCGACGCGCACGTCGGAGGCGGCGCGGTTGCGGTTGTCGGTCAGACACTCGATGAGCACCGCGACGCCGTTCGGCCCGTAGCCCTCGTACATGATCGTCTCGTAGTCGGCGCCACCCGCCTCGAGACCAGCGCCGCGCTTGACCGCGCTGTCGATGTTCTTGTTCGGCACGGACTGCTTCTTCGCCTTCTGGATGGCGTCGAAGAGGGTGGGGTTGCCGTCGGGGTCGGCGCCGCCGGTGCGGGCCGCGACCTCGATGTTCTTGATGAGCTTGGCGAAGAGCTTGCCGCGCTTGGCGTCGATCACGGCCTTCTTGTGCTTCGTCGTAGCCCATTTAGAGTGGCCGGACATCCGCCTGTCTCCTTCGCTTAACCCATTGCTGTACGAACGCCTGAGATCCTACCGGGACGGCGTCAGCCAGCGGACCGCACCATTTCCACGAAAAGCGCGTGCACCCGGTGGTCGCCGGTCAGTTCGGGGTGGAACGACGTCGCGAGGACGTTCCCCTGCCGCACGGCGACGGCGTGGTCCCCATACGTCGCGAGCACCTCGACGCCGGCGCCCACGGACTCCACCCACGGCGCCCGGATGAAGACGCCTTCGACCGGTCCGCCCTCGATGCCCGCGACGTCGACCGCGGCCTCGAAGGACTCGTTCTGACGGCCGAAGGCGTTGCGGCGCACGGTCATGTCGATGCCGCCGAAGGTCTCCTGGTCCTCCCGGCCGTCGAGGATCTTGTCCGCGACCATGATCATGCCCGCACAGGTGCCGTACACCGGCATCCCGGCGCGCACCCTCTCGCGCAGCGGCTCCAGCATCCCGAAGACGACGGCGAGCTTGGACATGGTGGTGGACTCCCCGCCGGGGATCACCAGGCCTTGGGCCTCGGCGAGCTCCTCGGCCCGGCGGACCGGCCGGGCCTCGGCGCCGGCCGCGGCGAGCGCGGCGAGGTGTTCGCGGACATCGCCCTGCAGGGCGAGCACTCCGATGGACATGGAACCTCTCGGGATGGAGCGAGACGGAGGTGGACGACCCGCACGGGTCGCCCACCGGCAAGCAGTCGGTTCGTTACCAGCCGGTCCGTTACCAGCCGCGGTTGGCGTAGCGCTCGCCCTCGGGCAGGGTGTCGCAGTTGATGCCGACCATGGCCTCGCCCAGGTTGCGGGAGACTTCCGCGATGACCTTGGGGTCGTCGTAGAAGGTGGTGGCCTTCACGATCGCGGCGGCGCGCTTGGCCGGGTCGCCGGACTTGAAGATGCCGGAGCCCACGAAGACGCCCTCGGCGCCGAGCTGGCGCATCAGCGCGGCGTCGGCCGGGGTGGCCACGCCACCGGCGGAGAACAGCACGACCGGCAGCTTGCCGAGCTCGGCGACCTCCTTGACCAGCTCGTACGGGGCGCGCAGCTCCTTGGCCGCGGCGTACAGCTCGTGGTTGTCCAGGCCCTTCAGGCGGGCGATCTCGCCCTTGATCTGGCGCAGGTGGCGGACCGCCTCGACGACGTTGCCGGTGCCGGCCTCACCCTTCGAACGGATCATCGCCGCACCCTCGGCGATGCGGCGCAGCGCCTCGCCCAGGTTGGTGGCGCCACAGACGAAGGGCGTGGTGAAGGACCACTTGTCGCTGTGGTTGACCTCGTCGGCGGGGGTGAGGACCTCGGACTCGTCGATGTAGTCCACGCCGAGGGCCTGCAGCACCTGCGCCTCGACGAAGTGCCCGATCCGGGACTTGGCCATCACCGGGATGGAGACCGCGTTGATGATCCCCTCGATCATGTCCGGGTCGGACATGCGGGCCACGCCGCCGTCCTTGCGGATGTCGGCCGGAACGCGCTCGAGGGCCATGACCGCGACGGCGCCCGCATCCTCAGCGATCTTCGCTTCCTCGGGCGTGACGACGTCCATGATCACGCCGCCCTTGAGCTGCTCGGCCATGCCGCGCTTGACGCGCGCGGTGCCGGTCTCAGGGGTCTGGGGCGTGCTGGCGGGCGTGATGGACACGTTTGACCTCACTCGATGATGAATAATGCGATGACCCCATCGTAGGGCCGTTCGATAGACAAAAGCCGCCCGAGTGCTCCCCGGGCAAGGGC
The DNA here is from genome assembly GCF_033793745.1 of Streptomyces sp. ME19-01-6. Lineage (NCBI taxonomy): Bacteria > Bacillati > Actinomycetota > Actinomycetes > Kitasatosporales > Streptomycetaceae > Streptomyces > Streptomyces sp. ME19-01-6. The sequence goes on along the minus strand of NZ_JARAXF010000010.1, from coordinate 152,040 downwards.
CAATCGCGGGCCGGTGGCTTCAGCCCACCCGGGCCGCCATGGCCGCCGGAGGCTCGTCGTCCATTTCGAAGGCCATCGGGAAGGGCGCATGGCCCGCGAGCCGGAACCAGCGCACCTTGCGGTGCCGGCGCAGCGCCCGCGCCGCGCGGACCGCGTCGTTGTGGAACCGCCGGGCCATCGGCACCCGCCGCACGGCCTCCGTCAGCTCGCCCAGCGCCGCCTCACCCCCCGGCGCCTCCTGCACCGCCTCGGCCTGCGCACTCTCCGCGAACACCGCGCGCAGCGCCTGGCTCAGCTCGCTCTCGGCGACCTCGCGCTGCTCTTCCTCCGCCTGCCGCGCCGCGTGCGCGGCCTGGTACAGCACGATCGAGGACGCGGGATCCAGCACCCCGGCGGTGGCCAGCTCCTGCGCGACCGAGGCCCGGCGCAGCAGCTGCGCGTCGAGCGCCGCCCGCGCCGCGTCCAGCCGGCTGTGCAGCCGGTCCAGCCGCCCCGCGGTCCAGCTCAGATAGACGGCGACGAGGACCAGTACGGCCACGATCCAGATCAAAGTGGTCACGCCGCGCCAGGCTACCGCCTACGACGCAAGCCCCCGCCCACCCGGCGGCGGACACCCCCCCGTGCCGCGACAGCCAAGGTTCGCCCGGGCACTAGTCCTTGGCCAGCCCCAGGCGAGCCCACAGCCCCAGGCGCTCATCGGCGGCCACCGACGCCGCCCCGTCCGTCACCGTCTCGTACACCGCCAGAATGTCCGCCCCGACCGTCTCCCAGTCGAAGCGGCGCACATGCCGACTGCCCCGCTCCCGCAGCTCCGCGCGCCGCTCCGGGTCGCCCAGCAGCCGGACCGCGGCCTCGGCCAGCGCGTCCGAGTCCTCGTTCGCGAACAGCTCCCCCGCCGCTCCCCCGTCCAGCACCTGCGCGAACGCGTCCAGGTCGCTGGCCAGGACGGCGGCGCCCGCCGACAGGGCCTCGACGAGGATGATGCCGAAGCTCTCCCCGCCCGTGTTCGGCGCGACGTACACATCCACGCTGCGCAGCAGCCGCGCCTTGTCCTCGTCGCTCACCATGCCGAGGAACTCCACCCGGCCGCGCATCTGCTCCGGCAGCGTGGCCACGGCCTCCTTCTCGTCACCGCGCCCGGCGACCAGCAGCCTTGTCCGGGGCCGGGCGGCGAGGATCTTCGGGAGGGCCCGCATCAGGACCGGCAGGCCCTTCCGGGGCTCGTCGATGCGGCCCATGAACCCGATCGTCTCTCCCTGCCACTCGCTCTTGGGCTCGGCGTCGGCGAAGAAGCCCACATCGACGCCGTTGGGGATGACCACCGCGTCCCCGCCCAGGTGCTCGACCAGCGTCCGCCGCGCGTACTCGCTCACCGCGATCCGGGCGCTGATCTTCTCCAGCGCGGGCTGCAGGATCGGATACGCCGCGATCATCGCCCGGGAACGCGGGTTCGAGGTGTGAAAGGTCGCGACGATGGGGCCCTGGGCCGCCCAGCAGGCGAGCAGGCCGAGCGAGGGCGAGGCCGGCTCATGGATGTGGATCACGTCGAACGCGCCGTCGTGCAGCCAGCGCCGCACCCGCGCCGCCGACAGGAAGCCGAAATTGAGCCGCGCGACCGAGCCGTTGTACGGCACCGGTACGGCACGCCCGGCGGAGACCACGTACGGCGGCAGCGGCGTGTCGTCGTCCGCCGGGGCCAGCACCGACACCCCGTGTCCCAGCCGGATGAGGTGGTCGGCCAGGTCGCGGATGTGGAATTGGACGCCGCCGGGGACGTCCCAGGAGTACGGGCAGACGATCCCGATCCTCACAGCTTCTCCGTTCCGGAGCTGTCATCGGCACCCGAAGCGCCTTTGGGCCGGGGCTCGAGATCCGCCAGCCACAACCGCTGCAGCATGTGCCAGTCCTGCGGATGCTCGGCGATCCCGGAGGCGAACACGTCGGCGAGCTCCTGCGTCATGGCCGCGGCCTGCTCCGCGCTGCTGCCCATCGAGGGGACCTCTATCGGCGGATGCACCCGCCCCCGCATGACCGGGGACGCGTCGTACCAGAGGGTGACCGGCAGCAGCAGCGCGCCCGTCCTTGCCGCCAGTATGGCGGGCCCGGCGGGCATCTTGGCCGAATCACCGAAGAACTCCACCTCGACGCCCGACGCCGACAGGTCCCGGTCGGCGACCAGGCACACCAGACCGCCCTCCCGCAGCCGCCGCGCCAGCGTCCCGAAGGCGCTGCCGCCGGTGTGCGGCAGCACTTCCATGCCCAGGCCCTCCCGATAGGCCACGAAGCGGTCGTACAACGACTCGGGCTTGAGCCGCTCGGCGACCGTGGTGAACGGCACGCCCAGCTTGGTGGTGACCCACGCCCCGGCCAGGTCCCAGTTGGCCATGTGCGGCAGCGCCAGCACCACCCCGCGGCCGCTCGCCAGGCCGTCCACCAGGTTGTGCAGGCCCTCGGGGTCGAAGCCGCCGCGGACGCGCTGCTCGCTCCAGGCCGGCAGCCGGAAGGACTCCATCCAGTAGCGCAGATACGAGCGCATCCCGGCCCGGGACAGCTCGGCCAGGCGCTGCGGAGAGGCGTCCGGGACGACACGGGCGAGATTGGCCTCCAGGCGCAGCACGCCCTTGCCGCGCCGCTTCCACGCCACATCGGCGATGCGCTGCCCGAGCGCCGTCGCGACGGGTTCGGGGAGCTTCTTGACCGTGCTCCAGCCGAGCCCGTACAGCGCGTCGGTCAGCTTCTCGCTCACCGCGTCTCGCCTCCCTGGACCACCGTCCGGTCCGCCGCGTCCGCCTCGGCGGCCTCACGGCGCACCGTCACCACGCGCTGGATCAAGGTCACCGCGCTGCCGACGGCCACGATCCACAGCGCGATCGGCAGCAGGATGTCGATATGCGGCACGCCGAACTTGTGCAGCCCGGAGAAGCCGCAGGCCACCAGCGAGATCACCAGCCGCTCGGCGCGCTCGACGAGCCCGTTGACCTTGACCGGCAGGCCGATGCTCTCGCCCCTGGCCTTCGTGTACGAGACCACCTGACCGCTGGCCAGGCAGAAGATCGTCACCGCGCACAGCGCATTGTCGTCCCCGCGCCCGGCGTACCACAGCGCCAGACCGCCGAAGATCGCGCCGTCGGCGACCCGGTCCAGCGTGGAGTCGAGGAACGCCCCCCAGCGGCTGGAGCGCCCGAGCTGCCGCGCCATATTGCCGTCGACCAGGTCCGAGAAGACGAAGAGGGTGATGACGACCGTGCCCCAGAAGAACTCCCCCCGCGGGTAGAAGACCAGGGCACCCGCGACCACACCGCCCGTGCCGGCGAGGGTCACCGCGTCGGGGCTGACCCCCAGGCGAATGAGCAGGGCGGCGAACGGGGTGAGAACACGCGTGAAGAATGCACGCGCGTACTTGTTCAGCATGACCTTCCCGGGGGTCGAAACGGGCCGGGTGGTCGACGGGCCACCGGCTGGCCCATCGTAGCCACGCCCCAAGGGGCCGCCGCGCACGCGTCGGGCCACCGGCCGACGACTCCCGGATGTGCGACGTATGGACGCACCATGACCTCGGTGGAAAGCTCGAAGTATCGCAGATGTCGACCTGGAGGCGAGACATGGGCGACAAAACGAGCACGCAATCAGGGGCCGCCGGCAGGGTGGCAACGGCCGACCGGCCCAGTTCCGTACGGAACGTGGTACTGGTCGGCCACAGCGGCTCCGGCAAGACGACGCTGGTGGAGGCCCTCGCGCTGGCGACCGGCGCGATCAACCGGGCGGGCAGGGTCGAGGACGGCGGATGCCTGTCCGACTACGACGAGATCGAGCACCGGCAGCAGCGCTCGGTCCAGCTGTCCCTCGTCCCCGTCGAATGGGACGGGGTGAAGATCAACCTTCTGGACACCCCGGGGTACGCCGACTTCGTCGGGGAGCTGAGGGCCGGTCTGCGGGCAGCGGACGCGGCCCTCTTCATCGTCTCGGCGTCCCAGGACGCCCTGGGCATCGCGGGCGCGACCCGCATGGTGTGGGACGAGTGCGCGGCGGTCGGGATGCCGCGCGCCCTGGTCATCACGCACCTGGAGGCGGCGCGCGCCTCCTTCGAGGAGATGACCGAGCTGTGCCGGGAGACCTTCGGCGGCGACGACCCCGACGCGGTGCTCCCGCTGTATCTCCCGCTGCGCGGCGAGCGTGGGCCACAGGCAGGGTCAGGGGCAGCCGGGCACGCCCCCGTGACGGGGCTGACCGGCCTGCTCTCACAGCAGGTGTACGACTACGCCTCGGGCGTACGGACCGAGGCGGCGCCCACGCCCGACCAGCTGCCGCTGATCGAGGAGGCCCGCAACCGGCTCATCGAGGGGATCATCTCCGAGAGCGAGGACGAGACCCTCATGGACCGCTATCTCGGCGGCGAGGAGATCGACGTCAAGACGCTCATCGGGGACCTGGAGAAGGCCGTGGCGCGCGGCTCCTTCCACCCCGTGCTGGCCGCCGCGCCCGCCGCGGAGGGATCGAAGCAGGGCCTGGGCACCACCGAGCTGCTCGAGCTGATCACCGGCGGCTTCCCGACCCCACTGGAGCGGGAGGCGCCCGCCGTCACCACCCCGGAGGGCAAGCCCTGCCCGCGGCTGACCTGCGACCCCGAGGGCCCGCTGGCCGCCGAGGTCGTCAAGACCTCCTCGGACCCGTATGTCGGCCGGATCTCCCTGGTGCGGGTCTTCTCCGGGACGCTGCGCCCGGACGAGACCGTCCATGTGTCCGGCCACGGCCTGGAGGACCGCGGCCATGAGGACCACGACGTGGACGAACGGGTCGGCGCCCTGTCCACGCCCTTCGGCAAGGCGCAGCGCTTGCTGGGCCAGGCCATCGCGGGCGATCTGGCCTGCGTCGCCAAGCTGAGCCGCGCCGAGACCGGGGACACCCTCTCGGCCAAGAACCAGCCGCTGCTCATGGAGACCTGGCAGATGCCCGACCCGCTGCTGCCCGTCGCGATCCGGGCCCACAGCAAGGCGGACGAGGACAAGCTCTCCCAGGGGCTCGGGCGGCTGGTCGCCGAGGACCCGACGATGCGCCTGGAGCAGAACCAGGACACCCACCAGGTGGTGCTGTGGTGCCTGGGCGAGGCCCACATGGACGTCGCACTGGAGCGGCTGCGCTCCCGGTACGGCGTACAGGTGGACGCGGTGCCGTACAAGGTGTCGCTGCGCGAGACGTTCGGGGCCCGGTCCGCCGGGCGCGGGCGGCACGTCAAGCAGTCGGGCGGGCACGGACAGTACGCGATCTGCGAGATCGAGGTGGAGCCGCTGCCCGAGGGCTCCGGCATCGAGTTCGTGGACAAGGTCGTCGGCGGGGCGGTGCCCCGGCAGTTCATCCCGTCCGTCGAGAAGGGCGTACGCGCGCAGGCGGCGCGGGGGGTGGCCGCGGGCTATCCCCTGGTCGATGTGCGGGTGACCCTGCTGGACGGCAAGGCGCACTCGGTGGACTCCTCCGACGCCGCGTTCCAGACGGCGGGCGCGCTCGCGTTGCGGGAGGCAGCCGCCGACACCCGAATCCATCTGCTGGAGCCGGTGGTCGAGGTGTCGGTGCTGGTGTCCGACGAGTACGTCGGCGCGGTGATGAGCGATCTGTCGGGGCGGCGCGGCCGGGTCGTGGGCACCGAGCAGTCGGGCGGCGGCCAGACACTGATCCGGGCGGAGGTCCCGGAGATCGAGATCGGCCGCTACGCGGTCGACCTGAGGTCGCTGTCGCACGGCACGGGGCGGTTCAGCCGCTCCTACGCCCGGCACGAGCCGATGCCCCCGCAGGTGGCCGACCGGATCCGGGAACAGGCCGAGGCCTGAGGCGGCTTCGCCGAGCGCCCGCCCCAACTCGCTTGGGGCGGGCGGCTGTCCACAGGCCGACGGTGCGGCCGGGGCCGTTCTCGGCGGCTGGGGGCCGGTTGTCCACAGGGAAGCGACGCCCTGGCGACAGGGACCGCACACCCCCGATACGCTGAGGTCGCAGCTCAAGCGGCATGCGGTATTGGGGGCGTTGGTGACGGCGGACGTATTCGACTTCAGCCCGGGGGCGCAGGTCCCGCTCTCCGGCGCGGCAGGCCAGACCGAGGTGACGCAGGCGCTCGCCTCGGCCGCCTACCGCGACAGCCCGGTGGCCAAGCTTCTCGACGCCAACTCGGAGTGGACGGTCTCCGAGGTCAAGCCACCGAAGATCTCTCTGTTCGAGCCCAACCTGGGCGAGGCGTTCTCGCGCGCGGTGCAGCTGCGGATGCTCGGCGGCGGCCGTGGCCAGGTGATCCAGTCCTTCGGCATGGAGCCGCAGACGGTGGTCGAGCACTGCCTGGCGGCCAACCGCATCCGCAAGACCCGGGACGCCCGGCTCACCGCCGTCATGGTGATCTTCGGGGTGCTCTTCCTCCCCGGGGTGCTGCTGTGGCTCGGCGCCTTCCAGCTGCGGCGCACCATCGCCGGGTCCCAGGACAAGCGGATGGGGCTGCTGGGCACCCTCCTGCTGGCGGCGCTCGCCGTGGTGACCCTCATCTTCCTGATCAAGCTCCCCTTCCACGGGTTCTGGGGCATCTATCTGCGCGGCGTGGTCGTCGCCCCCCTCATCGGGTGGTACGTGGCCAAGCAGATCAGCGAGCGCACGGCCAAGAATCTCCGGGAGGCCTGGAGCGGCCTCCTGTCGGGCGGCGGGATCGGCGCCAAGGTGCCCGAGACCGTGCCGAACCACCCCGGCCAGACCTCGGCCGAGGTGCTGCGCAAGTCGCTGCACAAGCTCACCGCCGAGCAGTACAGCAACGTGGTCTTCTACGCCGGCCCCAAGGGGATACTCGGCATGGGCACGCGCTGGGGCAGCTGGCAGCTCGCCGAGGACCTGGTGTCGGCCGACCCGGACAAGGAGATCGACCCCTTCCGCAGCTGGGATGTGATACGGGCGATCCACGACCAGCTGCGGCTGCTGGAGCGCAGCCCGCTGCACACCGGCGGCTTCCCCACCCCCTCGGTGCGCCACTGGGTGGTCTCGCCGATCACCGAGGGGGCCAAGTCGGTGGAGCGCGGCGGCACCTCGGAGGAGGAGGGCTTCCAGATAAAGGGCGTCGAGCTGCAGCGGATCTGCGACGAGCAGCAGTTCGGCGCCGGCGACCGGCACTACCTGGGCGTGCAGTTCGTCCTCTGGGACGGCCAGTTGGTGATCACGCTGCTGATCACGGTGACCCTGCTGCACAAGACGATGCGGATCGAGGTCACCGGCCATGCGCTGGGGCCGGTGCACCCCCTGTTCACCACCAAGCCCTCCGCGCCCTCCAAGACGGTCAGCAAGACCTTCAGGTTCTGGGAGACCAAGTCCGTCCCGCTGCCGCTGGTGGACGCGAAGGAGGTGGTGCGGCTGGCCGTCCGCGCCCCCCTCACCTGGTACCCGCCGCTGCTGGACTACCTGGGCGGCAAGCTGGTCCTGCCCGAGCCGTTCGGCCTGCGCCACGCCTGGGCGGACAAGCCCTGGCGGCACCGGTTCATGGCGGACGACGCGCTGCGCGCCGCCACCCCCGTGCTGCGGGTGGTCCATGAGGCGGCGATCGGCGTGCTGAAGAACCACGGCGTGGACACCGAGCGCTTCGGCAGCCGCTCCCTGGCGCTCAGCGGCCAGGTCCAGGAAGCGGCCCCGAAGAAGGCCGACCTGTACGACGCGTGAGCGGTGGGCGGCCCCAAGCCCTGGCGGTGCGGCCGAGGCCTGGGGCCGTCGCCGTAGGAGGCCTGGAGGTTACGCCTGCGGCCAGGCGTCGGCGAGCATCCGGCGGGTGTCGGCCAGCAGTTGGGGCAGCACCTTGGTGTGGCCGACGACGGGCATGAAGTTGGTGTCCCCGCCCCAGCGCGGCACGACGTGCTGGTGCAGATGTGCGGCGATTCCGGCGCCGGCGGTGGTTCCCTGGTTCATGCCGATGTTGAAACCGTGCGCGCCCGAGGCGGTACGCAGCGCGACCATGGCGGCCTTGGTGAACTCCGCCAGCTCCGCGGTCTCCGCGGCATCCAGCTCGGTGTAGTCCGCGACATGCCGGAAGGGGACGACCATGAGGTGTCCGCCGTTGTACGGGTACAGGTTCAGCACGGCGTAGACATGCCGGCCGCGAGCGAGGATGAGCCCGTCCTCATCGGACTTCTCCGGAATCGAGCAGAAGGGGCAGCCGTCCCCGGCACCCGGGCCGGTGGGTTTGTTCTCGCCTTGGATGTAGGCCATCCGGTGGGGTGTCCACAGGCGCTGGAACGCGTCGGGCGTTCCCACTCCGATCTGCTGCTCCGGCTCACTCGTCATGCGGGCCAGCATATTCGTCCAGGGCGGATGAGGATGCGGAGAGGGGCGACCCCGTTGGGGGGTCGCCCCTCGAACGCGCACCCCGCGTCAGCGGGGACCGCGTCACACCTGGATCCGGCGCTCCACCGCGTCAGCGATCTCCGCGAGCGCCTCATCGCGGGGGATGCCGTTCTTCTGCGAGCCGTCCCGGTAGCGGAAGCTGACCGCCCCGGCCGCCATGTCGTCGTCACCAGCAATGATCATGAACGGAGTCTTGGCGCGCTGAGCATTGCGGATCTTCTTCTGCATCCGGTCCGAGGACGAGTCGACCTCGACCCGCAGCCCCTTCGCCCTGGCCTCTGCGGCGAACTCCTCCAGGTACGGCACATGGCTGTCGCCGATCGGGATGCCCACCGCCTGGACCGGGGCGAGCCAGACCGGGAAGGCGCCCGCGTAGTGCTCGAGCAGCACCGCGAAGAAGCGCTCGATGCTCCCGAACAGGGCCCGGTGGAGCATGATCGGCTGCTGCCGCGAGCCGTCCGCCGCCGTGTACTCCAGCTCGAACCGGGCGGGCTGGTTGAAGTCGACCTGGATGGTCGACATCTGCCAGGTCCGGCCGATCGCGTCCTTCGCCTGGACCGAGATCTTGGGCCCGTAGTAGGCCGCGCCGCCCGGGTCCATGACCAGCTCCAGGCCCTGCTTCTCGGCGGCCTGCCGCAGCAGGTCGGTGGCCTCGGCCCACTGCTCGTCCGACCCGATGAACTTGTCGCTGTCGTCCCGGGTGGACAGCTCCAGGTAGAAGTCGCTCAGACCGTAGTCGCGGAGCAGGTCCAGCACGAAGGTGAGCAGCGAGTCCAGCTCGTCCGGCGCCTGCTCCCTGGTGCAGTAGATGTGCGAGTCATCCTGGGTGAAGCCCCGGGCCCGGGTGAGGCCGTGGACGACGCCCGACTTCTCGTACCGGTAGACCGTGCCGAACTCGAACAGCCGCAGCGGCAGCTCTCGGTAGGACCGCCCGCGCGCCCGGTAGATCAGGTTGTGCATCGGGCAGTTCATGGCCTTGAGGTAGTAGTCCTGCCCCTCGAACTCCATGGGGGGGAACATGCCCTCCATGTAGTGCGGCAGGTGGCCCGAGGTCTCGAACAGCTTGGCCTTGGTGATGTGCGGGGTGTTGACGAACTCGTAGCCGGACTCTTCGTGCCGCTTCCGCGAGTACGCCTCCATCTCCCGGCGGATGATCCCGCCCTTGGGGTGGAAGACCGCCAGGCCCGAGCCCAGCTCGTCGGGGAAGGAGAACAGGTCCAGCTCGGAGCCCAGCTTGCGGTGATCGCGCTTCTCGGCCTCCACCAGGAAGTCCAGGTGCGCCTTCAGCTCGTCCTTGCTCGGCCAGGCGGTTCCGTAGATCCGCTGCAGCTGCGGGTTCTTCTCGCTGCCCCGCCAGTACGCGGCGGCGCTGCGCATCAGCTTGAACGCCGGGATGTTCCGGGTGGTGGGCAGATGCGGCCCACGGCACAGGTCACGCCAGCACAGCTCGCCGCTCTTCGCGTCGAGGTTGTCGTAGATGGTCAGCTCACCGGCGCCGACCTCGGCGGACGCGCCCTCGGCGGCATCCGCGGCCGACCCCTTGAGCCCGATCAGCTCCAGCTTGTACGGCTCGGCCGCCAGCTCCTCGCGGGCGGCCTCGTCGGTGACGGGACGGCGGGAGAACCGCTGGCCCCGCTTGATGATCTCCTGCATCTTCTTCTCGACGCGCTTGAGATCGTCCGGGTGGAAGGGGGTCTCGACATCGAAGTCGTAGTAAAAGCCGTCCTTGATCGGCGGGCCGATGCCGAGCTTGGCCTCCGGGAAGAGCTCCTGCACGGCCTGCGCCATCACATGCGCGGTGGAGTGGCGCAGGATGTCCAGACCGTCCTGGCTGGTGATCCCGACCGGCTCGACCTCGTCGCCCTCGGCGACCTCGTACGCCAGGTCCTTCAGCTGCCCGCCGACGCGCGCGGCCACGATCGAGCGGTCGCCGTCGAACAGGTCCGCCGCCGTAGTGCCCGTGGTCACCACGCGCTCTTCCCGCTCGGAATCGCGTTGGATGCTCACACGGACGTCTGACACCGGTCTCTCCTGACTGATGGATCACTCGGGGCAGCGATTGCTGCGCAGCGTGAATCGTACCGAGCCGGAGGGCCGGACCGCGAAACGGTTACGGGGAGCAATCACCGCCGGTGCGCGCGGTCAGGGCTCGGGGCACCCGTCGCCGTGCTCCTCCTCGGGCCCGCCGCACGCCTCCTCGAAGAAGGCCGCGACGCCCAGGTGCTCCTGCAGCGACTTCAGCAGCCGATCCCGCTCGGCCTCGTCGACCTGCACCGGAGTGACGTCCCGGGCGCCGGTGAGCCGCCGGAACCCGCCCCGGCTCTCCAGCCTGCCGCTCACCCGGATCGGCAGCCCCACCAGATGCGCATGTCCGGCGATCCGGTAGTCGTCCTCCTCCAGCGCGATCCGCACCTGGGCCACCTCGGCGCCGGCGAGCACCCGCAGCCGGACCGTCCCGGGGCCGCCCGGCCCGGTGCGGCGCAGCCGCACCACCGCACCGGTGACCCGCACCGGCACCGACGGCTCGGCCTGTTCGTAACGGGCGCCGGCCTCCCGCAGGGCCGGCAGGTCGCCGGGGCTGAACTCCACCGGCTCCGGCCGGATGGCCGAGCCGTGCGGCGGGCCGGCCCCGGGTGACCACTCCAGCGCCACCCGGGCCCCCTCCGTCCCCTCGACGAGAACGACGACGGCCTCGGTCAGCTCACGGCTCACCCCCGCCTCCACGGCGGCGTCGAAGGCCTCCATACCGCCGGTGGCCCGCTGGTAGTCCACCGCGTCGCGGAGCGCGTACAACGCGCGCAGCAGGGTCCCGGTGACGGCCCGCCCGTGCTCCACCGGCACGAAGACGGTCAGCTCGCGCCCGCCGGGGCCGGCCGGCCCGATCAGGACGTGCTCCAGCCACGCCTCGGCCTCACGGCGGTGCCGCGCCCCGTAGTAGCCCGCCCGCCCCCGGGCGGCGAGCGCACCGGCCAGCAGCGTGGCGCGGGCGGCGGCGCGCAACCGCTCCTGCGCGCTCCAGGCGGGGGCGCCCGTACGGGGTTCGGGCACCTCGCGCCGCCAGCGGATCTCGTCGCTGGGCACCGCCAGGCCGATCAGCACCTCGCGGGCGGACGGCGCGGCGCTGCGGGCCAGCGCGGTCAGCGCCTCGCCGAGCAGGTCACCGCTGTCGGGGAACTCCCGGCTCCCGGGCACCAGCAGGCTGGTGCCGCCGGTCAGGTCGCCGGGCGGCGTCCATCGCGCGTACCGCCCCGTCGCTCCCCCGCGCCGCCGCCAGCCGTGCCGGGCCAGCAGGGCGCCGAGCACGGCCGGGTCCACCTCGTCCGGGGACGGGACGGGCACGGCGGGTACGGGCTCGTCGGTCGGGCGGTACCGGTCCATCAGGGTCTCCCTCCCGCCCCGACCCGGGTCATGATCTCGCAGAGCGCGCGGTCGTCGAAGATCCGCGAGGTCGGGATCCGCACGGTGGTCCGGCGGCTGCCCGTGACGGGGTGGCCGGCCAGGTTGGTCCAGTAGCAGCAGTGGCGCAGCGCGAGCCGGTCGTGGCCGGCCCGCACCCAGTCGTCCCGGGCGCGCGGCACGATCATCACCACGAGGATCTTGTGGACCGAGACCGGGCTGCGGGCCAGCTTGATCAGGTGGTCGTTGTCGAGGGTGAAGGAGAAGGTCGGCCCGGGCGGCCGGGGGGCGATCTGGTACGTGGCCTTGAGCTGCACCTTGATCGTCACTTCGTCGTCGACGGCGTGCCCGCGCGCGCTGTGGCTGACGTGCCAGTCGATGCCGTGGTCGGGGAAGGGCTGCGCCAAGGAGCAGCCGGCCGCGGCCGCGACCGCGTGCAGATAGCCGACCTGCAGGGTCTCCATACAGGCGGTGGTGGCGAGGGAGCCTCGCGGCGGGGCGATCCGCTCGGGCAGCAGACTGCTCGCCGGCGTGGCCGGGTCGGGCTGCGCGAGCGCCATGTCGTCGAGCGCCTTCCGGTATTGCCGTGCTGTGTTCAGGGCTCGTTCGCCTTCGGGGCGCTACAGCCTCCCCCAGCCTTCGGCTCACTCACCCGTACACAGGTGTTGTCTCCGCGTCAGGACCTCGGCAAACGGCGGCGGTTCGAGCCCCTCTCCACGGGTATCACCAGGTGGGGCGGGGTTCGTAGGTGCCATTTGGTGAGCGAGCATGAGGAGTTGAGGCCATGCCGTCCTGGTTCGAGGGGCCTCTCGCCGCATTCGACACGGAGACCACGGGGATCGACGTGGAGCAGGACCGGATCGTCTCGGCCGCGCTGGTGGTCCAGCGCGGGGCCGGGAGCCTGCCGGAGGTCAGGCGCTGGCTGGTGAGCCCGGGGATACCGGTGCCGGAGGCGGCGAGCTCGATACACGGGCTGACCGACGCGCATCTGCAGCGCCACGGCAGGTGGCCCGCCCCGGTGATGGACGAGGTGGCCCGGTCACTGGCCGAGCAGGCCGCGCGGGGCACTCCGGTCGTGGTGATGAACGCGCCGTTCGATCTGACCCTGCTGGACCGGGAGTTGAAGCGCCACCGCAATGCGAGTCTGTCCTCGTATGTCTCGCTGCGCTCGCTGGCCGTCCTCGACCCCCGGGTGCTGGACAAGCACCTCGACCGGTATCGCAAGGGCCGCCGCACGCTCACCGACCTGTGCGCCCATTACGGCGTGGAGTTGGCGGGTGCGCACGAGGCGGCGGCGGACGCCACGGCCGCCCTGGAAGTGGTGCGGGCGGTGGGCCGCCGCTTCACCTCCCGCCTGGGCACGATGACGCCCGCGGAGCTGCATGACCGGCAGACGGTGTGGTACGCGGCGCAGGCCCGCGGTCTGCAGGCGTGGTTCGCGCTCAACGGCTCGCAGGAGATCTGTGACCCGGCCTGGCCGCTGCGGCCGGAGCTGCCCGCCGCGGCGTAGGCCCGCCGGATACGCGTCGAGGCCGGGCCGCCTGCTGGCGGCCCGGCCTCGTGAGGTGGGCGATACTGGGTTCGAACCAGTGACCTCTTCGGTGTGAACGAAGCGCTCTCCCACTGAGCTAATCGCCCCGGGTGTCCCGGTGGGGTCCTCCCCGGTGGAACGACCTGAACAATACAGGTCGTGGTGGGTTTCCTTCAAACCGAATGCGCCCCGGGCGGCAGCGCGGCCAGGTGCGTCCGCAGCCCTCGCCGCCCGCCCCGCATCATCAGCGCGTGGTTGAGGCGGAAGAGGGGGCGGCCGGGGAGCGCGAAGAGGCGCAGGAGCGGCTTGCGGACCACCACCTCCTGCTCGAAGAGGGCGCGTGCGCCGGTGCCGCGCGCCGTCACGGTCCAGCGCACCCGCCCCTCCAGATCACCGGAGAGCGCCAGTTCCAGCACCCCCGCCGCCGGGTCCTGGCGCACCTCGCCGACGGTGACGACCAGGTCGTACGGGACGACGGAGCGGAAACGGGCGGTGCCGGTCCGCTCGCCGGTCCTGACCGCCGCGCGGACCTGCGGCCACCATCGGGGATAGTCGTCACCCGCGGCGAGCAGCCGGTAAACGGCGGCGGGCGGGGCGTCGAGGTCCCAGTGGCTCCGGAAGCGGTAACGGCACCAGTCCATGCTTCCAGTCTGCGGTGGACCCGGCCCGGGAGCGGCCCGCCGACCCGCCGGGGCGGCGGGCCGTCGGGCCGTCGGGCGCTCCCCCATCCGGTTCAGCCCGGCAGCTTGTCCCCGATCAGCGCGAGGTTCTGGATCGCGGCCAGCCCGTACTGGGCGGTGGAGTTGGTGCTCACCCAGGCGGCCTCGACTCCGGGCTCCAGCACCTCGGGCCCTTCCAGCTCGACCATCCGCCAGTTGGTCGTGGCGTCGGGGTAGCCGTCGCCCTCGGAGAACTTCTGCCAGGCGCGCTTGATCAGCGCCTCGTCCTCGAGCTGCGCCCCCGCGTAGGCGTCGAGCCGCGAGTGGCCCTGGAAGAGCAGCAGGGAACCGAAGTCCGTGCCGTAGCGGGCCTTCTGCTCGGCCTTGGTGGCGTTGAAGTAGCGGCAGTAGTCCAGCCACGCCTCCTTGAACTCGGGCAGGTCGATGAGGTCGATCAGCTCGGCGCACATCTCGACGAGACCGAAGACCGCGGACAGATGGGAGACGCTGACCTTCGCCTCGGTCTCGACGGCGTACTCGCCGGTGGAGAGGTCGTAGAGCCCGGAGCCCTGGACGAAGCCGTTGGGCTGGGCCGCGATGGTCTCCATGGTGCTGCGCAGCCTGGCCTCGGCCTTCTCCGCCTTGGGGCCGCGCCGCTCCCATTCGGTGAGCCACGCCCCGGCGAGCCCGCTCCAGTCGGTGCCGAAGCCGATGGACAGGGCGTGCGGGTCCGGCTCGTAGTCGGGGTCGGTGCGGACCTTGCGCTGCGGGTCCAGGACGAGGAAGGTCTCGTCGGAGTCGACGAGGGCGCTCATGATGTCGCCGACGCGCTCGTCGGCGGTGAGGTAGTAGTAGGGACGCCGGTAGACGGCGGTGGAGATGCGCTGCTGCTTGGCGCTGTCCGCGAAGTGCTGTACGCCGTGCCGGGTGCCGAGGCCGGCCCATTTTCCGAGGTGGTAGGCGTCCACTTCGCCCGTGTGCCGGGTCATGGCTTCCGCGAACCGGAAGATGTCGGCGCGGCCGGAGCGCAGATAGGCGTACCAGAGCCACAGGTCGGGTGACAGCTCGGAGTTGTCCCAGGCGTAGCCGCCGACGTCGTACCGCCACTGGTGCCGGTCCTCGTCGTAGGTGTGCATGATGTCGCCGTAGTCCCAGAAGCCGTACCAGCGGCGCTGCTCGGCCTGGCCCTTGTGGTAGGTGAAGAGGAAGTCCAGGTGGTTCTCGATCTTCGCCTTGGCGGCGGTCGAGCGGTCCACGGGGGCGAACAGACCGCCGAAGACCTTGGCGCGGACCAGATCGGCGGGTCCGGCGGCCAGTTGCGGCGGGGTGCGCACGGCGGCGGCCTGGGCGACGAGCGTCCCGGCGCTCGGCGTGGCGGCGTTGGCCCAGAACATCAGCTCGCTCGTGCGCGCGATGCCGTACGGGGTGCCGAACTCCGGCTCGTAGTCCTCGTAGGTGATGTTGAGGCCCTCGAGCTGCTCTGCGTAGGTGTCCTGGCCCATACCGTCGTGGTAGAAGCGCAGGTCCATCGGCTGGGCCTCGGGAGACCACAGCCACAGCGTGACCTCGGCCTCGTCGCCCGCCGCGCCCCGGATGTCCAGCTGGGCGGGGAACTTCTCCCAGAAGTCACGCAGCCCGAAGGACAGTCCCCCGCTGACGCCGCCCACATAGCCGAAGCCGCTCGCCCGGCCGCCGCCGCCAGCGGGGATCCAGCCGTGGCCCGGCTTGGTGCGCTTGCGCAGCGTGAAGCCGTCGGCGGACAGCTGGGAGAGGGTGTAGTCGCCCCAGGTGGGGATGAGGTGCAGCCGGGTGGTCACCCGCTGGTCCCAGGTCGCCGGGTCGGGCAGCTTCTCGCCCGTGAACTGGGCCTTGCGGACGGCCGCGCCGGGGTCGCGGCGCAGCCCGGTGATGCCCTTGACCGCCTCGGTCAGAAATCCCTTGCCCTCGCCCGCGATCCGGATGTGCCGGTCGTACGCCTCGTCGCGCATCGGCACGGAGAAGCGCACACCCAGGCCACGGATGAAGTCCTTCTCCTGATCGCCGTCGAAGGTGATGGTGTGGACCATGCGGAAGGAATCGGCGCCCGCGTAGAAGTAGAGCCGGACGCTGAAGGGGAGCCAGCTGCGGCCGCCCTTGCGGTGCTTGCCGTCGATGCGGACGACCGCGCGGACGGGGCCCTTCTGCTCGACCTTGGCGCCGCTGATCTCGCCGTCGAACCGCTCCCACTTGGCGCTGCCGTGGTCGCCGTCGTCGATGTCGCCCTGGCGGAGCAGGACCAGCCGGCCGTCGCGGGCGATCTCGGTGCCGCCGCGGGTGACGGACCGCACCAGCTTCCCGCCGTCCTTGCCGATCACGGCCTTGACCACCCCGGTGTCCACGGTGATCCTGCCGCCGCTCTCGGAGACGGTGATCTTCTTGGCGGGCGCGGCGGGCTCGCCGGCCGCCAGGCGGTACGTCTTGGCTCCGTCGAGCCCCTCCGCCGCCGCGTGCGCGGTCCACTTCAGGGACCCGTCCGGCCAGTAGGCGGTGGCCCAGGTCTGCACGGGCACGTCCTTGCCGTCTGCCGTGGCCAGCGCGAACTTCTGGTCCGCCGGTTGGGCGCCCTTGGGCCAGGGCACGCCGAAGGTGCTGCCCGCGGCCGCTCCCAGGCCGCCGTCCTCCAGCCAGGTGATGTGCACGGGGGCGTCCGCCACCTTGTCAGCCTTGTCAGCGGCCGCGGCCTGCTGGGCGTTGCCGGCGAGCAGCCAGGAGAAGGGGGCCGCGGCGCCGGCGACGGCGGCCGCCTTGAGCACGTTGCGTCGGGGGATCGGAGACATGCGCAACCTTTCAACGGGGGTCAGGTGCATGACATGAATGGCTTGAGGGGGTCGGGCACCCGGTGACCGGGGTCCGGGCCGCCGGGCCGGGCGCCGCGCCTGACAGGCCGACGGGGCCGATGCCAGGCGCGGCCGGACCGCCGTCAGGCGCGGGCGCGCCGCGCGGTCCGGGTTGGCCCGCCTCCGGGGCGCTTCAGCCCCTGTCGACAGCGGCGCGCCCCTTCGACTCAACTGCGACGGCACAGGCCGCGAGGGCGCCGACCGCGGGCGCGGCCAGAGGCAGCAGCTGCCAGGCGGCGACGGTGACCACCGCAAGCCCGCCGACGAGCAGCAGCGACCCGCCCACGTCGGCGCCGAGGCCACGGCGTACGGCGGCCCGGGCCACGGCGGGCCAGTCGAGGCCGGGCCGCCACCGCGCGGCCGTACGCAGCCCGAGCACGATCACCGTGAGCGTCCCCGCCACGCTCACGGCGATCAGCGCCGGCCCGCCGGGCAGGGCCCCGGAGCGGGCCACCCGCAGATCGAAGGCGAGCAGCGCGAGGGCCGCCCACCACAGGAGGGAGAACCGCCAGCCGCTGCGCGTCGCCTCCCGCAGACCCGAAAGGAAGTCCCGCCATGTGGATCGCTCGCCGTCCAGGTGGCGACGCAGATGCGCGCACCCGGCCGCGAAGGCGGGCAGCAGGGTGACCACGGGCAGGGCGGCGAGCACCACCCACACCCCGGTCAGCAGGGACTCGGCGAACACCGAGAAGAGGAACAGCCGCGAGTCCCGCCGCGACGCCCGCTGCCCGGCCGATGATCGCGCGCTCGCCTCCCGTACGTCCATGGCGCCGCCCCTCAGCCCTTCAGCCCGGAGGTCGCCGCGCCCTCGACCAGATAGCGCTGGAAGGCGAGGAAGAACAGCAGCACCGGCGCCAGCGCCACCATCGACATGGCGACCATGCCGCCGTAGTCCGCGACGCTGTCCTGGTCGATGAACATCTTCAGGGCGAGCGAGACCGTGTACTTGTCCTGGGTGTTCAGATAGAGCAGCGGTCCGATGAAGTCGTTCCAGGACCAGATGAAGCTGAAGATCGCGCTGGTGATCAGGGCCGGGCGGCACAGCGGCAGCACGATGTTCCAGTAGATGCGCAGATGGCCGCAGCCGTCGATACGGGCCGCCTCGTCCAGCTCCCTCGGGAGGTTGCGCATGAACTGCATCAGCAGGAAGACGAAGAAGGCGTCCACGGCCAGGTATTTGCCGAGCAGCAGCGGCACAAAGGTGTTGATCAGTTCCAGCTTCTGGAACAGCACATACTGCGGAATGATCAGCACCTGGAAGGGCAGCAGCAACGTGGCGATCATGACCGAGAACAGCAGGTTGCGCCCCGCGAAGCGGATTCTGGCGAAGGCGTAGGCCGCCAGCGAGCAGGAGAACAGCACCCCGACCACCGAACCCACCGCGATGATCAGCGAGTTGTAGAAGAAGCTGGTGATCGGGATGTCGGCGATGCCCTCCGACAGCCGCCGGTAGTTGTCGGTGATGGGGTCGGTGGGCAGCAGCTGCAGACTGCCGATGATCTTGTCCCCGGGCTTGAACGAGGCCCCGATCACCCACACCACGGGGTAGAGGATCACGGCCAGCAGCGCGAGCGCGCCCACGTGCCAGCCCGCGGACCGCGCCCTGCGCCGAGCCACACTGCTCACAGCGGTCACCTGGCGTCCTCCTCGTAGTGCACCCAGCCCCGCTGGGTCTTGAACAGCACCACCGTCACCAGCCCGATGCCGAGCATCAGCATCCACGCCATCGCGGAGGCGTAGCCCATGCGCAGATTGCGGAAGCCCTGCTCGTACAGGTACCAGGTGTAGACCAGCAGCGAGTCCGCGGGACCGCCCGCCCCGGAGCCTCCGGTGCCGCCGATGACCACCGCCGAGGTGAAGACCTGGAACGAGTGGATGAGCTCCAGCAGCAGATTGAAGAAGAGCACCGGAGAGATCATGGGGAGGGTGATGGAACGGAACCGGCGCCAGCGCCCCGCGCCGTCCATCTCCGCGGCCTCGTACAGCTCACGGGGCACCTGCTTGAGCCCGGCCAGGAAGATCACCATCGGGGCGCCGAACTGCCAGACGGTCAGCGTGACGAGCGTGGGCAGCATCCAGTCGGGGTCGCCGATCCAGCCGCCCACGTCCCAGCCGAAGAGATTCATCGACTTGTCGACGATCGCATCGTCCTGGAAGATCGACCGCCACACGATGCCGATGCTCACGCTGGCGCCGATCAGGGACGGGGCGTAGAAGGCCGAGCGGTAGAAGCCCTGCCCCTTACGGGGCTTGACCAGCAGCAGCGCCACGCCGAGCGCGAACAGCAGCTTCAGCGGGGTGCCGATCAGGACGTACTTCACCGTCACGTCGACCGAGGTCCACCACCGGTCGTCCTGGAACATCTCCCGGAAGTTCTTCAGGCCCACCCACTTGGGCGAGTCGAAGAGGTTGTAGTCGGTGAACGCCAGGTAGAGCGAGACGAGCATCGGGCCGAGGGTGAGCAGCAGGATCCCGATGCACCACGGCGTCAGGAAGAGATACCCGGCCAGCGTTTCCCGGCGCCCCCGCCGCCGCGCGAGGGCGGCGGGGGCGGAGTGCGGGGCCGCGGCCTCCCGCGGCGCGGGATCCTCGCGTGTGAGATCGTCCGCCGCAGGGGTCTTGATCGGGGTCACGGGAGATCTCCTCAGGAGCCGAGCGCGGTCTTCGCCTCGCTGAAGAACTGGTCGACGGCGTCGTCCACCGAGGTTTTGCCCTGCGAGACCTGGCCGTAGATGCGCAGGAAGGCGGCCTCGGCGACATCCGCGCCGGCGGGGTGCGGAGTGATCGGCTCCAGCTTGTCGGTGACGCTCTCCTCGTACTGGGCGATCTTGGCGTTCACACCGGTGGGCTTGAACGCCTTGTACTGCGCGTTGGTGGGCAGCACCCCGCGGTTGTAGCCCATGATCTTGCCGACCTCGGGGTCATGGGTCATGAAGTCGATGAACTTCGCGACTTCCTTGGGGTGTTGGGTGCGCGCGGAGCCGCTCAGCATCAGGGAGGAGAGGTACTGCCCGGTCTTCTTCCCGTCCAGGGTCGGGATCGGGCCGAGGTCGAGCTCGGTCTTGGTCTCGGCCGCGAAGCGGACCAGGAAGTTGTCCCAGGTGAACTCGGAGGCGGCGAGATCGGCGCTGATCGTGGCCTTGGGCTTGACCTGCTCGGCCTTCTTGGCCGGCACCACCACGCCGTCCTTGTTCTTCCCGTACCAGTCGCCCCACCACTTCTTGAGGTCGGCCTCGGTGAAGCCGAGCTTCTTGTCCTCGGTGAAGAAGGCCTTGCCCTCCTGGCGCAGATACAGGTCGTAGAGGTACATCACCCCGCCGTTGTCGCTGGCGCCGTACAGGTCCCCCTTGCCTTCGCTGACCTTCTTGGCAGCGGAGAAGAACTGGTCCCAGGTCCAGCCGTCCTTGGGGGTCACCCCGATCTTCTTGAACTCCGCGGGGTTGTAGAACAGGGCGAAGGTGTTGGCGCCGACCGGCACGCCGTAGAGCTTGCCGTCCACCTCGCCGGCCTTCTCCAGACCGGCCCGGAAGTCCTTCATGCTCAGGTTCCCGGCCTTCACCTGCTGGTTCAGGTCGAGCAGGATGTTCTTCTCGCCGTACTTGCGCAGGAACGCGACCGAGTTCTGGAAGACGTCGGGCGGGTTTCCGCCGGCGGCCTGGGTATTGAACTTGCTCCAGAAGTCGGCGTACTCGGCGAAGTCCGTCTTCACCTTGATCTTCGGATACTTCTTCTCAAACAGCTTGACCGTCTTCTGGATCAGCTCGGCGCGGTCCTTCGCACCCCACCAGGAGTAGCGGATGGTCACCGTGCCATCGCCCGAGCCTCCGCTGTTCCCACCGCATCCCGAGGCCAGCAGCCCCAGCCCGAGCAGGCCCACCGCGGCCGCTCGCAGCGTTCTGCTCCCTCGCACCCATCGAGCACTCATGAGACGCCCCTCCCGGGCAGGTCGTCCGACTGCCCAACGACCTTGACACCAACGATCCTTGAAACGTTTTAGGCAAGCGCTTGCTGGGCTAAGTTATGGACCTACTCGACGGACGTCAACGGTTCAGACAGGATCGATTGAAGCGCTTCACCGAAAGCATCCCGATCCGGTCGTCACTGCGCGTAACAACACCGAGGGCCCGGAGGCATCAAGCCTCCGGGCCCTCGGTTCCAGGGTGGGCGATACTGGGTTCGAACCAGTGACCTCTTCGGTGTGAACGAAGCGCTCTCCCACTGAGCTAATCGCCCCTGCGCACGCACAACATTAGCGCATGCCGCACCGTGCCCATGACCGGTGACGCAAGCCATGCACGGGCCGCGCCCATGGCCAGCCGCATCCACACCCCAGGGCGACCGCGACCGTCACTCCTTGATCTTCCAGGGCATGACGATCCCGAACTTCCACACATACACCGCCACCGCCGCGGCGCAGATCACCACGGCGATCGCGGTCAGGATGAGATTCCGTTTGCGCACCCGGGGGTCGAGGGCGCGCTGCGCCGCCTCCGTGACCTTCCGCTTGGTCCAGCGCAGCACCAACTGGGCCCAGACGAACTCGGTGCCCCAGATCGCCATGCCGGCGAAAATCACCAGCCATCCCGGACCCGGCAGCGGCAGCATGATGATGCCGATGACCACCACCGCGAGCCCGACGAGGAACACCCCGACCTGCCAGCTCACATGCAGCGCCCGGGACCTCTGGATGAACTGCGGCGCCCGTGAGCCGAGAGCCGGCTCATCGGAGGCGCTCTCCCCCGCCGCGGCCCGGGAGGCCGCCGATTCGGCGACTTCCTGCCGCTCGTCACTCTCCGCGTTCATGTGACCCAACTTACCTGATCGGAAAGAGTCACCGGAATGGCGGTACCGGCCGCCCGGAGACTCCGCTGCTAGAGCTACTAGAAGGCCCACAAAACGGGCAGAGGGGTTTACAACGGCACCGTAGGTGGCATGTCGATTTCGCCGACGTGCGAATCCCCGAGCGCACACTGAGCGAAAGGCCCTGGCGCTTATGAACACCACGGTCAGCTGCGAGCTGCACCTGCGCCTCGTTGTGTCGAGCGAGTCCTCACTGCCTGTACCCGCGGGCCTGCGGTACGACACGGCCGATCCCTACGCCGTGCACGCCACCTTCCACACCGGAGCCGAAGAGACGGTCGAATGGGTCTTCGCCCGCGACCTGCTCGCCGAGGGCCTGCACCGGCCCACAGGCACCGGCGACGTCCGCGTGTGGCCGTCCCGCAGCCATGGGCAGGGCGTCGTCTGCATCGCCCTGAGCTCCCCGGAGGGAGAGGCTCTACTCGAAGCCCCGGCGCGGGCCCTGGAGTCGTTCCTGAAGCGGACCGACGCCGCGGTGCCACCCGGCACCGAGCATCGTCATTTCGACCTCGACACGGAGCTCTCCCACATCCTGGCGGAGAGCTGAGCCCCGGCGAGCGCTGAGCGCGGCCGTCCGACTCGGGGAGACGGCGCGAGCCCGGCCGCGGCTTCAAGGCAGCGACATCAACGGCATGACAACGGCATATGGCAGGCGACGGTGCCGTCGCCGCGGAGTGGTCCGCGGCGGCGGCACCGTCGTGTCGTACGGCGATCACCGGTTGTCACGCGTCACCGATTGCCAGTGGTCACCAGTTGTCATGGGTGGTTGTCACACGGGCCGTAGTTGTCACACATGTGGGTGAACGCCGCTAGAGTCGGTCAGATCGAAGGGCAGGCGAGAGCACGCCTCCGATCCGGCCGGCCAGGGAGCCAACCGTGCTGATCAACCACGACACCCGGTGCGCGCTCGACGCGGTCGTCGCTCTGGTGAACACCACGCCCGAGGGCGAGGGCCCGGACGGCCTCGCGGATGTCGCCGCGCTGCGCCGCTTCGTGGCGCAGCACGCCATCAGCGATGTCGGCACGCTCGGGGAGCGGGACCTGAAGGCCGTACGGGCGGTGCGCGCCCGATTCGCCGAGGTCTTCGCCGCGTCCGATTACCGGCGCGCCGCCGAGTTGCTCAACGCGATGGTCGCCGCGGCCGGAACCACGCCCCGGCTCACCGACCACGACGGCTACGACTGGCATGTGCACTACTTCGCCCCGGGGGCGTCCCTGGCCGAGCACCTCGCCGCCGATGGCGGCATGGCGCTGGCGTTCCTCGTGGAGGCGGGCGAGTTGGAGCGGCTGCGGCGCTGCGAGGCGCCGGACTGCGGACACGCCTTCGTCGACCTCTCGCGCAATCGCTCACGACGCTACTGCGACAGCCGCACCTGCGGGAATCGCCTGCATGTGGCCGCCTATCGCGCCCGGCGCCGGGAAGCGGCCACGGGCTGAGACCGCGCCGGCGGTGGCGGCGGCGGTGCCGGTCACCACCGGTAGAGGTCGTGGACGGCGGTGACGACGAGCAAGGTGCCTATGATCGCGAGGAAGAGCATCAGCGGTGGCTGGGAGAGGGCGAAAAGACAGCCTCGCGGCTTCTCGCTCGGCGGTGCAGGGGGTCCTTCGATAGGGGATCGCTCCCCGGGTGATTGCAGCATCTCGCGGAAGATCATGGCGCAGGGGAACCCCACCTGCGACCGGAGAGCTGTTATTGACCGGTTGGGCGTCAGATTCCGTGCTTTTTGAGAATGGCCTCGATATCCGAGAAGTCGTCCGTGCCCGAGCTGCCTCCGGACTTGGCCGCGCCCCTGGCTCCCCGCGACCGGCCGCCCGCGCCGAGCGCGGGAGCCGGGGTCCCGCCCCGCTCCGCGGCCGCGGCCGCGCGCCGCTCCTTGCGGGTGCCACCGCCCCGGCGCTCCACCGCCCGGCCCACCACGAACAGCAGCCAGGACAGGCCGAGCACCCCGAAGCCCAGCCAGACGCTCGGCTTGAAGACCAGGTCGGCGATCCAGTCCAGAACGCCCGTCATCGCCAGGCCCACCGGCAGCAGCGCGTAGGCGGCGATGCGGGTCGCGGCCAGGAAACGCTTGCGGTACGCCGTCACAAAGGCGACAGCGAGGCCCGCCGCGGACGCCGCGGCGCAGACGGTGTCGGTCAGCATCGAGGTCCTCCTGGCGGTCGGATACCGGGGATCAGGTCCCGGGTATCCATCGTGCACCCTCACGGCGGCATGCCGACCATCCCGCGGACGAGGATCAGGGACATCTCCGGGGACCGGCTCCTCCCCTGGGCCGAGCCCGCGTCCGCCGGGTCACGTCCCCGCGGTGGCCCTCCCGGGCCGAGGCAGGCGCCCGGTGCTGATTCGGAGGACGCGGCTCCGGGCTGGAAGACTGGCCCCATGAGCGACCCCCAGCCTGCCCGCCCCTCCCCCGGCGCCGACCCCGGCGAAGGCGCCGAGGCCCACCGCGCCGAGCCCGCCGTGCTCGATGTGTGGTGCGAGCTCCAGTGCCCCGACTGCCGAAGCTCGCTGACCGATCTGCACGCGCTGCGCGCCCGCTACGGCGACGCCCTGGAGATTCGCATACGGCATTTCCCGCTGGAGAGGCACAAGCACGCCCACGCGGCCGCCCAGGCCCTCGAGGAGGCCATGGTGCAGAGCCGTGGCTGGCCGTACGCCGAGGCCGTCCTGGCCCGCGCCGAGGAGCTGAGCGCGCGCGGCGAGGTGCTGCTGGTGGAGGTCGCGCGGGAGCTGGGTCTTGACGCCGAGGAGATGGACACCGCCCTGATCGACGGACGGCACATCCTGATCGTGGACGCGGACCAGGCCGAGGGCAAGGCGATCGGGGTGACCGGCACCCCGACGTATGTGATCGGCGGCGAGCGGCTGGACGGCGGAAAGAGCCAGGAGGGCCTGCGCGAGCGCATCGAGGCGATCGCCGACCGGCTGCTCGCCGGGTGAGCCGACGTCCGGGCCGGGCGCCGGCAGCCGGTGCCCCCGGGGCTCAGAGCAGCTGCTTGAAGAGGTGGTACTGGGTCGGTCGGTAGCCGAGCGACTCGTACAGCCGCAGCGCCGGGGCGTTGCCGCCGAAGACGTGCAGCCCGATCGTGCGGGCCCCCGCCGTCAGGCTGTCGCGCTCGGCGGCCAGCATGAGGGTGCGGCCGTGACCGCGTCCGCGGTACTCCTCGGCGACCTCGACGGCGTAGACGTACGCCTCCGGGGGGCCGTCGGCGGTTCCTGTCCCCGCCGCCTCTGTCCCCGCCGCCTCCTCGGGGCGTATCGCCACCCATACGGTGCCCACGTCCGTGCCGCCGTGGGCGAGGACGCGCAGCAGGGTGCCGGGCGTCGCGGGACCGTCCGGCAGCAGGGTCGCGTAGGCGCTGTCCGCCTTGGCCCGGGCCGCCCCTTCGGCCACCCCTCGGTCCATCCAGTCGCGGATGTAGCCGGCTCGCTCGTGTTCGAACCAGGCGGGGTACTCCGCCTCCCCCATGTTCCGCACTTCGCTGCCCGGCGGCAGCTCGGGCGCCTCGGACAGCTCCTTGACCATGTTGCGGCCGCGCTCGCCGAAGCCGAGCGCGCCCGCGAGCCCGAGCCCGGTCGTGGCCTGCGCCGGAACGCTCACCGCCACCTGCGTACAGCCCCAGCCGCGCAGCACCTCCTCGGCGGCCAGCGCGGCGACCGTGCCCCGGCCGCGGTGCCGGTCCGGCTCGTCGATGTCCAGCCGCTCGATCCGCCCGACCTCCGAGCCCAGCCGTTCGTCGGTGGTGAGGTCGAGCGAGCCGACGGGGCGGCCGTTGACGCACACCTCGTACGAGCGGGCCCGCCCGCCCCACTCGGTGCGCTGTTCCGGCCCGGTGGGCCGCAGGGTGGTGGTCACGATGGTGTTCTACCTGGCTCGCCGACGATCGTCACCATCTTTTCCGGCTCAGGAATCGGGTCGGCTCAGGAATCGGGTCGGCTCAGGGATCGAGGTCGTCCGCCGCCCGCTCGGTGAAGATCCGCATCGCCTCCGCGGTGACCGGGCCCGGCGCGCCCGGCAGCGGCCGGTCGTCCAGCCGGTGGACGGCCTGGACGTCCCGGGTGGTGGAGGTCAGGAAGATCTCCTCCGCCCGCTCCAGTGCGTCGAAGGGCAGATCGGTCTCCTTCGCCCCCACCCAGTCGAGCACCAGTTGCCGCGTGATGCCCGCGAGACAGCCGGAAGCCAGCGGCGGGGTGTGCAGCTCCCCGTCGAGGACCACGAAGACATTGGACCCGGTGCCCTCGCACAGCCGCCCGACCGTGTTGCCGAACAGCGCCTCGCTCGCGCCGTGCTCCCGCGCCCGGGCGAGCGCCACGACGTTCTCGCCGTAAGAGGTGGTCTTCAGGCCGGCCAGCGCCCCGCGCTCGTTGCGGGTCCACGGGACGGTGACCACCGCCGTCGTATCGGGCCGCCGCTCGGTCTCGACGAGCGCGACGACCAGCGTGGGGCCTGCCGTGCCCCGGTCGGAGCCGAGGGGTGAGACCCCTCCCGTGTAGGTGATCCGCAACCGCCCGAGCGGCAGCTCGCTCCGGCCGGCTCGCAGCACCGCCTCGCAGCCGCGCCGCACCTCGTCCAGGTCCGGTTCCGGCAGCCCGAGGCCACGGGCCGAGCCGGCCAGCCGGTGCAGATGGCGGGTGAGCGCGAAGGCGCGGCCACAGACCGCCTTGACCGTCTCGAAGACTCCGTCGCCGACCGTCAGCCCATGGTCGAAGACGGACACCTGTGCGCTGTCGGCCTCGCGCAGCGAACCGTCGAGCCAGATGGTGAGCGTCATGGTGCGATGCCTCCCGTCGGCTGGTATGTCCCCGACGCTACCTTGAGCAACCGGGAGGCCTTGAGTTCGGTTTCGTCCCATTCGCGCTCCGGGTCGGAGCCCCAGGTGATGCCCGCCCCGGTGCCGAAGCGCAGCGCGGGGCCGCCGACGGCCGCGCGGTCGATCCAGAAGGTGCGTATCCCCACCGCCAGCTCGGCGGTGCCGCGGTCGGCGTCCACCCAGCCGATGCCTCCGCAGTACGGACCGCGCGGCGCCGTCTCCAGCTCCTCGATGATGCGCAGCGCGCTGGACTTGGGCGCCCCGGTGACGGACCCGGGCGGAAAGGCCGCCGCGAACAGCTCCGGCCAGCCCGCGCCGGCCGGCAGCTCGCCGCGCACGGTGGAGACGAGGTGGACCAGCCCGGGGTGCGGCTCGACCGTGCACAGCGCGGGGACGGTCACCGACCCGGTGGCGCAGACCCGCCCCAGGTCGTTGCGGACCAGGTCCACGATCATCACGTTCTCGGCGTGGTCCTTGTCCAGCAGGTCCGCCGCTTCGCGCCCGGTGCCCTTGATCGGGCCGGATTCGACGGCCCGCCCGTCCCGCCGCAAAAACAGCTCGGGCGAGGCCGTGGCGACCTCCACGCCATGAGCGGGCAGGCGGACGGTGCCGGCGTACGGGGCGGGGTTGCCCAGGGCCAGCAGCGCGCTCAGCTCGTCCACATCGGCGCGGTCGGGATCGGGCAGCGGAGCCGACAGCACCCGGCACAGGTTCGCCTGGTACACCTCGCCCGCCGCGATCCACCGCCGGATGCGCCGTACGCCCTCGGTGTAGGCGGCGTGGTCCAGCGACGAGGTCCAGTCCTCGGGGGCCGGACCGGACCACCGGCCGGGTGCCGGGGCCGGCACGGGCCCGGGCCGTACGTCCGCGAAGCGGGCGCAGACCAGACCGCCCTCGAAGTCGGCGACCACCGCCCAGAAGCCCTTCGACTCCAGGGCCGCGGGGTCGCTGGTCACATCACGCAGATCGGTGGCAACGAGGCCGCCGAAGCGGGCGAGAGGAGGCAGCTCGTACACGGTGGCGAGTCTATGGCGGGCGCCTCGGTGGCGTGGCGGGAGGGCATACCGACCGCGGGCTACTGCGGCACGCTGCGGAAACGGAGGGAGCACGGTGCGCAAACGGAATTTGAGCTGGCCCCGGAATCCGCTAGAGTTCAACACGTCGCCGGGACGCGGGAGCGCCCCGGAGGAACGACACCTGCGGACGTGGCTCAGTTGGTAGAGCATCACCTTGCCAAGGTGAGGGTCGCGAGTTCGAATCTCGTCGTCCGCTCGGAGTGGGGGTTTCGGCCCCTGCGTCTGGTGGAGTGGCCGAGAGGCGAGGCAACGGCCTGCAAAGCCGTCTACACGGGTTCAAATCCCGTCTCCACCTCGGACGATTAGCTCAGCGGGAGAGCGCTTCCCTGACACGGAAGAGGTCACTGGTTCAATCCCAGTATCGTCCACTCGGGCCCTTGCGGGCCCACTCGCGCGATTAGCTCAGCGGGAGAGCGCTTCCCTGACACGGAAGAGGTCACTGGTTCAATCCCAGTATCGCGCACACTGTGGTTCTGCGATCTTCGTCGTGGTTCCCCAGGACGATTAGCTCAGCGGGAGAGCGCTTCCCTGACACGGAAGAGGTCACTGGTTCAATCCCAGTATCGTCCACATGATCGGCCGAGGGCCGGGGCATCTCGCCCCGGCCCTCAGTCGTATGCGCCCAGAGGCCGTGTGCGCTCAGGAGGAGAAAAGCATGTGCCCGAAGCCGCGGTGATGCTTGTTGTGCCCGTGGTGCCCGTGCTGCGGGGCGCCCCAGGCAGGGGCGGCCGGGTACGCCTGAGCGGCCGGCGGTGCCGGGGGCGCGGGCGGAGCCTGCGTGGACCACTGCGACTCGAGCCGGGTCAGTGCCTCCAACTCCCCGTAGTCCAGGAAGATCCCCCGGCAGCCGCTGCACTGCTCTATCTGGACACCATTGCGGTTGTACGTGTGCATCGACGCATGGCACTTGGGACACTGCATGGTCCGCTCAACTCCTCAACTTTCAGACAAAAGCGCTGCCGGAACGGCCGTCCGGCGGCGTTGACTTCACCCTACGCTCCGGCAAGCCGCGCGATGCGCATACAGGCCTCCACCATCAACTCCTCCGCCTCGTCCAACGGGTGCCCCTCCCCCGCCGCCTTGGCGAGCGCCAGCGCGGAGATCTGCACGGTCAGCGCGCGTGCGGGCACATCCAGCCGCGTCCACGGGTCCTCTTCGCAGTCCCGTACGGCCGGGCCGCCCGCCGCGCGGTACGCCCCCAGGAAGCGCTCCCAGTCGTCCGGGGGGAGCAGCCCGGCGGCGAACCAGGCGGCGGGGCGGGCGAGGTCCCACGCGGGGTCGCCGAGGCCGAGGTCGTCGACGTCGATGAGCAGCCAGCGCATGGCGTACCTCACCAACTGGCCCAGGTGGAGATCGCCGTGGCACAACGCGCCGCCCTGCGGCGCCGGCCCCTCGCCCCGGACCCAGCCGGGCAACGCGCCCCACGCCCGCAGCACGGCCTCGACGGCCGCCCCCGGGCCGACGGCGGCGGCGCGCCCGACGGCCCCCGCTCCGGCGCTCGCGCGCAGCCGGGCGATGGCGCGGGCGGCCTTGGCGGGGCCGCGCATCGGCGGCAGCCGGCCGGGCAGTGCGGCGGGCTCCACGGCGTGCAGCCGTGCCAGCAGCGCCCCGGCCTCCGCCCACGGCGCGGCCTCCGGGTGCTCGGGCGACACCGGCTCCCCGTACGGCCACAGGGTCACCACCCGCCCTCCGGGCAGCACCTCGGGCCCGCCCAGCGGCGGCAGCAGGATGCCGGCACACCTCGGGTGCCCGGCCACCCGCACCCTGACGGCCAGCTCACCGGGGCCCGCGTCGGGGTCGTGCGCCTTCGCGACGACCGAACCGTGGCGTATGACGGTGGCGTCGTGGCGGTCCGCCAACACGGTCGCCTCGCCAACGGGTCCGTGATGCGATGCGGACCGGTGGTGGACGACATCGAGCAGCTGCGGGACGACGTCCTCCCGTACGGTTCCGCTCACGGCTTCCCATCTCGCAAACGCGGTGGCCCTTCCGAAATGGATCCTAGTGCCGCGTCAGCCAAGGGCCCTGAACGGCGCGATGCCCGGACAGCTCCCCAGCTGTCCGGGCACTCGTGCCGTCCGCCGCACCCCCGTCCCCACGGGGCTGATGACAGGATGTCCCCGCCCGGGCCGCTCTCCCGGGCCAGGGGCGCTCAGCGCCCCAGCATTCCCGCCACGGACGACGCCTGTGTGACGACGGCCTCCCAGCCGCCGAACACGATGGCCAGGAGAGCGGCCGGCGGCAGCGCCATCGCCGCCGCGACCACAGGGTGACGCGTGCCGGACCGCTGGTCGCCGAACACATCCGCCGCGCGGTGCCCGCGCGCTCGGGTGGCCGTACCTCCAGCCGGATCCACCATCGTCCCTCTCCTGTCACATCTGGGGCGGCGAGCGTCTGACCTCGGGGGACGAGTGCTGCGCCCGCCGCTTGACCCCAACATTAGGCGCGGGGACCGGGGACGGCGTCATGCCTTCGTATCGATGCCGGGCCTCCCGGAGGATGACGTCCCGCGCGGGCGACTACTCCCCTGGGTGGAGACCCGGCGTCAGGACTTGGGGTCTTCCCGGAGGGGGCTCTCCTCGCGCTCCCCGTCGTCGATCCGCGGCACCGGCTGCTCGACCAGCGCCAGCACCCTGTTGGCCATGAAGCGGGCGGTGCGGACCACCGAGCCGCTCCGGGTGACTTCGCTCACTTCCACCACGCCTCGACGCACCGCCGTCTCCACCCTGCGGCCCGCCCGGCTCGCCACCACTTCATATGTCCGCGTCGTGTCGCCGGCGTCCACGACTATCTCCACACGATCACCCTTCACGGGCTCAATCCCCCTTCTGCGACGGTCCCTTGAGATCTCGCATCGTGGACCGGAGCGCGGATTGCCGCGATTCCGCCCCACTTCTCCAAGGATTCCACCCACCACTGACAATCCATCTGCCGACGCATGCGCGGCCTCTCAGCGCGCCGGGCCGTCAATCCGTAAGCTGTGCACGTCAGACGGCGGCAGCGGATGGGGCCTCCCCGCCAGGGGTACTGGGCAGGGGCCTACCCACCGGAGGTAGGGGACGGACATGGCGATGATGCGGCTCCGGCGCGAGGACCCGCGTGTCGTCGGCTCCTTCCGGCTTCACCGGCGGCTCGGCGCGGGCGGCATGGGGGTGGTCTACCTCGGCTCCGACCGGCGCGGGCAGCGCGTGGCGCTGAAGGTGATCCGGCCGGATCTGGCCGAGGACCGCGAGTTCAGATCCCGGTTCGCCCGCGAGGTCTCGGCCGCGCGGCGGATCCGCGGGGGCTGTACGGCGCGGCTGGTGGCCGCCGACCTGGAAGCCGACCGGCCGTGGTTCGCGACGCAGTACGTACCCGGGCCGTCCCTGCACGACAAGGTGAACGAAGAGGGCCCGCTGCCCGCCGCGCAGGTCGCCGCCATCGGGTCGGCGCTGGCCGAGGGCCTGTTGGCGGTGCACGAGGCGGGCGTGGTGCACCGGGACCTCAAGCCGTCGAACATCCTCCTGTCGCCCAAGGGCCCGCGGATCATCGACTTCGGCATCGCCTGGGCGACCGGGGCCAGCACGCTGACGCACGTCGGCACGGCGGTCGGCTCCCCCGGCTTTCTCGCGCCCGAGCAGGTGCGCGGGGCGACGGTGACCCCCGCGACCGACGTCTTCGCGCTGGGCGCGACCCTCGCCTACACCTCGATGGCGGACTCCCCGTTCGGACAGGGGAGTTCCGAGGTGATGCTCTACCGCGTGGTGCACGAGGAGCCGCATTTGGCCGGGGTGCCGGACGCGCTGGCGCCGCTGCTCCACGCGTGTCTCGCTAAGGACCCCGAGGACCGGCCGAGCACGCTGCAGCTGTCCCTGCGTCTGAAGGAGATCGCGGCGCGGGAGGCGCACGGGCACGGGGGGCACGGACATGGGAGCCCCGAGCGTGGGCACGGGGGGCACGGTGGTCTTGGTGGGCACTCCGGCCCGGGTGGGCACGGAGGGCTTGGCCCCGCTGGGTCCGGGCAGTCCGACGGGCACCACTCCGGAGGTCAGCATCCGGGAGGTCAGCATTCAGGGGGCCACCCGTCCGGCGGGAACCACTCCGGGCCGCGGCAGCCGTCGGAGCGGCTGAGCGGCCGGCGCGCCGACGAGTACGCACGGCAGCGCACGGAGCGGCGCACCGGTGGCACTCCCGCCCCCGCGCCCCGGGCCCAGGCTCCGCGCGCCTCTTCGCCGCGCCCGGGGCCGGGGCCGGGCACGGGGGGCCGTTCGGCCGGGTCAGCCGGGTCCGCCGGGTCCACGGGCCGTAATTCCGGCGCCCGCCCCACCCCCGCGCGACCCCCGGGGCGCAACGGCGGGGCGCGGCCACCCGTCCGTACGCTCCGTACGCCGCCGAACGGACGCCGCCCCATCGGGCCGGACCGTCGGCTGATGCGCCAGCGGCTGATCGTCTTCGTCGTGGTGACGCTGCTGGTCGCGCTGGGCATCGCGGCGGCCCAGGGCTGCGAGGGGCCGCCTTATGGGCTGGGTGCGCCGACGCCCGCGCCCACGACGCCGTCTCAGGGTGCCGCACCGCCGCTGTTCGGCTGAGGCCGGCGGCGCGTGGGTGGTGCGCCTGGGGTGTGCGGGTGGTGCCGGGGGCGGGGCCGCCGTCGCGCGGCTCCCCCTCAGCCCTGCGGGCGGCCCGCCGTGACCGCGTAAAAGGCGACCGCCGCCGCCGCGCCCACGTTGAGGGAGTCGACGCCGTGCGCCATCGGGATGCGCACCCATTCGTCCGCGGCCATCAGGGCCTGCACGGAGAGCCCGTCCCCCTCCGCGCCCAGCATCAGCGCGACGCCCTCGAGGCGGTGCGGGGCTGCGTCGTCGATGGAGGTGGCCTTCTCGTCGGGCGTCAGGGCGAGGATCTTGAAGCCGGCGTGCCGGACCGCTTCGAGACCGCGGGGCCAGGTCTCCAGGCGCGCGTACGGGACGGAGAAGACGGCGCCCATGGAGACCTTGACGGAACGGCGGTAGAGCGGGTCCGCGCAGTCCGGGGAGAGCAGCACCGCGTCCATGCCGAGCGCCGCGGCGCTGCGGAAGATCGCGCCGATGTTGGTGTGGTCGTTGACGGACTCCATGATCGCCACGCGCCGGGCGCCCTCCAGGAGCTGTTCCGCCTCGGGCAGCGGCTTGCGCTGCATGGAGGCGAGGGCGCCCCGGTGGACGTGGTAGCCGGTCACGTGTTCGGCGAGGTCGGGGCTGACCGCGTAGACCGGCGCCGGGACGTCCTCGATGACGTCCCGCATGACGTCGACCCACTTCGCCGACAGCAGCATCGAACGCATCTCGTAACCGGCCTGTCTCGCCCGCCGGATGACCTTCTCGCCCTCGGCGATGAACAGGCCCTCGGCGGGCTCGCGCCTGCGCCGCAGCTCCACATCGGTCAGACCCGTGTAGTCACGCAGCCGCGGGTCATCGGGGTCATCGACGGTGATGAGATCAGCCACAGGGTGATACTGCCTTGTCCTGGAGGTCGTGCCAATGACGCCGACGCGATGCGTTACCGATGGTTACCCGAGGCGAGGGCGGTGACCTCGCCGATCACCACGACCGCCGGCGGCCGCACCCCCTCCGCCACGACCCGTTCCGCCACCGTGGCCAGGGTCGCGTCGACGCGCCGCTGGGTGGCGGTCGTGCCTTCCTGGACGACGGCGACCGGCGTGTCCGCGTCCCGGCCGTGCTCGATGAGCGTCCGGGAGATGGGCCCTATCTTCTCGACGGCCATCAGCAGAACCAGCGTGCCACGGAGCTTCGCCAGGGCCGCCCAGTCCACGAGCGAGCTGGGGTCGGCGGGCGCGACGTGCCCGCTGACCACCGTGAACTCATGAGCGACACCCCGATGGGTCACCGGGATCCCGGCCACGGCAGGCACGCTGATCGCGCTGGTGACGCCCGGCACGACGGTGCACGGAATGCCCGCCTCGGCCAGCGCCTCCGCCTCCTCCATACCGCGCCCGAACACGAACGGGTCGCCGCCCTTGAGCCGCACCACCGCCTTGCCGGCCTTCGCGTGCTCGATCAGCGCGTTGTTGATGGCCTCCTGCGCCATGAAGCGGCCATAGGGGATCTTCGCCGCGTCGATCACCTCGACGTGCGGCGGGAGTTCGTCGAGCAGATCGCGCGGGCCCAGGCGGTCCGCCACGACCACGTCCGCCTCGGCGAGCAGCCGACGGCCGCGCACGGTGATCAGATCCGGGTCGCCGGGGCCGCCGCCGACCAGCGCGACATGGGGCCCGCGGGCGCGGTGCCGGGGCGCGGCGAGAGTGCCGTCACGCAGCCCCTCGACGACGGCGTCCCGCACGGCGGCGGAGCGGCGCGGGTCACGGCCGGTGAGCACGGCGACGGTGACGCCCTCGCTGCGCCCGGTGGCCGGGGTCCAGGCGGTGGACGCCTCGGCGTCGTCGCTGCGTACGCACCACACCCGGCGCGCCTCGGCCTCCGCGGACGCGGCGGCGTTGGCCCCCGGGTCGTCGGTGGTGATCAGGGCGTACCAAGCGCCCTCGAAGTCGCCGTCCTGATACCTGCGGCGTTCCCAGCGCACCTCGCCGGCCTCGGCCATCGCCTCCACGGACGCCGTGGCGGACGGCGAGATCAGCACGATGTCCGCGCCCGCCGCGATCAGCGCCGGCAGTCGGCGCTGGGCGACCTGGCCGGCCCCGAGGACGACGACCCGACGCCCGGACAGGCGCAGTCCCACGGGGTATGCAAAGTTCTCGGACATGGCGATGCGGCTCTCCTCGTGCGAATGCGCTGCCGCTGCGGCGCTGGAGCGGCTGATCGTCTGATCACCTGATCGGCTGATCTGGCTGACCGGGGCTGATCTGGCTGTGGGATGTGCCCCCGCGCACACCTTACGTGGCGGGGGGCGGACGTCAGTTCTTCTCCGTGACTCCGGCGGAATCGAAGGTCGCCACCTCGTGCATGGCCCGGGCGGCGCTCTGCACCACGGGCAGGGCCAGCAGCGCGCCCGTCCCCTCCCCCAGACGCAGATCCAGGTCGACCAGCGGCCGCAGCCCCAGCTTGTTCAGCGCCGCCACGTGTCCGGGCTCGGCGCTGCGGTGCCCCGCGATGCAGGCGGCCAGCACCTCGGGCGCGATGGCCCGGGCCACCAGCGCCGCCGCGCCCGCGCTCACCCCGTCCAGGATGACGGGGGTACGCAGGGACGCGCCGCCCAGCAGCAGTCCGGCGATGGCGGCGTGCTCCAAGCCACCGAGCGCGGAGAGGACGCCGATGGGGTCGGCCGGGTCGGGCTGGTGCAGCTCCAGACCGCGCCGTACGACATCGATCTTGCGGGCGTGCATCTCGTCGTTGATGCCGGTGCCCCGCCCGGTGACCTCGGCCGGGTCGGCGTCGGTGTAGACGGAGATCAGGGCGGCCGACACGGTGGTGTTGGCGATGCCCATCTCGCCCGTGAGCAGCGCTTTGTTCCCGGCGGCCACCAGATCGCGCGCCGTCTCGATACCCACCTCGATGGCGCGCAGCACCTCCTCGCGGGTCAGCGCGGGGCCGACGGTGAAGTCACCGGTGCCCGCCCGCACCTTGCGCGGCAGCAGCCCCGGGGTACTGGGCAGCTCGCTCGCCACCCCCACGTCCACGACACACACCTCCGCGCCGACCTGGCTCGCGAAGGCGTTGCAGACCGCCCCGCCGCCCAGGAAGTTGGCGACCATCTGGCCGGTGACCTCCTGCGGCCAGGCGGTCACGCCCTGCGCGTGCACCCCGTGGTCGCCCGCGAAAATCGCGACGGCGGCGGGCTCGGGGATCGGCGGCGGGCACTTCCGGGACAGTCCGCTCAACTGCGCCGAGATGATCTCCAGCATGCCCAGCGCGCCGGGCGGCTTCGTCATGCGCTTCTGCCGCTCCCACGCCTCGCCGAGCGCCTTCGCGTCCAGCGGACGGATGCCCCGCAGGGTCTCCTGCAGCAGATTCGCCGGATCCTCGCCGGGCAGCGCACGCCGCCCGTACGCCTCCTCGTGCACGACCCACGACAGGGGGCGGCGCTTGGACCACCCCGTCTTCATCAACTCCGGCTCCTCGGGGAACTCGTCGACGTACCCGACACACAGATACGCCACGACCTCCAGATGCTCGGGCAGCCCGAGCGCGCGCACCATCTCGCGCTCGTCGAAGAAACTCACCCAGCCGACACCGAGCCCCTCGGCCCGCGCGGCGAGCCACAGGTTCTCCACGGCGAGCGCGGAAGAGTACGGCGCCATCTGCGGCTGGGCGTGTCGGCCCAGGGTGTGGCGGCCGCCGCGGGTCGGATCGGCGGTCACGACGATGTTGACCGGGGTCTCGAGGATCGCCTCGACTTTGAGCTGCTTGAACTGCTTGGCCCGCCCCTTGGGGAGCGACTTGGCGTACGCGTCGCGCTGGCGCGTGGCCAGCTCGTGCATGGTGCGGCGGGTCTCCTCGGAACGGATGACGACGAAGTCCCACGGCTGGGACTGCCCCACGCTGGGCGCGGTGTGCGCGGCCTCGAGCACGCGCAGCAACACCTCATGCGGGATGGGGTCGGAGCGGAAGCCGTTACGGATGTCGCGACGGTCGCGGATGACCCGGTGGACGGCGGCCCGCTCGGCCTCGGCGTAGCCCTCGGCGGGTGGGGTGGCTTGCGGAGTTGCGGTTTCGGGGGTTTGAGAGGTTTGAGGTGCTTCAGGGCTCTCAGGCGCTTCAACTGATTCGCCGGCGGGCGCGTCGGCGGCGGGCGCATCGGCTGCGGGCGCATCGGCCTCACCCGCTTGTCCGGCGGGCGCGGGGCCAGCCGGTTCGGTGGAGGACGCGTCGGTCACGGATGCGTCGGCCGCAGGCCCCTCACCGGCAGTCGGCTCGGCGGCCGAGGTCTCAGCAGGCGCGTCGGCCGCTGCTTGGGCAGCGGGCGCCGTGGCCCCGGCGGGGGCTGCCTCCTGAGACCCGGCGTCGGGCGCCTGCGATTCGGCCGCGGCGGCGGCGGCAGGCGTGTCCGGCGTTACGGTCACGGTCGCCGCGTCAGTCGTCGCGACCGCGGCCTGACCCTCGCCAGGCTCGCCGCCCGCCGACGCGACAACAGACTCGCCGGCGGTGGGCGCGGCGGTGGCCACGTCACCCACGGGGGCAGCGGCTTCCCCATCCGGCACAGCAGCATCGGCGGGCGATGCACCGGACGCGGCAGCAGCTGACCCGGCAGCGGCAGCCTCACCACCCAGCACGTCACCCTCGCCCACGGCCGCAGCGGCGGCGGCAGGCGCGTCCGGCGTTACGGTCACGGTCGCCGCGTCAGTCGTCGCGACCGCGGCCTGACCCTCGCCAGGCTCGCCGCCCGCCGACGCAGCAACAGACTCGCCGGCGGTGGGCGCGGCGGTGGCCACGTCACCCACGGGGGCAGCGGCTTCCCCATCCGGCACAGCAGCATCGGCGGGCGATGCACCGGACGCGGCAGCAACTGACCCGGCAGCGGCAGCCTCACCACCCAGCACGTCACCCTCGCCCACGGCCGGAACGGCAGCAGAGTCCCCGCCCACTTCGTCGCCAGCCGACACAGCGGCAGGCGCAGCGGCGGCAGCGTCGTCACCCAGCGCGTCCCCATCGGGCGCCGCAGCATTTGCAGGCACGTCAGCCGTCGGCGCGGCGGTCACGCCCTCCCCAGCCGACGCACCGTCGTCGTCGGCGGCGGTGTCGCCGCCGGACGCAGCGGCAGGCGCCGCGCCGGAAGCGGCAGCCGCAGGCACGGCCGCATCACCGCCCGGCGCTTCGGCCGCAGCGGCTGAAGCGTCCCTGTCTGCCTCGGTTGGGCCATCATCCGACGCCGCAGCGGCAGGCGCCTCAGCCGTCGGCACGGCCGCGGCGGCATCGCCGCCCTGCGCATCGACCGCAGGCGCGGCAGGCACGTCCCCGACCGGCCCCTCGGCGCCAGCCAAGTCCTCACCCGCTGCGTCACCAGACGCCTCAGCCACAGGCGACGTCGCGGCCGCGGCGGCATCGCCGCCCTGCGCATCGGCTGCAGGCACGATAGGCGCGCCCCCACCCGCCACAGCAGTACCAGCGGCAGCGTCGCCACCCAGCGCGTTCCCCTCGACCTCAGCCGCAGCGGAACCCCCACCGGCTGCGTCGTCAGACGCCTCAGGCGCAGGCGCGGCAGGCGCGCCCCCACCCGCCACAGCAGCATCAGCGGCAGCGTCATCAGCGGCAGCGTCGCCACCCGACACGTCCCCGACCGGCCCCTCGGCACCAGCCGAGTCCTCATCCGCTGCGTCGCCAGCCGGCACAGCCGCGGGCGCAGCATCCGCAGGCACGTCAGCCGTCGGCGCAGCGGTCGCGTCCTCCTCAGCCGGCGCATCAGCGACCGCATCGTCGGCGGGGGCGCCGCCGTCGGCCGCGGCAGCAGTCGTAGGCACGGCCACCGTGCCGTCCTCGCCCGTCCCGTCGGCCGCAGCGGCTGGCTCGGCTCCGGCTGTGTCAGCAGCAGACGCGGAATCAGCGGACGCCGCGCCCGAGCCGGCGGCCGCAGGCGCGCCAGCCGTCGGCGGGGCGATCGCGGCGTCCGCAGAAGCATCGCCATCTGCAG
This sequence comes from Streptomyces sp. ME19-01-6, assembly GCF_033793745.1. Taxonomy (NCBI): domain Bacteria; kingdom Bacillati; phylum Actinomycetota; class Actinomycetes; order Kitasatosporales; family Streptomycetaceae; genus Streptomyces; species Streptomyces sp. ME19-01-6. The sequence continues at coordinate 113,921 of NZ_JARAXF010000010.1, read as the reverse complement.
CAGACGCGGCGCCCGGCGCGTCTGCCGCAGGCGAAGCAGCGACTTCCCCACCCAGTACGGCAGAAGCCGCAACCGCCTCAGCCGTCGGCGCGGCGGTCGCGCCATCCCCAGCCGACGGATCGGCCACGACGTCTTCTCCAGGCGCAGTGGCGGGTTCGGTGCCCGTGCTGTCGCCAGCCGGCGGATCGACGGCGGCGCCGTCCGCGGGCGCCGCAGCGTCTCCGCCGGGCGCAACGGCAGCCGCCGCGCCGGCCGAGGCCGAAGCAGCAGACCCCGCGCCGGACGCATCAGCCGCAGGCGCCACGGTCGCGCCCTCCGCGACCGGCGCATCCACAACCGCACCCTCAGCCGGAGCCACAGCTGCGGCCCCAGCCGCGTCACCGGACAACGCCGGAGCAGCAGACTCCGCGCCGGACGCGTCAACCGAAGGCGCGGCAGGCGTGCCCTCGGCCGCAGCCCCGGACTCGGTCCCGGCTGCGTCCGCTGAGCCATCAGCCGACGCGGGTGTGGCCGCACTCCCATTCGACGGTTCGCCAACTGCCCCGTCCGCCACCGGCGCGGTGGCGGCTTCGGGGGTCGCCCCCCGGCCCTGCGTCCGCTGACCCTGGCCCCGGGCGGCGCGGCGGCGCGAGGCACGTCCCTGCGGGGCCGGCGCCGCGGGGGCCGGGTCGGCGACGGGCTCGGCCGGAGCCTCGCCCGCTGTGGCCGTGCCTTGCGCGGCGGTCCGGCCGCGGGCCGCGCGGCGGCGTGCGGCGCGCCCCTGCGGGGCCTGCGCCGCGGGGGTCTCCGGCGCGGCGGCGGCCGAACCCGCCGCGGCCGCCTCCCCCGCCTCCTGGGGCTGCTCGGGCGGGCCCTGCGGGTCGTCGGGCGAGGGGGCCTCAGCGACTATGGCGTGGCCCGGGGCCACGGGTACGGGCTGCGGGGCGGGCTCGGCCGGGGTCGCGGTGCCGTCCGCCTGGGCCGGGATCGTGATGCCAGGGGACGGCTGCCCCGACGGCTGCGCGGAGGGCTCGGTCTGCTGCTGGCTCTGGGCCGGGATCCCCGCCGTGGGGCCCACGAAGCCCTCCGCGGCGGCCCCCGGGTCCTGCTGCGGTGGGGCAGCGTCCGGGTGGACCTGCGCGGGAATGCCGACAGCCGGGTCCACGCCCTGGACTTCGGCCGCCGCGGGCACGGCCTCGGCGACGGCGGCCTGCTCCACCGCGGGCTCGGCGAACTGCTGCGGCTCGTGCGGGCCCGGCGCCTGGAGCTCCTCGGCGGGCTCGGCCACGTTCTCAGCCGGGGTCGCGGCCTGTGGAGGCTGGGCGTCCCAGGGGCTGCCGGGCTGCGGGCCGGGGAGCGGTCCGGCGTCGTCGCCGGGCGGATCGATGTACTGGGGTCCGGCGGCGAGCGGCTCGGCCTGGCGGACGGGCGCCACGTGGGCGGGGGCCGGGGCAGGGGCTCCGGCCGGGCCGCGGTCGGCGAGGGAACGCACGACGCCGTTGGTCGGGTCGGGCACCGGCGGGCCCATGTGCAGGGGGCGCCGCGGCGGGCTGGGGACCGCGTGGGCGAGCGGCCTGGGTGACAGGGTGGTGGCCTGGGCAGTGGTGGGGCGGGCGGAGGCAGCCTGGTCGGGCGTGGGCTGAGCGACGGGCTGGGGATGGGGTTCGGGCGGTTGTGCGTCCCCGTGCTCGCCCGATTCCGCGTCCACGTACTCGCCCGATCTCGCGTCCTGGTATTCGGCCGGCCCGGCGGCGTACTCGCCCGACCCGGCGTCCTCGTACTCGGCCTGTCCTGGGTCTGCGTACTCGGCGGCCGGTCCCGCGTTCCCGTACTCGGCGGCTCCCGGGTCTCCGTACTCAGCCGGTCCCGCGTTCTGGTACTCAGCCGCTGCCGCGTTCCCGTACTCGTTCTGTCCCGCGTTCTCGTACTCAGCCGGCACCACGTCCGCGTACTCGACCGGCCCCGCGTCGTAGCCCCCGCCCGGAACCTGGTCATAGGTTCTGCCGGGGACCTGGTCGTAGGGTCCGCCCGGGCCCTGGTCATAGGGCTCGGCCTGCCCCTGGCCGTATGGTCCGGCCGACGCCGGGGCGTAGCCCTGGGTCGGCGCCGCGTCATATCCCCCCGCCGGGCCCACCTCGTAGCCCCCGGTCTCGTAGCCGTTGGGCAGGTGGGTCATGGGCTGCTGGTACGGGGCCTGCGGGGCCTGGTACTGCGGCTGGTGCTCGCTCCACGCGCCCTGCGCGCCGGGCATGAGGAGCAGGTCGTCCTCCTCGCCACCGGCGTCGTGCGTGTCGAGGAAGGGATACGGGGACTGCGTCTGCGGTTGCTCGATGAAGCCGGCGTCGGCGGGAGGGGTGTGGACATCCGCGGGATGCGGCTGCCCGAGTCGTCCGCCCGCGTTCTCCGGCAGCCCCTCGCCCGGGACCTGGCCGGTGTCGGTCATGCGTACCCCTCGCCCATCGCTAGTGCTCCTTCCAACCGCCTACCGCCTAGAGCAAGCCTCAGAGGCAAGAACGAGCGCACGCGGTGCGCGGCACGTAGCACGCCCGAGGCATTGCCTACCGCGGCCCGCCAAGAGGGGGACGCATTCCGGCCATTGGCCGATAAAGCGCCGAACGCCGGGCAGCGGCACAGGCAGTACAACGATCCGCCAGCCTACCTCGGGCGCCGCCCGAGGACGCTCATAGGGGCGAGGGTCGGGGCGAAGGTCACAAGGCGAAAATCACAGGTGCGGGCGGTGACCGCACACCAGGAAGGCGACCGTCCGCTCACGTTCGGCCCACACCCTGGTGTCCAGCTCCACCGACTGCACGAGGGCGCACTCGACCGCGTAGCCGCCATCCTCCAGCGCCCGGCAGACGGCTTCCGCCTCGTCCCTTGTCGCGGCATGTGTGACGATCCGCTCGGGGCGGCGGTCGGCGCACGCGGCGACGACGGCGGGGCCTCCGGCGCCCACCCGCACCACGTCCGGCTCGGGCAGGTCTTCGAGGACCTGGGGTGCGGCGCCATGGACGACCTGAAGCTGTACGCCGAAGCGGCGGGCGAGGGCGGCGGTGCGCTCGCAGGCATCCGGGTCGCGGTCCACGGCGATGACGGCGGCGCCGAATCCGGCCGTCTCGACCGCCGCCGCGCCGCTGCCCACTCCGATGTCCCAGACAAGGTCGCCGACGCGGGGGCCGAGCCGGGCCAGTTGGGCGGCGCGCAGCTGGGGGGACTCGCTGTCGCCGAGGACGGTCGCGTAGGCGGCGGCGGGCAGCGCCCAGCCGCGTACGGGGCCTGGGTAGCCCGGCTCTCGGCCGGCGAGCCACCCTCCGCCCTGCAGTGCGCCGCGCGCGGCGCCCGGGGCCGGGGCGCTGCGCACCGTGTTCGCGCCGGAGCCGCCGATGACGATGACGACGTTGGGGTCGCGCCAGGTGTGGTCGACGGCCTTGTCCGAGGTCAGCACGGTGACCCGCTCGTGCCGGGTGCCCAGGGCCTCACAGATGACGAAGGTGCGGTGTACCGGTCCGAGCAGTAGTGCGAGTTCGGCGGGGCCGGCGCCGGGCGAGGTGAGCACGGCGACCTTGGGGTGGGCGCGGCAGACGTTGACGGCGCGGCGCAGGTCGCGGCTGTGGGCGACGACGACCTGGGCGTCGTCCCAGGGCATCCCGGCCCGGGCGAAGGCGGTGGCGACGGAGGAGACCGCGGGGACCACCTCGACCTCCAGGCCGTGCTCGGGCGCGCGCAGGGCACGTACGACGCCGAAGTATCCGGGGTCGCCGTCGGCCAGGACCACGGCGGAGCCGCGGTGCTGGGCGATGCGGCGGGCGGCGAGGTCCACGCTGCCGAGCCTGATCCGCTCCGCGCCCGGCGGGACTTCGGGCAGCGCCAGGTGGTGGGCGGCGCCGGCCACGAGGGTGGCCGCGCCGAGAGCGGAGCGGGCCACGTCCGTGAGCGGGGAGCCGTCCCAACCGATCACCGTGACGCGGTCGGCCATCGTCGTGTGTCTCCCAGGGTGTCGCGGGTGGGCGGCGGGTGGCCGCGGAAATCGGTGGCGCCGGTGCGCTCGCCGCGGCCGGGGGGCGCGCGGTGCTCGGGCGCGGTGCTCGGGCCTGGAGAGATTATCCCGACTGGTCCGGACCTCCGGACGCAGGGCGTGTGCGCCCGGGGGCGCGAGGCCCTGACGCGGGGCGCGGGGCGTGGGCTCGGGGCGCGCCGGGGGCAGGTCGCGCCGCCGGATGGGGCGCGCCAAGGGCGGGGCACTCCAAAGGCAGGCCGCACCGAGTCAGGAGCGCGCCAGGGGTGGGGCGCGCCAAAGACAGGGCACTCCAAGGGCGGTCAGTTCCAGTCGGAGTACGTGGGGTAGGCGCTGAAGCCGTCCGGGTCCGCCATCGGGCCGCCGTGCACGCCGTGGAGGTCTTCCGGCAACAGGCTCCAGACGATGACGTCGGTGCGCAGGTCGGTCCAGCCGCCGTCCTCCGTCTGGGTGCGCGCTATCCAGGCGTTGCGCAGGACGCCCTCGCTGATGCAGCCGATCTTCTGGGCGACCTGCTGGGAGGCGGTGTTGTCCGCGGCGGTGCGCAGCTCCAGACGTTCGAACTTCTGGTCCTGGAAGAGCCAGCGGGCGACGGCCAGCGCGGATTCCGAGGCGTAACCCTCGCCGCGTGCCCAGGGCGCGGTGACGTACGAGACCTCGGCGGCCAGCACGCGCCAGTCGGTGTTGCTCAGGTGCACGAGGCCCACGAGGCGCTGGGTGAGGAATTCGGCGACGGCGAAGACGATCCCGCGGCCCGAGGTGCGCTCGGCGGGCGCGGCGCGCAGCGCCCAGTCACGTGCGTCGCGGGTGGTGTAGGGGTGGGGCGCCGAGGTCCAGGCGGTGACGAGTTCGTCGTTCATCATCTCCGTGAGCGCGGGCACGTCCGCTTCCTCGAACGGGCGCAGCACCAGCCGTTCCGTGCTGATGGAGATGTCCGGGAAGGTGGATGTCATGCGCCGCTCCATAACCGGGGGTCCAAGGCTTCGGGAAGTGCCCAGCATGCAGCATCGCCTGAGAGAAATGCAGCACGGGGTGGCCAAGCGGAAGGCTCCGTATCCGTTTGTGGCGTTCGGATACGGAGCCTTCGCGCGGGTTTCGGCTATCCGCCGGTGACCGGCAGCACCGACCCCTTGTACTTCTCTTGGATGAATTTCCGCACTTCGGGCGAGGTGAGGAGCTTGGCCAGTTTCTTCACCCTCGGGTCGTCCTCATTGCCCTTCTTCACGGCGAGGACGTTGGCGTATTCGTTTCCCTTCACCGACTCCAGCAACACCGAGTCCTTCGCCGGGTCGAGTCCGGCGTCGAGCGCGTAATTGCTGTTGATGACGGCCAGGTCGACATCGTCGAGAGAGCGCGGCAGTTGGGCCGGCTCCAGCTCCTTGAAGGTGAGCTTCTTCGGGTTGGCGGTGATATCGGCGGGGCTCGCGGTGACCCCCGCGTCCTTCTTCAGCTTGATGAGCCCCTTGGCGGCGAGCAGCTTGAGGGCACGTCCCTCGTTGGTGGTCTCATTGGGCACCGCGACGGTCGCACCGGTCTTGAGGCCGGAGACGTCCTTGATGTGCTTGGAGTAGGCGCCCATGGGTGGCAGATAAGCGTCCGCCACGGACACCAGATCGGTGCCCTTCGTCTTGTTGAAGTTCTTCAGGAATGGGACGTTCTGGTACAGGTTGGCGTCCAGCGAGCCTTCCTGGAGGGCGGTGTTCGGCAGGACGTAGTCGGTGAACTCCTTGACCTCGAGCTTGAGGCCTTCCTTGTCCGCCAGGTTCTTCTTGATGTAGTCGAGTACCTCGCCCGCCGGGACGGCGGTGGCCCCGACGACGAGCGTGTCGTCGTCATCCGAGCCGCCGCCGGAGCCCGCGCCGCACGCGGTCAGCCCGAGGGCGAGTGCGGCGGCGGCGAGAGGAACCGCGATCTTGCGCATGGTGTGGCTTTCTCCGGGGTCACGCAGTCCGGGTCCGTGGTCAGAACGAGGCGATGACGGAGCCGTCGTACTTGTCCTTGATGAACTTCTTCACCTCGGGGGAGGTGAGGAGCTTGGCGAGCTTCTTGACGCGCGGGTCGTCCTCGTTGCCCTTCTTCACGGCGAGGAAATTGCCGTACGGGTTGTTCTTGGGCGATTCCAGGACGAGGGCGTCCTTGGCGGGCTTGAGGTCGGCCTCGATGGCGTAGTTGCCGTTGATGACCGCGGCGTCCACGTCGTCCAGGGAGCGCGGCAGCTGGGCGGCTTCCAGCTCCTTGAACTTCAGGCCCTTGGGGTTGTCGGCGACGTCCTTGGGGGTGGCCTCGTTGCCGGCGCCGCTCTTGAGCTTGATGACGCCGTTCGCGTCCAGGAGCTTGAGGGCACGGGCCTCGTTGACGGTGTCGTTGGGGATCGCGACGGTCGCGCCGCTCTTGAGGTCGTCGGCCTTCTTCACCTTGTGCGAGTACAGGCCGAGCGGCTCCAGGTGCACCGTGACGACGGGCACGATGTGGGTGCCCTTCTTCTTGTTGAAGTCGTCGAGGAACGGCTGGTTCTGGAAGTAGTTGGCGTCCACCGACCCGTCTTCGGTCGCCGTGTTCGGCGTGTTGTAGTCGGTGAACTCCTTGACCTCGAGCTTGAGGCCCGCCTTTTCGGCCAAATGATCCTTGACGTAGTTCAGGATCTCGGCGTGCGGGACGGGACTGGCGGCGACGACGAGCGCGCCGTTCTTGTCGGAGCCGGAGTCCGAGCCGCAGCCGGTGAGGCCCAGGGTGAGGGCACCGGCGGTGAGAGCGATGGCGAGGGTCTTTGTGGTGTTACGCACGAAAAGTGCCTTTCTTTTTGGGCATGCGAGGCCGCTGCGGGTGCGGGACGCTCTGAGAAAAGGGGAGTTGAGAGGGGAGCCGGACGGGAGGGCCGGGGCTCAGGGGGCCTTGGGGGCTCCGGCGACCTCGGCCACCGAGTTGGGCTCCTCGGCCCGCTTCGTAACCCGCGCCGGCCGCAGCCGCGACGTGGCCGAGGAGCGGCCGCGATGCGACAGGGCGCGGGCGGCGAAGTCACCGGCGAACTGGATGATGGCGATCACCACCGCGAGGATCGCCACCGTGATCCACATCAGCTCGGTCTCGAAGCGCTGGTAGCCGTAGCGGATGGCGAGGTCGCCCAGGCCGCCGGCGCCGACCGTGCCGGCCATCGCCGAGTAGCCGATGAGGGCGACGATCGTGGTGGTGGCGCTGGAGATCAGCGAGGGCAGCGCCTCGGGCAGCAGGACCTTGCGTACGACGGTCCAGGTGGAGCCGCCCATCGACTGCACCGCCTCGACGAGCCCGCCGTCCACCTCGCGCACCGAGGTCTCCACGAGCCGGGCGAAGAAGGGGATGGCGCCGATCGCCAGCGGCACGATCGCGGCCTCGGGGCCGATCGTGGTGCCCACGATCCAGCGGGTGAAGGAGATCAGCGCGACCATGAGGATGATGAACGGCATGGAGCGGCCGATGTTCACGATCTGGCCGACGACCTTGTTCACCACGACGTTCTGCAGCACCCCGCCGCGGTCGGTGAGCACCAGCAGCACCCCGAGGGGCAGTCCGCCGACGACCGCGATCAGGGCCGACCAGCCGACCATGTAGAGCGTGTCCCAACAGGCCTGCTCCAGCAGGGGCTGCATCTCGGACCAGGTCACTTGGCACCTTCCTTGGTCAGCTTGCCGTCGTTCGCCCCGCGGAGCGCCGCCTCGGCACCGCTCGCCACCTCGATCTGCAGCCCCTGCTCACGCAGGAACCCGATCGGCACGACGTTCTCCTCGAACGGGCCGGGCAGCTCGATCCGCATCCGGCCGACCTGCCGGCCGCCGACGGTGTCCATGGCGGCGCCGAGGATCGAGATGTCGATGTTGTAGGTGCGCGCCAGCTGGGAGATGACCGGCTTGGTCGCGGCCTCACCGTGAAACGTGACGTCCACCACGGTCCGGGCGGTGCCCGGCAGCTCCCCGCCGACCGGGAAGAGTTCCCGTGCCAGCTCGGAGCCGGGCGTGGCGAGCAGTTCGGCGACCGTACCGGACTCCACGATCCGCCCGCCGCGCATCAGCGCGGCCGAGTCGCAGATGGACTTGACGACGTCCATCTCGTGGGTGATCAGCAGCACGGTCAGCCCGAGCTGCCGGTTCAGGTCGCGCAGCAGTTGGAGGATCGAGCGGGTGGTCTCCGGGTCGAGGGCGGAGGTCGCCTCGTCCGACAGCAGCACCTTGGGGTCGCCGGCCAGCGCCCGGGCGATGCCGACGCGCTGCTTCTGGCCACCGGACAGCTGCGCCGGGTACGCCTTGGCCTTGTCGCCGAGCCCGACCAGGTCCAGCAGTTCCAGGGCCTTGCGGGTGCGCTTCTTGCCGGAGACGCCGAGGATCTCCAGCGGCAGCTCGACGTTGTCCCGAACGGTGCGCGAGGAGAGCAAGTTGAAGTGCTGGAAGACCATCCCGATCCCGGTGCGGGCCTTGCGCAGCGCCGAACCGGCCCTCGGTCCGCGCCCGGCGAGCGCGGTGAGGTCCTGGCCTGCCACGCTGACCGTGCCCGAGGTGGGGCGCTCCAGGAGGTTCACACAGCGGATGAGGGTGGACTTGCCGGCGCCGCTCTGTCCGACGACGCCGTACACCTCACCCTCGCGGACATGGAGGTCGACACCGTCGAGCGCGGTGATCTCGCGGCCTCGTGAGCGGTAGACCTTGGTCAGGCCTGTCGTGGTGATCACAGGGTTTCCGTCACTGTCGAGTGCACGGCGGATGGTGCCGCCGGGCACGGTTCGTTCATTGCGGAACGCGGCGCGGAGCGCCCGAGGCGCACGCGAGCGCGGGCGCGGCTTCGGGGGTCCGGTGACGCGGGGCAGCGCGCGGTCCGGCACGGAGCGGTGCGGACGCGGCTCAGCTCAGCGGGTCTCGCTTCGGGGCGCGAGGCTCAAGCAGGGGCCCTCAGCGGTCACACATTCGACACAGACAGCGAGCACCGGGCGTCTGAATCGCCTCGGTCGCGGTGGCGCGGCTGCTCGTCGTGGTCATGGGCGTAAGTAAAGCAGACTCATGTACGGGCCGATCAAACTTGTCCGAATAACGGACTTGTCAGATCACTCTGTGGACAGTAAGGGTCGGCTCACTCCCCCGCCATGATGTCCAGCCCGCCCTCGATGGCCTGGACGGACACGGCCGACAGGTCCTTGACGACGACATCGGCGACCAGCTGCTCCCGGTCGGTCGTTGTGGTCAATGCCACGGTCCGCATCCCGGCGGCCCGGCCCGCCGCGAGCCCGGCCGGGGCGTCCTCGAAGACCACACAACGGGCCGGATCGAAGCCGAGCTTGTCGGCGGCCAGCAGGAAGGGCTCGGGGTCCGGCTTGCCGCGGGTGATGTCGTCCGCACTGATCAGCAGCCCCGGGGAGACCCCGACCGCGGCGAGGCGGGCCTCGGCCAGTTGGCGGTTCGCGGAGGTCACCACGGCCCAGCGGTCCAGGGGAAGCCGCTCCAGCAGCTCGACCGTGCCGGGCAGCGCCACCACCCCGCCGCCCGGTACGTCCGCCAACTCCAGCTCGTCGATGCGGGCGCGGGCCTCGGGAACGCGGTGCGCGGGGAGCAGATCGCCGATGATGTCGGAGGCGGGGCGGCCGTGCAGCTCGACCCGCGCGAAGTCCTCCGCCGGGATTCCGTACTCCTTCGCCCAGCGGCTCCAGCAACGGTGGACCGACTCCAGGGACGAGATGAGGGTTCCGTCGTTGTCGAACAACAGGGCGTCAGCGGAGATCTTCATGTCGGCTCAGCGTACGGGGGGCCTTCGTGGGGCCGGAAACACGGGGCCCTCCCCGGCCGATTACCCTCGTCCCATGCTTGCCACCCCCTGTGTGCGCCGCCGCACCGCGCGGAGGTCCCGTTGATCGACGCGCTGACGGTCGCGCTCGGTGTGACCGCCCTCGCACTCGCCTCCTGGTGCGGTTTCGCCGCCTACCGCGACCAGCCCACCAAGGACTGGCACTTCATCGGCATGGCCGTGGTGACCCTGCTGGGCCTCGCCCAGCTGGTCATCGGGGTCGTGCAGCTGGCGCGCGGGCAGCGTCCCGACGAGAGTGTGGCGATCTTCGTGGCGTATCTGGTCGGCTCGGGTCTCGCCGTGCCGATCGCGGCGTTCATGTCGCTGGCGGAGCGGACCCGGTGGGGGTCGGCGACGGTGGCCGCGGCCGCCGTGGTGCTGGCCGTGCTCGAGGTGCGGCTGTACGACATCTGGGGAGGCACCGGTGGCTGAGTCAGCGCCCGAATCCAGCACGGCCGACCAGGCCGACGAGCCCGACCAGCCGGTACAGGCCGACCAGCCCGGCCAGGCCCGCCCGACCGGGCTCGGCCAGGGGCCGGGCCGGCTGCTGGTGATGCTGTACGGGGTGTTCACCGTGGCCGCCGCGTCCCGCTCGATCTACCAGCTGGCCGCGCAGTACCACGAGGCCCCGCTCGCGTACATCCTCTCCGCGGTTTCCGCGGTCGTGTACGCGTTCATCACCGTCTCGCTCGTACGCGGCGGGGAAGGGGCGCGCAAGGCGGCGTTCGTCTGCTGCGCCGCCGAGCTGCTGGGCGTGCTGACCATCGGCACCTGGACGCTCGCGGACCGCTCCGCCTTCCCCGACCAGACGGTGTGGTCGGACTACGGCATGGGGTATCTCTTCATCCCGGTCTTCCTGCCGGTCACCGGGCTGATCTGGCTGCGCAAGGCCCGCCAGGACTGATCCCGGCGAGCCTGTGCAGCAGAGCGACAGCCGGCCTCGGACGAGGGGCCTCAGGCGCTGGCCGCGTACGCCGAGGGCGTGGCCTCCTTCTCCAGGGTGACCAGGCTCAGTCGGCGGTTGACCTCTTCGGTGCCCACCTGCGCATAGCCGTACCGCCGGTACAGCCGCAGATTGCCCTCGCTGCGGTGACCGGTGAACAGCCGGTACCGCTTGGCGTCCCGCTCCTCGGCCAGCCGCTCCTCGATCGCCGCGAGCAGCCGCCCGCCCAGGCCGTGCCGCTGCATCCGCGGGTGCACGATGAGCTTGCCGATGGCGGCGGTGCCCTTGTCATCGACCATGCCGCGGACCGATCCGACGACCTCCGCGCCGAGCCGGGCCACGAGCACACAGCCCTCGCCCAGTTCGGCACCGAGGTCGTCGAGGGACTGAGTCAGCGGCTCGATCGAGTAGTCCCCGTAGAGCTCGGCTTCCCGCTGGTAGCACAGGTACTGCAACTTGAGGATCTGCTCGGCGTCGTCCGCGGTCGCCGCAGAGATGGTCACGCTCATGCCCATGTGCGCATGCCTCCCCTTGTATCGGTCCACCGGCCGCGCTGAGGGTAAGGATGCGACCGGGGTGCTGGCCTGACTGGAGCCGTCGTGAGGATGCACGTCCGCCTCCGAGGCGCCGATTGTCTAACGCTCCTTTCCCCAGAGTTCAGGAGCCGCAATCTCCGCCGTGAGCATTCTGCGCAGGCAACCCAGACATCGGGAACGTACCGGGCCCAGGCTGCCCTGTGACATTCCCAACTCCCCCGCGATCTCGCGGTACGTCGGGTCCGAGCGGGACAGCAGCGCGCCCAGCAAAAGGGGGCAGCGGCCGGGCAGCCGGCGCACCGCCGCGCGCAGCGCCCGGCCCGCCTCCGCCCTGAGTACGACGTGCTCGGCCGACCGGGAATAGGGGCCGCACGGCGGGCCGTCGCCCACCGGGTCGTACGGCACCTCCCGCCGGGCCCGGCGCCTGGCCCCGCGCACCTCGGCCCGGACCGCACCGCGCAGCCAGGCCGCGGGCTCGGGCGGCGGCCCGTCCGCGCGGGTGCGCTCCAGCAGCCGCAGCCACACCGCCTGTTCGAGCTCGGCGGGTTCGATGCCCGCGCCGTAGGCCTCGGCCGCCGCCTCGGCGGCGAGCAGCGGGCGGAGTTTCTCCAGAAGGTCCATGCCCAGCGGGACGTGGGCGGGTCGGGGCCGGTTTCCGGTACGCCGGTCTCTCACTCGACGGGGCGACCGCGCGGACGCGGGGTTGACGGCGCGGACGCGCCTTGACGGCACCGACCCGGTTTACGGAAGCGCCGCGGCGCGCGGCGGTGTCCCCCTGTGCAGGCAGGGCACCGCCGCGCGCCGGGGCGGGCGTTCACCGGCTCGTGCGGAAGTCCTCCGCGGCGAGCAGCGCGGTGTCCGGGTTGTCGGAGAAGATCCCGTCGATACCCGTCTCGAAGTACTTCTTGAAGGCGCCGAAGGCGTCGCCGTAAGCGTTGGCGTCGGTGCCGCGCCGGAAGTCGGCCGGCAGGAAGGAGTTCTCGTTGCGCATGGTGTAGGGGTGCAGCACGAGACCGGCCGCGTGCGCGTCCTTGACCAGCGTGGTGGGCGTGGTGAGCTTGCCACTGGAGTCGCGCGGGATGATCAGCGACAGGTCGGGGCCGATGCCGTCGGCGTAGCCCGCGATCCACGTCAGCCCCTCGGGCTTGACCAGGTCCGCGACCGTGCGCGGGTCACCGGCCTCGACGAAGTCCCAGGGGCGGCTGTTCGCGGTGGACAGCAGCACGACCGCCGGGGTGGCGACCAGCTTGCGCAGCCGCTGGATGCTGCTCGGCTCGAACGACTGCAGGAAGGTCGGCGCGTCCTTGCGGTGCCGCCCGTACGCGCGCAGCAGCTTGGCCAGCCGCTCCTCCAGGCCGAGCCCCAGCTTGCGGAAGTAGGTGGGGTGCTTGGTCTCGACGTACAGCCAGATCCGGCGGCCCCGTTCGCGGCCCTCCCGCTCGGCCCACTGGAGCACCTCCTCGAAGGTGGGCACCTCCCAGCGGCCGTCGTAGAGCGTGTTGCGCTGGCGGGTGCCGGGGATGCGCTCCTTGGCCCGCAGGGTCTTCAGCTCGGCGAGCGTGAAGTCCTCCGTGAACCAGCCGGTCAGCGAGGTACCGTCGACGGTCTTGGTGGTCTTGCGGTCGGCGAACTCCGGGTGCGCGGAGACGTCCGTGGTGGCCGTGATGTCGTTCTCGTGGCGGCAGACGAGGTGGCCGTCCTTGGTGGGGACCAGGTCCTGCTCGATGATGTCGGCGCCCAAGTCGAGCGCGAGCTGGTACGAGCCCAGGGTGTGCTCGGGCCGGTATCCGCTGGCCCCGCGGTGCCCGATGACGGTGGGCACCGGCAGCCCGTGGCCCTTCCCCGACGCCTCCGCCGCCGTGGCCGTGCCCGCCGCGCCCAGCGCCATCGCTCCCGCGCCGAGGGCCGCGGCCCCCAGGATGGCGCGCCGTCCAGGCTGTTGCTCCCGCTCCATGACACTCCTCGTTGTGGAGTCCGCTACCTGCCAGAACCTGATCAAATGACGGCCCGATCGTAGGGTGGAGCGGCTTTCGCACGGGAGACATTGGACGGAACGCGTGGGAAACGTGGGTCAACAGTGCGTATCAGGTGGGTGAACCCGGTGTGCGGGGGAACCTGACCGGCGAGTATCGTCTCATCGGCGCAAGTGTGCGGTATCGGGTTGACTCACCCTAGGTCGACCTGTCGTACGCGGGCGCCCCAGCCCATGACCCCGACCGGAGGGCCCGTTGTCCCGATTCGTGTTCCTGAAGGCAGTGCTCGGTCCGCTGATGCGCCTGATGTTCCGCCCGCAGGTCGAGGGGGCGGAGCGGATCCCGGGCTCCGGCCCGGTCATCCTGGCGGGGAACCATCTCACCTTCATCGACTCGATGATCCTGCCACTGGTCTGCGACCGTCAGGTCGTCTTCATCGGCAAGGACGAGTACGTCACGGGCAAGGGGCTCAAGGGCCGCCTGATGGCCTGGTTCTTCACCGGCGTCGGCATGATCCCGGTGGACCGGGACGGCGGGCACGGCGGCGTGGCCGCGCTGATGACCGGCCGCCGGGTGCTGGAGGAGGGCAGGATTTTCGGGATCTATCCCGAGGGCACCCGCTCCCCCGACGGCCGCCTCTACCGCGGCCGCACCGGCATCGCCCGGCTCACCCTGATGACCGGCGCCCCCGTGGTGCCGTTCGCGGTGATCGGCACGGACCGGCTCCAGCCGGGCGGCAAGGGGCTGCCGCGGCCGGGCCGGGTGACGGTCCGCTTCGGTGAGCCGCTGGAGTTCACGCGCTACGAGGGCATGGACCGCGACCGCTTTGTGCTGCGGGCGGTGACGGACGAGGTCATGAGCGAGGTCATGCGGCTGTCCGGCCAGGAGTACGTGGACATGTACGCGACCAAGGCGAAGGCCGCCTGACGGGGCGCGAGCCAGCGCTCGTGGGAGGCGCTGCCGACGGCCGCCTCGGGATCCCGGGCCGTGTCGTCCCACCGCCGGGCCAGCCGCCGCACATAGCGTGGCACCCGTTCGGGATGGCGTACGGCGTACCGGACCCTCGCCTGGCGGCAGGGGTATGTCATGGTCAGCCCCATCGTCTCCGCCCCCGAGCGCCGTCGCCAGCCGCGTGTGGCGTCCGGGCCCGCAGGCGATCCGGCCTCCGCACGCGATCCGGGTTCCGGCCGTGAAATCCAGGTGGTCGCCCCGCCCTGTTCTCGCCGCGTGAGCTGATGGAGTCGCAGCGAGCCATGTGCGGCGACTTCTGGGCCTCAGTGGCTCGGTTCCGACTGCCCCGCGCTGCTGCTGTGCGGCGAACACAGCGCCACACGAGGCGGGGCAGTAGGGGCAGAGCGCGTGCGGCCCCCGGCTCCAGCGGAGCCGGGGGCCACCTCTCAGCTCCAGGGCAGTTCCGCGCGGTGGCGCCAGTACGCCTTGGGGGCTTCGGCCAGGGCCGTCAGAGCCGCGCTCTGCTCGTCGTCCAGCCTCAGCTGCGCCGCCGCCAGGTTGGAGTCCAGCTGTGCGGTCGTCGCCGCGCCCGACAGGACGACGCTCACCCACGGCCGGCGCAGCACCGCCGCGAGGGCGACCGCGTCGGGGCCCGCGCCCGTCTCCTCCGCGACGCGGCGCAGCGGCTCCGGGAGCTGTTCCGGTGCCGCGAGGCGGCCGTTGGCGACGGCCTCCTTGACGATCACCGTCCGCCCCGCCTCGTGCGCCTCGGCCAGGGCCGCCCCCGCCGAGGGCTCGAGCAGGTTGTACGTGGACTGGACCGTACGGAACAGCGGCTCCCCGTCCACCGTGACCTCGAGGGCCGCGCGGACCGCGGCCGCCTGGGCGGGCCCGCTGGTCGACAGCCCGACGGTGACCCCCTCGGCCGCGAGCCGGGCCAGCCGGCGTTGCAGTTCGGGGTCGGTGAGGGCGGGGCTGCCGGGGGTCACGGAGTGCACCTGGTAGAGGTCGAGCCGGTCGCCGAGCAGGGCACGGCTCTCCGCGCTCTGGCGCTCGTACGTCGCGACGCCATGGTCCTTGACCTCGTGTGTCTCGACATCCGTGCGCCAGTCGGCGACGTATGTGTAGCCCCACTTGCTGCCGACGACCACGTCCCGCACCTCGGGGCGGCGGTCCAGCCAGCCGGCGAGGAACTCCTCGGCCCGCCCGTACGAGCGCGCGGCGTCCAGATAGCGCACGCCCCGCGCGTACGCCTCGTCCAGCACCTCGTACGTGCGCTCGCGCATCGCCTCGACGCTGCGCTCGGCCGGGAGGTCGCGCTCCCGGCCGAGGTTGATGTAGCCGGGACGGCCCACGGCGGCCAGGCCGAGACCGATCCGGGCCGTGGGGGTGGTGACTTCCGCGAGGCGCGCGAACGGCATATCTGTCTGCTCCCTGGGTCGGATGGCCGTCCGGTCAGTGTGCCGTGCGGCAGCGCTCTGCCGTCAGCGCTTGGCGTCCGCCCACTCCCGCTGCGCCGCCAGGTCCGTCTTCACCTCGGCGAGCTGCGCGGCCACCGCCGAGGGGGCCGTACCGCCGCGGCCGCTGCGGGAGGCGAGCGCGCCCGGCACGTCGAGGACGGTGCGGACCTCGGGCGTCAGGTGCGGCGAGATCTTCGCGAACTGCTCGTCGGTGAGCTGGTCCAGCTCGATGCCGGTCAGCTCGCACTCCTTGACGCACTCCCCCGCCGTCTCGTGCGCCACGCGGAACGGCACGCCCTGCTTGACCAGCCATTCGGCGATGTCGGTGGCCAGCGAGAACCCGGCGGGGGCCAGCTCCTCCATGCGCTCGCGGTTGACGGTAAGCGTCGCCATCATGCCGGTGAAGGCGGGGAGCAGGACCTCCAGCTGGTCGCAGGAGTCGAAGACCGGCTCCTTGTCCTCCTGCAGGTCGCGGTTGTACGCGAGGGGCAGGGCCTTGAGGGTGGCGAGCAGGCCGGTGAGGTTGCCGATCAGCCGGCCGGACTTGCCGCGGGCGAGCTCGGCGATGTCCGGGTTCTTCTTCTGCGGCATGATCGACGAGCCGGTGGAGAAGGCGTCGTGGAGGGTGACGAAGGAGAACTCCTTCGTGTTCCAGATGATGATCTCTTCCGCGATCCGGGAGAGGTCGATGCCGATCATCGCGGTGATGAAGGCGAACTCGGCGACGAAGTCGCGGGAGGCCGTGCCGTCGATGGAGTTGGCCGAGGAGCCGCCCTCGAAGCCCAGGTCCGCGGCGACCGCCTGCGGGTCCAGGCCCAGCGAGGATCCGGCCAGCGCACCCGCTCCGTACGGCGAGACGGCCGTACGCGCGTCCCACTGCCGCAGCCGCTCCGCGTCCCGGGACAGCGCCTGGACATGGGCCAGGACGTGATGGGCGAAGAGGACCGGCTGGGCGTGCTGGAGGTGGGTGCGGCCCGGCATGGCCACGTCCGGGTGGGCCTCGGCAAGACCGACCAGCGCGCCCTGCAGATCGGCGATCAGGCCGCCGATGATCCGGGCGTGGTCGCGCAGATACATCCGGAAGAGCGTGGCGACCTGGTCGTTGCGGGAGCGCCCGGCGCGCAGCTTGCCGCCGAGGTCGGGGCCGAGCCGCTCCAGCAGGCCGCGCTCGAGCGCGCTGTGGACGTCCTCGTCGGCGATGGTGCCGATGAACTCGCCGGAGGCGACGTCGGCCTCCAGCAGGTCGAGCCCCGCCAGCATCCGCTCCAGCTCGTCCTCGGTGAGCAGCCCGGCCCCGTGCAGGACGCGGGCGTGGGCGCGGGAGCCGGCGATGTCGTACGGCGCCAGGCGCCAGTCGAAGTGCACGGAAGCGCTGAGCTTCTCCAGTGCCTCGGACGGCCCGTCGGCGAAGCGGCCGCCCCACAGGCGTACGTCACCGTTGTTGCCGTTGCTCACGCTCTTGCTCCTTGCAGGGTGTGGGTGTGCGACCGCCTCCCCGCCGGGGGCGAGGAGGCGGCCATGACATGCAGGCTACTGGCTGCCGCGCTCGGCTCAGCCCTGCTCGAGATCCCGCCCGGCCGCGATCTTGCTGGACAGGCCGAAGATCTCGATGAAGCCCTTCGACAGCGACTGGTCGAAGGTGTCGCCGGTGTCGTAGGTCGCCAGGTTGAAGTCGTACAGCGACTGCTCGGACCTGCGGCCGGTGACCACCGCGCGGCCGCCGTGCAGGGTCATCCGGATGTCGCCGGAGACATGCTCGTTGGCCTCGGCGATGAAGCCGTCCAGGGCCCGCTTGAGCGGGGAGAACCACAGCCCGTCGTAGACGAGCTCGCTCCACCGCTGCTCGACCTGGCGCTTGTAGCGGGCCAGCTCGCGCTCGACGGTGACGTTCTCCAGCTCCTGGTGGGCGGTGATCAGCGCGATGGCGCCGGGGGCCTCGTAGACCTCCCGGGACTTGATCCCGACGAGCCGGTCCTCGACCATGTCGATCCGCCCGACGCCCTGGGCCCCGGCGCGCTCGTTGAGCTGCTGGATGGCCTGCAGGACGGTGACCGGCTGCCCGTCGATGGCGACCGGGACGCCCTTGTCGAAGGTGATGACCACCTCGTCGGCCTCACGCGGGGTGGCCGGGTTCGAGGTGTACTCGTACACGTCCTCGATCGGCGCGTTCCAGATGTCCTCCAGGAAGCCGGTCTCCACGGCCCGCCCGAACACGTTCTGGTCGATGGAGTACGGAGACTTCTTGGTGGTCGCGATCGGAAGGTTCTTCGACTCGCAGAACGCGATGGCCGCATCCCGCGTCATCGCGTAGTCCCGGACCGGGGCGATGCACTTCAGGCCCGGGGCCAGCGAGGAGATCCCGGCCTCGAAGCGGACCTGGTCGTTGCCCTTGCCGGTGCAGCCGTGGGCGACCGTGGTCGCACCGTGCTTCTTGGCGGCGGCGACCAGGTGCTTCACGATCGTGGGCCGGGAGAGCGCCGAGACCAGCGGGTAGCGGTCCATGTACAGCGCGTTCGCCTTGATCGCCGGGAGGCAGTACTCGTCGGCGAACTCGTCCTTGGCGTCCGCGACCTCCGCCTCGACCGCCCCGCAGGCGAGCGCGCGCTTGCGGATGACATCCAGGTCCTCACCGCCCTGGCCGACATCCACGGCGACGGCGATGACCTCGGCGCCCGTCTCCTCGGCGATCCAGCCGATGGCGACGGAGGTGTCAAGGCCGCCCGAATAGGCGAGTACGACGCGCTCGGTCACGGGGTCTCCTTATAGAGTCATGCACTAGCTGGCATAAGTATGCACTCCTCCGTATGTTTCGTCAACGCCCTCCGGGGCGGCCGGCCACGGTTCTTTCGCCGGCCGCGAGGAAGAGTACGGCGAACAGCAGAAGCCCGCCGCCGACGAAGACGGCGGCGTTCAACCGCTCATGGAAGACCAGCATGCCGATGACGGCCGCGGCGAGCGGTTCGACCAGGGCGACCACGGAGGCCGTTGTCGCCCGGACGACACCGAGGCCGGTGAAGAACAACGTGTACGCCAGTGCCGTCGGCACCGCTCCCAGATACACGATCAGCCCCAGGGTCCGTGCGGTGCGCTCCATGTCGGGCATCAGGCCCTCCAGGAGAGCCATCGGCAGCAGGCAGACGGTGCCCACGGCGAAGCCGGTGACCGTCGCCTCGAACGCGCCGCCGGTGTTCCTGCGGCCGGAAGCGCGCCCCAGCAGGGTCACGCCCGCGTAACCGACGGCGGAGAGCAGCGCGTATCCGATGCCCAGGAGGGGGGCCGGCCCGGTACTCCCGTCGGCACCTCCCACCAGCAGCACGAGCCCGGCGACGCCGCTCGTCACGGCGGCGGTTCCGCCGGCGCCGGCGCGCTCGTTCAGCAGAAGGCGGCCTCCGACGGTGACCAGTACCGGGCCCGAGCCCAGCGTGACCACCGTCGCCAGGGTCAGTCCGGCTTGCTGAACGGAGGCGAAATAGGCGGTCTGGTACACGGCCAGCCCGAAGCCCGCGACAAGGGCCCGCCGCTTGTTCCGCGCGAATGTTCCGCGCAGCGAGACAGCGGTCTTCGGCCGCCGGGACCGTCGGACCAGATGAGCCGCCAGGAGCAGCCCGAGTCCGGTCAGGAACCGCCAGAAGGAAACGGAGATGGGGCCGATCCCACCCACGCCGTACAGTTCGGCGGCCACACCGCCGCCGGTGCCCCACGCTGTGGCCGCGATCGCGACGTAGAGAACACCCTGCCGGACGGGCAGGGCGGAAGAGGACTGCAACTGAGATCTCCTCGACTGAGTGCCATCACGATGTCTCCGTGGGCAACTCAGACACCCACCCGGGCAGCGCCGAGGTGGGTGATCATGGCTGCCCGCCTAAGCGGCGGGCGGCGGAGAAGTCAGCAGCAGAAGCATGTGATCAATCTACCCGGCAGGCTGCGGGCGTCGCAGCCACCCCACGATGCGATGCCTTCCAGACGCACGCCTCGGGAGCCCACCCTCACGGGCAGCCCGCCCGCGGGAAAATCCGTAAATCCCTGCCGCCGTTGAGTCACCGGTGCCCCCGAGCCGTATTCCCCGTCACCGGAGCCGTCCGGTGACGCGCGGACGCGTGCGGAAAGGGGACAGGCCGTTGACGACGGTGACGAACAGCCGGACCGACCGGCGGGAGGTGATGCGGCGCATCCGTCCCCGCCGCTCTCCCGCGGTCCCCCTCACCCTGCTGAGCTGGGCGGGGGCCGCGGCGGTGGTCACGCTGTGGTGGCAGAACACCCCGAACGTGGTCGGCAACACCGCGTGGCTGGTCGGCGGGGGACGGCTGACCGGGCTGCTCAGCGGGTACTCCATCGCGCTGGTCGTGCTGCTGATGGCGCGGGTTCCGGCGCTGGAGCGGCGCGTGGGGTCGGACCGGGTCGCACGGTGGCACGCCATGAGCGGCCGGTACACGCTGTGCCTGATCATCGCCCATGTCGTGCTGATCATCTGGGGGTACGCGGCCCAGGCGCAGACGAGCGTCGTCGACCAGACCGTGACGGTGGTGACCGAGTACCCGGACATGATCAAAGCGGCGATCGGCACCGGGCTCCTGCTGCTGATCGGACTGATCTCGGCGGGGCTGGTGCGCCGCCGGATGCCGTACGAGGCCTGGTACTACCTGCACCTGCTGACGTACGCGGGCGTGTTCCTGACCTTCTGGCACCAGCTGTCCGCCGGCGCCGAGTTCGTCGCCGACGAGATGGCGCGCACCGCCTGGTACGCGCTGTACGGCACCGTCAGCGCCGCCGTGGTGTGGTACCGGGTGCTGGTCCCGGTGGGGCTCAACCTGCGGCACCGGATGCGCGTGCTGGCCGTCGTCCCCGAGGCGCCCGGCATGGTGTCGGTGGTGATCGGCGGGCGGAATCTCGACCGGCTGGGCGCGGAGCCGGGGCAGTTCTTCCGCTGGCGGTTCCTCGCGCCGGGCCTGCGGTGGGGCTCCCACCCGTACTCGCTGTCCGCGCCCCCGCAGGAGGAGCGCCTGCGGATCACCGTGAAGGCGGTGGGCGGGCACAGCACGGCGCTCGCCACGCTGGAGCCGGGGACGCGGGTGTGGGCCGAGGGGCCGTACGGGTCGATGACCACCGGGCGGCGCAGCCGCAGCAAGGTGCTGATGATCGCGGGCGGGGCGGGGATCACCCCGCTGCGGGCGCTGTTCGAGACACTGCCCGGCCGAGGCAGCGACATCACGCTGCTCTACCGGGCCCGCAGCATGGAGGACCTGGCGCTGTGGGACGAGCTCCAGCGAATCGCCGAGGAGCGCGGGGCCCGGCTGCTGTACGCCGTGAACGGGCCGGACGGCGCGCGCCCCGAGATCACCCCCGAGCGACTGCGCTCGGTGCTGCCCGATATCGACCGCCACGACGTGTTCGTGTGCGGGCCTCCCGGCCTGGCCGAGCACGCCTACGCGGCGCTGCGCGAGGCCGGGGTGCCCGACCGCCGTATCCACCACGAGTCCTTCGAGATGTAGTCCTTCGAGATGTAGTCCTTCGAAACGCAAGGGAGGCGGAATCATGAAGAGGAAACATCCGCTGCGCCGGATCATCCTGGGCACCGCGGCCACCGTCTCCGGGGTCGTGCTGCTGCTCGCCCTGAAGCAGCCCGGGTCGGAGCCGGTCGCCGCGGCCGGTCAGCAGAATCCCGCACAGGCGCCACAGGCGCCCGCCACCGCACCGGCGGCACCCGGGGGTGGCGGTGGCGGAGGTGGTGGCGGCGGTGCGCGTACGGTCACCGGCGACGCGGCCCAGACCCAGTACGGCCCGGTCCAGGTGAGTGTCACCGTCAGCGGCGGCAAGGTCACCGGCGCCACGGCCGTCAAGACCCCCGACTCCGGCCCGCAGAGCGAGCAGATCGCCGCCGATTCGGTGCCCAAGCTGAACCAGGCCGCGCTGACCGCCCAGAGCGCGAAGATCGACACCGTCTCCGGCGCCACGTACACCAGCGAGGGCTACCGCAAGTCCCTGCAGAGCGCGCTGGACAAGGCCGGTCTGTGATGGACGGCGAGCCGCACCGGATGCTGCATGTCGAGGAGGCCATGGGCACGGTCTTCTCCCTCGACGTCCGTGAGGTGCCCGACACCGCCCGGCCCCGGGTGCGGGCCGCCCTGGACGGGGCGGCGGCCTGGCTGCACCGGGTCGACGAGCTCTTCTCCACCTGGCGGGCGGACAGCCAGATCAGCCGGTTGCACCGCGGCGAGCTGGACCTGTCCCGGTGCGACGCGGACGTATGGGACGTGCTGCGGCTGTGCGAGGAGGCCGATCGGCGCAGCGACGGCTGGTTCAGCGCCCGCCACGCCGGCCGGGTGGACCCGACCGGCCTGGTCAAGGGCTGGGCGGTGGAACGGGCCGCCCAGATGCTGGCCTCGGCGGGAGCCGGGTCGGTGTGTGTCAACGGCGGCGGGGACATCCAGACGCACGGCGGGCCGTGGCGGGTGGGCATCGCCGATCCGCTGCGCCCCGGGGAGCTGGCCGCCGTGGTGGAGACCTGCGACGAGCTGGCCGTGGCCACCTCGGGCCCGGCCGAGCGCGGCTGCCACATCCTGGACCCGTACACCGGCGCGCCCCCCGCGGATCCGCTCGCCTCGGTCACCGTGGTGTGCCGGAGCCTGACGGACGCGGACGCCTGGGCCACCGCGGCGTGCGCGATGGGCGCCGAGCGGGCCCGGCCCTGGCTGCAGCGGCTGCCGGACGCGGCGGCCTTCGCCGTCACGGCCGAGGGCACGACCTGGCAGACGAGCGGCTTCGCGCGGTACGACGCGACGATGTGCGTCTGACACCCCAGAGGCTCAGCCCCCGCCGACCGCCTCGGCCAGCAGGGGCAGGTGGCTCTGGGCCGGGTCCTTGGTCGCCGTGAGCAGGGTCAGCGGCCCGGCCGCGGCCAGGTCGCGCAGGTGGTCGACGGCCTCGCGGCGCTCCGGTTCGGCCAGCTCGGCCGGTAACGCTCGGCGAACTCCGCGAACCGCTCCGGGGCGTGTCCGTACCAGCGGCGCAGCTCGGTGGAGTGTCCCGCCGCCCGGATAATGCGCCTCATGGGAAAGGTCTACGAACGCATTGACGGCAGGCTGCGCGCCTTCATCGAAGAGCAGAAGATCTTCTTCACCGCCACCGCCCCGCTCGCCGGAGACGGCACGGTGAATCTCTCACCGAAGGGGCTGACCGGCTCCTTCGCCGTCCTCGACGAGCTGACGGTGGCCTATCTGGACTTCGCCGGGAGCAACGCGGAGACCATCGCCCACCTCCGGGAGAACGGCCGCATCACCTTGATGTGGTGCGCCTTCACCGGGCCGCCGAACATCGTGCGTGTGCACGGCCGCGGCGAGCCCGTCTTCCGTGACGACCCGCGCTTCCCGGGCCTGCTGGAGCGCTTCCCGGACATCGACGTGGCCGCACACGGGCTGCGGGCGATCGTCGTCGTGACAGCGGAGCTGATCCGGGACACCTGTGGCTTCGCCGTCCCCTTCATGGACTACCGGGAGGACCGCACGCTGCACGGCGACCGCTTCCGGCGCGAGACCGACGACACGCTGGGCGCGTACTTCGAGAAGAAGGAGCACGTGGCCTCGAGCATCGACGGGCTGCCCGGCCTGCCGCTCCCGCTGCCGCCCGGTACCACCCGGTCCTGAGGCGGCCACGGCGATCGATGTAAGTACCAAATAACGAGACGGTGTTGCGCGGCGCCCCGCCGAGGGCGTTCGATCACGCGGTGCGATCCGAAGATACGAGCCGCAGGGCGGACGCCACAGCGCCGCCGACACCGCCGCAGTCCGCCACCGCCGACCGGGCGGCCAGACGGGCCGTCACCGTCTTCCCCGTCCTGGTGCTTGCCGCGGGAGCGGCGGGCCTGGCCACGCCCGGCACCTTCAGCGGGTGGGCGCCGAACGTGCCCTATCTGCTGGGCGTGATCATGTTCTGCATGGGGTTGACCATGACCCCGCAGGACTTCTCCGGCGTCCTCAAGCGTCCGTGGGCGGTGGCGCTCGGCCTGGTGGCGCACTATGTGATCATGCCGGGCCTGGGGTGGCTCATCGCCCACGCCCTCGGCCTGTCACCGCAGTTGGCGGCCGGTGTGATCCTCGTCGGCTGCGCCCCGAGCGGTACCGCCTCGAATGTGGTGACCTACCTGGCGCGCGGCGACGTGGCGCTGTCCGTCTCGGTGGCGACCGTCTCCACGGTACTCGCCCCGCTGGTCACCCCGCCGCTGACGCTGCTGCTGGCCGGGGAGTATCTGCCGGTGGACGCCGGGTCGATGGTCACCGACATCCTCAAGACGGTGCTGCTGCCGGTCGTCGGTGGCCTGGTCGTACGGCTGCTGGCGGGGCGTTACCTCGCGCGGGTGCTGGGCCTGCTCCCCTGGCTGTCGGCGGCCACCATCGCCGTGATCGTGGCGGTGGTGGTGGCGGCGAGCGCGGACGCCATCAAGTCGGCGGCGGCACTGGTGCTGCTGGCCGTCGTGCTGCACAACGGCCTTGGGCTCGCGCTCGGCTACGCGGCGGGCCGCGCCGCCCGCCTCGGCGAGCCCGCCGGGCGGGCCATGGCCTTCGAGGTCGGTATGCAGAACTCGGGCCTCGCGGCATCCCTGGCATCCGCACACTTCAGCCCGCTGGCCGCGCTCCCGGCCGCCATCTTCTCCGTCTGGCACAACATCTCGGGCGCGCTGGTCGCCGCCTGGATGTCCCACCGCTCACGCCGGGCGGCGGAGAGCTGACGGCGAATCAGGGAGGCTTCCCCTGCGGCTGCTGCCGACACTGACGATCTTCTTCAGGGCTCGGTCCAGCCGCGGGGCCTTCGCGGCCGGCAAGGCGATCAGCTCGTCGCGCCGGCGCCGGATGGTGGTGGCGGAGACGTCGTTGCCGCCTGCCATGTCGGCCAGGCGCTGGTCGTGCCGGACCGGCGGCGGCCCGCACGGCGGTCAGGATGCGCTGGTACTCCGCCGACAGCGCGGACTCGGCTCGGCCCGCACCTCGGGCACCGACGGGCCTGTGGCGACAGGCCATGCTCTCCCGCCCTTCAGATCGGCTGGGGTGCGGTCCTCGATGACGCGACCGCCCGCCAGCACCAATACACGGTCGGCGACTTGGATCGTCGAGGGCCGGTGAGCGATGACGAGCGCCGTCCGCCCCCGCAGCACCGTGCGCATCGCGTTCTGTACCGCGCGCTCGCTCGGAATGTCGATGACCGCGGTGGCCTCATCCAGCACGATGACGGAGGGGTTCACCAGGAAGACACGGGCCAAAGCGATCAGCTGTCGCTCGCCCGACGAGAAGCGGCCACCGCGGTCACCGACCTCGGTCTGGTAGCCGTCTTGGAGGGCGGAGATGAAGTGATGGGCCCCGGTCGCCTCGGCGGCGTGTCGGATCTCGTCGAGCGTGGCGTCGGGACGCGCCAGAGCGATGTTCTCGGCAACGGTGCCGGAGAAGAGGAAGCCTTCCTGGGGGACCATGACCACGCCGTGGCGCAGCTCGGTCGCCGCGAGGGATCGCAGATCGACACCGTCGAGGAGGATGCGGCCGCCGGTTGGATCGTGGAACCGTGCCAGCAGCTTGGCCAGCGTGGACTTTCCGCCGCCCGAGGGGCCGATCAGCGCGACCGTCTGGCCGGCTGGGATGTCGAGTTCGAAGCCGCGCAGCACCTCATGCCCGCTGTGGTAGGCGAAGGAGACGTCCTCGTAGCGCACGTGACGTCCGGCGGAGTGTCCACAGAGCGCGGGGAGGGAAACGGGACGGGCAGGTTCGACGACGGTCGGCTGGATGGCCAGCAGCACTGCGATCTTGCCCAGTGATGCCGCCGCTGCCTGGTAGGCGTCGAGGACGCCGCCGAGTCTGAGTGGTTTGTCGTACAGATCCCGCAGGTACAGCGCGACGCCGGCGTAGGTGCCCAACTCCAGCGTGCCGGAGGCCACACGGTATCCGCCCCACAGCACCAGTCCCGCCACGGCGATGTTGGCTACGAGACGCGAGGAGGTCACGTATCGTGCCATTTCCAGTTCGGCCTGTCGGTTCTCCTTGCGGTGTCGTTGGTTGAGCCGTGCGAACCGGCGCTCGTTGCTGCCTTCGCGGCCAAACGCCTGGACGGTGCGGATGCCGGCGAAGGTCTCGCTCATGTCGCCGGCCGCCGCGCCGGCCGCTGTCGAGCGCCGGTGATACACCTGGAGCGAGCGTCCCCGGAAGGAGCGCATGGTCCAGTAGATCGGTGCCATCGCGGCGAGCGCAGCGGTGCCGAGCTGCCAGTCGAGCACCAGCAGGACCGAGGAGATGTAGACCAGGGATACCGCTGCGGTGATGATCTGATCGATTCCGCTCTCGAAGAGCTCGCGGACGGCCTCGACGTCACTGGATGCCCGGGAGGCCAGCGTGCCGGAAGCGTGCTCGTCGTGGAACGCCACGCTCTGCGTCTGAAGGTGGGTGAACAGACGCATACGGAGTTCGCTGATCACACTCTGCCCGACTCCGACGGACAACCGGATGAACATGTTCTGCAACAGACCGGCGGCTGTGACACAGCACGCATAGCCGATGGCGATGGCGATGAGGGGTTTCGCATCGTCGGCGCGCAGCGCCGGGATCGCTCGGTTGATGGTGATGGCGAGGAACACCGGCCCGGCCAGCGCGGCCGCCTGCTGGAGCAGGACGATCACCACGGCCGGCCACAAGCGTCGGATGTCCGATCCCAGTACCGAGCGGAGCAGGCGCCCTGCCGCCCCCCTCGGTGGCGTTGCCTCAAGCAGGTCGGCCGTCTCGCCGGTCGCAGCGGCCGTGTCGGCGGGTGTCGTGGGCCCGTCCGGATTGTCGTCGTCGGCGAGGGAGTCATCGGGCCGTGGCCTCGACGCTTGGGATGTCGATGTGCGTGTTGACCGGCGCATCACAGCCCCTCCCGCGGGTCAACTGTCATCTCGATCGGTGTCATCAAGGCCCTGTATGCCGAGCTGGCGTGCAGCAGCTCCTCGTGAGTGCCAACGGCGATCACCCGGCCGGCGGCCAGTACCGCGACCCGATCGGCCATCAGCACGGTCGACGGCCGATGGGCGATCACCACAGCCGTCGTCGAGGCCAGCACCTCCCGTAGCGCGTCTTGGATCTGAGCCTCGGTGTGCATGTCCAAAGCCGATAGCGGATCATCCAGGACGGCGACCCGAGGACGGCGAACCATGACCCGCGCCAGCGCGATCCGCTGTCGCTGACCGCCGGACAGCGACATCCCGTTCTCACCGACACGGGTTCGACCACCTTCGGCAAGTCGGTCCACGAACTTGTCGGCGCAGGTGGCCCGCAGGGCCCGAGCAAGCTCGTCTGGGTCGGCTTCCGCACCCATGAGGACGTTGTCCGAGATGGTGCCGGAGAACAGGACTGGTTCGTCGAAAGCGACGGCCACCGTGGACCTCATTTCGGCACGGGAGATGGCCGAAATATCGACGCCATCGAGCGTGATGTGGCCGGCGGTGGGGTCGTACAGCCGTGCCACCAAAGAAGCGAGCGTGGTCTTGCCGCTTCCGGTAGCCCCGACCACGGCCAGTGTTTCACCGGGTGCGACACGCAGACTGATGTCCTGCAGCGCCGGCGGATCGTCGGCGGGCGCGCTGGGGTAGCGGAAGCCGACTCCAGCGAATACGAGCTCGGCCGGCCGCTGAGAGCAGGGAGCGTCATGGCAGGCAAGCGCCGCTCTGCCCGTATTCCGGTTCGTGCCGGATCCGCCTTCGCTCACCGCTGTGTCCGGCATGCCGGCCTCCAGCCGTGGATAGCCACCGCGCGGTTGATCGAGCACCTCGAAGTACCTGTTCACAGCTGCTGCCCCGTCATGACATACGGCCAGCAGCGCCCCTGTCTGCTCGATCGCCGGTCGTAGCGCGGCCACCGTTCCCATGAACGCCAACAGCGTCCCGGTCGACAGCTGCCCGTGTGCCGCCTGGACCGCGCCCGTCAGCAGCGCGCCTACCATGGCGAGTCCCGGCAGTCCGGTGATGAGCACCGCCATGCCGCCGAGCAGCCGCGCCTTGTGCAACTCGGCCTCGCGCGCCCTCCTGACCTGGTCACGGAACCGGGCGATCCGGTGGTCGCTCCGGCGGAAGCCTTTGATCACGCGGATACCTGTCACTGACTCCAGGACCGTCGTCGTCAGGTCACCCGACAGATCCCGCGCCCGGCGGGTCGCACCCGCGTACCTGGACTCGAACCGATAGGACAGGAAGATCAGCAGGGGAACAGGTGACAGCAGGATGACGGCGAGCAGCCACTGCTGGGAGATCAGGATCACCGCACCGATGACGAGCGTGGACGCGTGCACCGGCAGGAACGTCAGCGGCCCGGCGATGGCCATGTGGATGACCTGCGGATCCGACGTCCCCCGCGACAACAGCTGCCCGCTGGACCAGCCGTCATGAACAGCGATCGGCAGCCGCTGTACGTGCCGGTAGAAGTCGGCACGCATCCCCGCTTCGATGTCGGCGAGAGGCCCGGCCATCACCCACCGCCGGACGCCGAAGATCAACGCCTCGGCGGCTCCCATGAGCAGGAGCGCCAGCCCTCCGAGGACCACCTCGGACGGCTTCCGCTGTGCCACCGGTCCGTCGACGATCCACTTCAGTACCTGAGGCATCAGCAGCGCCAAGAGCGAGGCCAGCGCAGCCAACGCCGCTGCCATCCGCAGCCTCCAGCGATATGGCCGCACATACGGCCGCAGCCGCCTCAGGGACCGCACGGTTGAAGCCGCGACAGAGGAACGGACTTCCGTCCCTGTCTCCTCGACCATGCGCTTCACCGACCGGGTCGCACGAGTGTGCAGGGGACGAAGTTTTCGTGACTGGGCACGATGGTCTCCTGAGAGAGGTGCCCACCGATGCGCCGATACGGCGTTTCAAGCGGTGAGCAGGGTGCAATGGACGGCTAGCCGCACGCATGCGTGCGTGCTGGGCATAAGGACGGCAGCCATCGACAACACCCCCTTCACTCCGGCAAGTCAGATCTTCCCGTGGCGGCGATCACCGTACACCGGGACGCCGGGCCCGACCAGTGCGGCTGGACCGTGTAGCCCTGCGTAATGAGCCGTGGTGTCGCCGGCATATCGGGGACTGTCGGTCCGATGTCGGTGGGGGCCGGCACCTTTCGAGAGGTCCCCTCCTCACCCGAGTTCAAGGAGCGCACATGACGATCACTGTCCGACCGGGAAGCACCATCATGTTCACCGGCGATTCGATCACCGACTGCCAACGGCGGCAGAGCGAAGACGGTCTCGGGTTCGGCTACCCGCTGCGCGTCGCGGGCGAGTGCGGACTCCGGCACCCGGACCGGCCGGTGACCTGGTTGAACACCGGGAACGGGGGCGACAAGGTGATGGACCTCGAAGGTTCGAAGCGGGTTATGACCGCCTGCTCGCGCCCCTTGCCGAGGCGGGCACGACGCTGATCCTCATCGAGCCGTTCCTCCTGCCGATCCACGGCGTCGTCGAGGCCGGTGCCGCGCTCATCGGAGAGGAAGAGCGAAAGGAATGGCGCACCGACCTGGACCCGAAGATCCAGGTCGTGCGCAAGCTCGCCCGCAAGTACGGCGCGCATCTGCTCGCCGCCACGGCATGTTCGCCGAGCTCGCCGCGACGACCGGGCCGGAGTACTGGGCCGCGGACGGCGTACACCCGACGCCGGCCGGTCACGCCGCACTCGCGGCGGCCTGGCCGCAGCTGCTCCGGGCTGGGCCCAGGGTCAGTGATCCTTCTGGGCCAGGCGGAGCAGGTGGTCGGCGAGTGCCTGGCCGCCCGTGGACTCACGGCTGATCAGCAGCACCGTGTCGTCGCCCGCGATCGTGCCCAGGATCGCGTGGAGCTCCGCCGAGTCGATGGCCGAGGCCAGGAACTGGGCGGCGCCGGGCGGGGTGCGCAGCACCACGAGGTTGGCGGACGCCTCCGCCGAGATCAGCAGCTCACCCGCCAGCCGCGCCATCCGGGCCTCGCTCGCCGACTCGCCGAGCGGGGCCCGGGGCGTACGGTCGCCGCCCTCGGCCGGCACCGCGTAGATCAGCTCGCCCCCGGTGTTGCGGATCTTCACCGCGCCCAGCTCGTCCAGGTCGCGGGAGAGCGTCGCCTGGGTGACGGACAGCCCGTCGTCGGCGAGGAGCTTCGCGAGCTGGCTCTGGGAGCGGACCGGCTGCCGGTTCAGGATGTCCACGATCCGGCGGTGCCGGGCGGTGCGGGTCTGCGGCACGGCCGGGCCACCGCTGTTGTGGTTGCCGTTGCCCTGCGCCTCGGTGTGCTGCGCCTCGGTCATCGTCTCGTCAGTCTCCGGATCCGTCAGTGCCCGTCTCTCCCCTGGGCGGCGTCCAGGGCGCCGGGGAAGGCTCCGAGGAACGCGTCCACCTCCTCGTCGCCGATGACGAGGGGCGGGGCGAGCCGGACCACGTCCGGCGCGACCGCGTTGACCAGGAGTCCCGCGTCCTGAGCCGCCTGCTGCACCTGTGGCGCGAGGGACTTGGTCAGCACGATACCCAGCAGCAGGCCGGAGCCGCGGACATGGCTGATCAACGCGTGGCCGAGCGACTCGATCCCGTCACGCAGCCGCTCCCCGGTCCGCTTGACCCGGTCGAGGATGTCATCGGCCGCGAGGGTGTCGAGCACGGCCAGCGCGGCGGCGCAGGCCACCGGGTTGCCGCCGAAGGTCGAGCCGTGCTGACCTGGGGTCAACAGCTCGGCGGCGGGCCCGAAGGCCACGGTCGCGCCGATGGGCAGGCCGCCGCCCAGCCCCTTGGCGAGGGTCACCACATCGGGCTCGACGCCCTGCGCCTGGCATTCGAGCCAGTGGCCGGTGCGGCCGATTCCCGTCTGGATCTCGTCGATGACCAGCAGGGTGCCGGTGGCCCGGGTGATCTCGCGGGCCGCCGCGAGATATCCCGCCGGGGGCACGACGACGCCGTTCTCGCCCTGGACCGGCTCCACGATGAACAGCGCGGTGTCGGTGGTGACGGCCGTGCGCAGCGCGTCCACGTCCCCGTACGGCACATGGGTGACGTCGCCGGGCAGTGGCAGGAACGGCTCCTGCTTGGCGGGCTGGCCGGTGAGCGCGAGGGCGCCCATGGTGCGGCCGTGGAAGCCGCCGGTGGTGGCCACCATGTGGGTACGGCCGGTGCGCCGCCCGATCTTGAAGACGGCCTCGACGGCCTCCGCGCCGGAGTTGGAGAAGTAGACCCGCCCGGGCCGGTCGAGGAGCTGCAGCAGCCGCTCGGCCAGCGCCACCGGGGGCTCGGCGATGAACAGGTTCGAGACATGGCCGAGGGTGGCGATCTGGTCGGACACGGCCCGTACGACGGCGGGGTGGGCGTGGCCGAGGGAGTTGACGGCGATGCCGCCGATGAAGTCCAGGTACTCCTTGCCGTCCGCGTCCCAGACCTTGGCGCCCTCGCCGTGGGTGAGCGGGACCCGCGGGGTGCCGTAGTTGTCCATCAGCGCACCCTGCCAGCGCTGGGTCAGCTTCTCGTTGCTCACCGGTCCGCCCCCTCGCCCTTCGCGTTCTCGTTGTCGGTGTTCTCGTTGTCCGGGTCCGGCAGGACCATCGTGCCGATGCCCTCGTCGGTGAAGATCTCCAGCAGGATGGAGTGCTGCACCCGCCCGTCGATGACCCGCGCGGTGTTGACGCCGTTGCGCACGGCGTGCAGGCAGCCCTCCATCTTCGGCACCATGCCGCTGGCCAGCTCGGGCAGCAGCTTCTCCAGCTCGCTCGCGGTGAGCTTGCTGATCACCTCGTCGCTGTTCGGCCAGTCCGCGTACAGGCCCTCGACATCGGTGAGCACCATCAGCGTCTCGGCGCCCAGCGCGGCGGCGAGCGCGGCCGCGGCGGTGTCGGCGTTGACGTTGTAGACGTGGCCATCATCGGCGCTGCGGGCGATGGAGGAGACGACCGGGATACGGCCGTCGTCCAGCAGGGCCTGGACCGCGCCGGTGTCGATCTCGGTGATCTGGCCGACCCGGCCGATGTCCACCCGCTCGCCGTCGATTTCGGCGAAGTGCTTGGTGGCGGACATCAGGTGCGCGTCCTCGCCGGTCATGCCGACGGCGAGCGGGCCGTGGTGGTTGAGCAGCCCGACCAGCTCGCGCTGGACCTGTCCGGCCAGCACCATCCGTACGACGTCCATGGCCTCGTCGGTGGTGACCCGGAGCCCCGCCTTGAACTCGCTGACCAGGCCGTGCCGGTCGAGCTGGGCGCTGATCTGCGGGCCGCCGCCGTGCACCACGACGGGGCGCAGCCCCGCGTGGCGCAGGAAGACGACGTCCTGGGCGAAGGCGCCCTTCAGCTCCTCGTCGACCATGGCGTTGCCGCCGAACTTGATGACGACGGTCTTGCCGTGGTGGCGGGTCAGCCAGGGCAGCGCCTCGATGAGGATGCGCGCCTTGGGCAGGGCGGTGTGTTTACGGGCGGTCGGCCGGCTCATGAGGAGTACGCGCTGTTCTCGTGGACGTAGTCGGCGGTCAGGTCGTTGGCCCAGATGACGGCGGACTCGTCGCCCGCGGACAGGTCGGCGGTGATGCGCACCTCGCGGTAGCGCATGTCGACCAGCTCCCGGTCCTCGCCGACGGAACCGTTCTTGCACACCCACACGCCGTTGATGGCGACGTTGAGCTGGTCCGGCTCGAAGGTGGCGGAGGTGGTGCCGATCGCGGAGAGCACCCGGCCCCAGTTGGGGTCCTCGCCGTGGATGGCGCACTTGAGGAGGTTGTTACGGGCGATCGAGCGGCCCACCTCGACGGCGTCGTCCTCGGTGGCCGCGCCCACCACCTCGATGCGGATGTCCTTGGAGGCGCCCTCGGCATCGCCGATCAGCTGGCGCGCCAGGTCGGCGCAGACCTCGCGGACCGCCTCGGCGAACTCCTCGGCGGCGGGCGTGATCCCGGACGCCCCGGAGGCGAGCAGCAGCACGGTGTCGTTGGTCGACATGCAGCCGTCGGAGTCGACCCGGTCGAAGGTGGTGCGGGTGGCGGCGCGCAGCGCGGAGTCGAGGTCCTGGGCCTCGACGTCGGCGTCGGTGGTGAGCACGACGAGCATGGTGGCGAGGCCGGGGGCCAGCATGCCCGCGCCCTTGGCCATGCCGCCGACGACCCAGCCGCCGGTGCCCTGTGCCACGGCGGTCTTGTGCACGGTGTCGGTGGTCTTGATGGCGATGGCGGCCTTGTCGCCGCCGTGGGGGGTCAGCTCGGCCGCCGCCTTCTCCACGCCGGGGAGCAGCTTGTCCATGGGCAGCCTGATGCCGATGAGCCCGGTGGAGGCGACGGCGATCTCGCCGGCGCTGTGCCCGAGGACCTCCGCGACCTTCTCCGCGGTGGCGTGGGTGTCCTGAAAGCCGAGCGGGCCGGTGCAGGCGTTGGCCCCACCGGAGTTGAGGACGACCGCGCTGACCGCGCCGCCCTTCAGTACCTGCTCGGACCACAGGACGGGGGCGGCCTTGACGCGGTTGGAGGTGAAGACACCGGCGGCGGCCGGTCGCGGCCCGTTGTTGACGACGAGGGCCAGGTCGGGGTTGCCGTTCTCCTTGATACCCGCCGCGACGCCGGAGGCGGTGAAGCCCTGGGCTGCCGTAACGCTCACTGTGACTCCTTGTTCGCCCCGCCATGGGGACGGTTCATGTGGTGTGCGCCGGTGTCCGCCCGGCTCATGGCGCTGTCCCGCTCACTCATGGCGCGATCCCGGTCGTGGAGAGCCCCAGCTCCTCCGGGAGGCCGAGCGCGACGTTCATGCTCTGGACCGCGCCGCCGGCGGTGCCCTTGGTGAGGTTGTCGATGGCGCTGATGGCGATGACGCGGCCGGCCGCCGCGTCGTGGGCGACCTGGATCAGCGCGGCGTTCGATCCGTACACGGCGGCGGTGGACGGCCACTGCCCCTCGGGGAGGAGGTGGACGAACGGCTCGTCCTGGAGCGCCTTCTCGTACGCGGCCCGGACGGACTCGGCCGTCACCCCGGGCCGGGCCTTGGCGCTGCAGGTGGCGAGGATGCCGCGGGGCATGGGGGCGAGGGTGGGGGTGAAGGAGACCGAGACCGGCTCCCCCGCCGCCGCCGAGAGGTTCTGGATCATCTCGGGGGTGTGCCGGTGGCCGCCGCCGACGCCGTACGGGCTCATGGCGCCCATCACCTCGCTGCCCAGCAGATGCGGCTTGGGCGCCTTGCCCGCGCCGGAGGTGCCGGAGGCGGCGACGATCACGGCTTCGGGCTCGACCAGCCCCGCCGCGTACGCCGGGAAGAGCGCGAGCGAGACGGCGGTCGGGTAGCAGCCTGGGACCGCGACGCGCCTGGACCCCTCCAGCGCGTCGCGGGCCCCGGGCAGTTCGGGGAGGCCGTAGGGCCAGGTGCCCGCGTGCGGCGAGCCGTAGAACCTCTCCCAGTCCCCCGCGTCCTCCAGCCGGAAGTCGGCCCCGCAGTCGATGATCAGGACCTCGTCCCCGAGCTGCTCCGCGACGGCGGCGGACTGGCCGTGCGGCAGCGCGAGGAACACCACGTCGTGCCCGGCCAGGGCTTCGGTGCTGGTGGGCTCGAGGACCCGGTCGGCCAGCGGCAGCAGGTGCGGTTGCAGGGCTCCGAGGCGCTGGCCGGCGTTGGAGTTTCCGGTCAGGGTGCCGATCTCCACCTGGGGGTGGGTGAGCAGCAGGCGCAGCACCTCGCCGCCCGCGTATCCACTCGCTCCGGCCACCGCCGCACGTACCGCCATCGATACCTCCCTGTCGATGGCATGACTATACGGTTGCCCGAAGCTTTATGCAATGAGGCTTTTCGAGGGTCCATTCGAGAGGGGGCCGATGACGAGATATCTTGATGTCGAGCAATGTTGCAGACGTGGAGCGGAGCACCCGGTGACTGACTCGACCATCATCTATACGCACACCGACGAGGCCCCGGCCCTGGCGACGTATTCGTTCTTGCCGGTGGTCCAGGCCTACGCGTCGACGGCCGGTGTCGCTGTGGAGACCCGCGACATCTCGCTGGCCGGGCGCATCATCGCCGTCTTCCCCGAGTACCTGGAGGAGGGCCTGCGGATCCCCGACGCCCTCGCGGAACTCGGCGAGCTGGCCAAGACGCCCGAGGCCAACATCATCAAGCTGCCGAACATCTCGGCCTCGATCCCGCAGCTGAAGGCCGCGGTCGCCGAGCTGCAGCAGCAGGGCTACACGCTGCCGGACTACCCGGACGACCCGAAGACCGACGAGGAGCGCGAGATCCGCGCCCGCTACGACAAGATCAAGGGCTCCGCCGTCAACCCGGTGCTGCGCGAGGGCAACTCCGACCGCCGCGCCCCCGCCTCGGTCAAGAACTACGCCAAGACGCACCCGCACCGCATGGGCGCCTGGAGCCCCGAGTCGAAGACCAACGTCGCCACCATGGGCGTCGACGACTTCCGTTCCACCGAGAAGTCCGCGGTCGTCTCCGAGGCCGGGAGCCTGCGCATCGAGCTGGCGGGGGACGACGGCTCCACCACCGTCCTGCGCGAGTCGGTACCCGTGCTGGCGGACGAGGTCGTGGACACGTCGGTGATGCGGGTGGCGGCGCTGCGTGAGTTCCTCACCGCGCAGGTGGCCCGCGCCAAGGCCGAGGACGTGCTGTTCTCGCTGCACCTGAAGGCCACGATGATGAAGGTCTCCGACCCGATCGTCTTCGGCCACGCGGTGCGGGCCTTCTTCCCGAAGACCTTCGCCGAGTTCGGCGAGGTGTTCGCCGCGGCCGGCCTGACCCCCAACGACGGGCTCGGCGGCATCCTCAAGGGCGTGGAGTCGCTGCCCGAGGGCGACAGGATCAAGGAGTCCTTCGAGGCCGAGCTGGCCGCGGGCCCCCGGCTGGCGATGGTCGACTCCGACCGCGGCATCACCAACCTGCACGTCCCCTCCGACGTCATCGTCGACGCCTCCATGCCGGCCATGATCCGCACCTCCGGCCACATGTGGGGCCCCGACGGCCAGGAGGCCGACACCCTCGCCGTCCTCCCCGACAGCAGCTACGCCGGCATCTACCAGGCCGTCATCGACGACTGCCGGGCCAACGGCGCCCTCGACCCCGCCTCCATGGGCTCGGTCCCGAACGTCGGCCTGATGGCGCAGAAGGCCGAGGAGTACGGCAGCCACGACAAGACCTTCGAGATCCCCACCACGGGCACCGTCCGCGTCCTCGACGAGGCCGGCAACGTGGTCCTGGAGCAGGTCGTCGGCGCCGGTGACATCTTCCGCATGTGCCAGACCAAGGACCTGCCGATCCGCGACTGGGTCAAGCTCGCCGTCACCCGCGCCCGCGCCACCGGCGACCCGGCGGTCTTCTGGCTCGACGAGAACCGCGCCCATGACGCCCAGCTGATCGAGAAGGTCAAGGCGTACCTGCCCGAGCACGACACCGAGGGCCTGCAGATCGAGATCAAGGCTCCGGTCGACGCGATCACGTTCTCCCTGGAGCGGATCCGCCGCGGCGAGAACACCATCTCGGTCACCGGCAATGTGCTGCGGGACTACCTGACCGACCTGTTCCCGATCCTGGAGCTGGGCACCAGCGCCAAGATGCTCTCGGTCGTCCCGCTGATGGCGGGCGGCGGCCTCTTCGAGACGGGCGCCGGCGGCTCCGCGCCGAAGCACGTCCAGCAGCTGGTCAAGGAGAACTACCTGCGCTGGGACTCGCTGGGCGAGTTCTTCGCGCTGGTGCCGTCCTTCGAGCAGTACGCGAAGACCACCGGCAACGCGCGCGCCCAGGTGCTCGCCGACACCCTCGACCGGGCCACCGCCACCTTCCTCAACGAGGACAAGTCGCCCAGCCGCCGGGTCGGCGGCATCGACAACCGCGGCAGCCACTTCTACCTGGCGCTGTACTGGGCGCAGGAGCTGGCCAAGCAGACCGGCGACGCGGACCTGGCCAAGGCCTTCGGCCCGCTCGCCGAGACGCTCGCCGCCCAGGAGCAGACGATCGTCGACGAGCTGATCGCCGTCCAGGGCGAATCGGCCGACATCGGCGGCTACTACCAGCCCGACCCGGCCAAGGCCGCCGCCGTGATGCGTCCGTCGGCGACCTTCAACGAGGCCCTCGCCACCCTCGTCTGACACGGCGGCCCGCTCCTTCCCGCCCTTTCCCGCCCCGGTTGGACACTCGTCCGGCCGGGGCGGTCCCTTTTTCACCCTCCGCGGTTCCCCGGTCACCGCTCCATCGCTCAATAGCCGATCCCTACAAAATCCCGACGCCGGACTGCTGGGATCACAACATCTATTCGAGCGGAATCCCCCTGACAGAGTGGCCGACAAGTCGATCTCCTCCCGCGATGGTGATGCGGGAGTTGTGTGTCCACTACACGGGGGTAGTTTTCGATGCGCTCTGACACCGACCAGGTGGTGGTCACCGGTCTCGGGGCCACCACGCCGCTCGGCGGCGATGTGGCCTCGACCTGGTCCGGGATGCTGACGGGGAGATCCGGGATCAGCAGAATCGAGGAGGAGTGGGCGGCTGAGGCGCCCGTACGGATCGCGGGCCGACTGGCGGTCGATCCGTCCGAGGTCCTGGACCGGGTGCAGGCCCGGCGCATGGACCGCTGCCAGCAGATCGCACTCATCGCCGCCCGTGAGGCATGGGCCGACGCGGGCGCCCCCGACGTCGATCCGGAGCGGCTGGCCGTGGCCATCGGCACGGGCACCGGGGGCACGCTGACCATGATCCGCCAGAACGACATCATGGAGTCCTCCGGAATGCGGCGGATGTCCCCGCACTCCGTCCCCATGCTGATGGCGAACGGCCCCGCCGCCTTGGTCAGCATCGAACTCGGCGCGCGCGGCGGAGCCCACGCCCCGGTCAGCGCCTGCGCCTCGGGAGCCGAGGCGATCGCGCTGGGCTTAGACCTGATCCGCCTCGGCCGGGCCGACGTGGTCGTCGCGGGCGGCACCGAGGCCTGCGTCAACCCGCTGGTGCTGGCCGGATTCGCCCAGGCCAGAGCCCACTCCACGCGCAACGACGAGCCCGAGCGAGCGTCCCGGCCCTTCGACGTCGACCGCGACGGCTTCGTCATCGGCGAGGGCGCGGCCGTGGTCGTCCTGGAGCGCGCCGAGTTCGCCGCCGCCCGCGCCGCCCGCGCCCATGCGACGCTCGCCGGGGCCGGGGTCACCTCGGACGCCCACCACATCACCGCCGCGCACCCGGAGGGTCAGGTCCGCGCCATGCGCCTGGCCTTGGCCGCCGCGGGGCTGACCCCGCTCGCGATCGAACACATCCACGCCCATGCGACCTCCACCCCCATGGGCGATCTCGCCGAGGCCGAGTCGATCGCCGAGGCCATCGGCGTCCATCCCTCCGTGACCGCGACCAAGTCCATGACCGGCCACCTCTTCGGGGCGGCGGGGGCGGTCGGCGCGCTCTCCGCGATTCTCGCGGTGCGCGACGGGGTGATCCCCGCGACCCAGAACGTCGACGCCCTCGACCCCAAGGTGAAGCTCGACGTCGTCACGGGGCAGCCCCGACGCGGCGCGTCACCGGCCGCGGCACTGAGCAACTCCTTCGGATTCGGCGGCCACAACACCTCGCTCGTGTTCACCTCCGCGCCCTGAACCGGCGCGATGGGCCCGGAGGAGGGCGCTCAGGGGTTCTCCCGCAGCGTCAGCCCGTAGAAGTCCACCTGGTAGTCGTCCACGGTCTGGGCGTGGTCCGAGAGGCTCAGGTCCTTCGGTGACGCCACCCCCAGGTCGCGGAGGGTGCCGACGAGCAACCGGGCCAGCCGGGGGCCATCGGTGTCATCCGGGCCGAAGACGCCAAAGTGGTGCGTCCAGTCGATCCAGTGGGAGAGCTCCGCGGGCGTGGTGGCCTCCGGGATCCAGCCGAGGGAGGCCGGGTCGGTGCCGGAACCCGCGCTGCCCAGCTCCTCCGTGTTGTAGACGATCTCCAGCCGGTCGCCGCAGAGGATATGGAAGACGACCGGCCCGTAGGTGCCCGGCACCAGCGCGTGGATGCCGAGATCCAGCTCGGTGCCGAGAGCGCTGGTCTCGGCCGGGAGCGAGCCCAGGAAGTCGCTCAGCGCGGTGGTGTAGACGTCCCAGTCGTCCGTGCTCCAGTAGCCGGGGAAGCCCAGGCCCCCGTTGGCCGAGACCGGGAGGGAGCCGAAGAAGCCGCCGAGCGCGAAGTCCTCGCCATGGCCCTGCCGCCAGAACCAGTTCTCCACCGGGTCGGTCGGCTGGAGCAGCAGCTCCGGCCCCCGCTCCCCCGCGCGCAGCTCCAGCGTGTCGGGCTTCCCGCGCCACCGCAGAAAGGGGCTCCCCCACAGCGGCGTGGACTCGTAGAACGGCCCGAGGTCCCCGTACGCCCCCATGATGGACGCGCGCCCGAACGCCGGCATCAGCGCCTCCGCCGCCCTGCGGAAGCTGTCCGCCTTGGCGGCGGCCCCGCCCTCCACCAGCTCGACCGGCACATGGAGCCCGACGAACTCCTCCCCGTCATGCGCGAACGGCGACTCGTGCTGCCCCGTCGGCCGCAGCCACGCCTCGCCCGCGTCGCCCGCGGCCTCGCGCCACTCCCACCCGAGCGACGAGACCACCGCCCGCAGCGCGGGCTCCCGCCACCCCCCGGTGTCGGCTCCCCTGAGCCGCCGCGCCACCTCGACCAGCCGCTCGCCTTCCAGCACCACCGTCACGTCCGAACTCCCCGTCGCGCACCGTACTTGACAACCACGACGATGCCATACGGCACCGACGACGCGCCGGGCCCCTGGGTATGGTCAGTGCCCATGACCTCGGAACACCCCAACGCCTGGGCGGCGGAAGCGATCCGGCGCCTCCACGCGGAAGGCCGCGCCCACGGCCCGACGCCCCTCCGTCCGCTCCCGCTGCCCGCGCTGCGGGACGTCGAGGTCTATCTCAAGGACGAGTCCGCGCACCCCACCGGCAGCGTGAAACACCGCCTGGTACGGGCCATGTACTGCCAGGCGATCTCGAGCGGCCGGATCACGGCGGACACCACCGTGGTCGCCGCCACCGGCGGCGCGGTCGCCGTCGCGGGGGCCCACTTCGCGCGGCTGCTCGACCTTCCGTTCCGCGCCGTCGTACCGGCGAAGACCCCGGCCGACACCCTGGCCCGCATCGAGCGGGAGGGCGGTCGGTGGCAGACGGGCGAACAGCCGCCGGCCGCGGTGCAGAAGGAGGCCCGCGAGCTGGCCGAGCGGCTCGGCGGACACTTCCTGGACCACTTCACCGACGCCGGACCGGCCCTGGCCGGATGCGGCGAGCCGACGATCGCCGACGAGATCTTCGAGCAGCTGCGCGCGGAGCCGCACCCGGTGCCCGCGTGGATCGTGACGGGCGCCGGAACCGGCGCCACCTCGGCCTCGATCGGCCGCCATCTGCGACACCACGGCCACCCCACCCGGCTGGCCGTGGTGGACCCGGAGAACTCCGCCTACTTCCCCTCATGGGCGAGCGGCTGCAGCGACTACGCCACCGGCATGCCCTCCCGGATCCCCGGCATCGGCCGCCCCCGCACCGAGCCCGGCTTTCTGCCGACCGTGATCGACCTGGTGATCCCGGTCCCGGACGCCGCGTCCGTCGCGGCCCTGCGGTGGCTTCACGACACGGCCGGCGTCCCGGCCGGCCCGGCGGCCGGCACCGGCCTGTGGGGCGTGTGCCACCTCGTGTCGCGGATGCGCGAGGCGGGCGCGCGGGGCAGCGTGGTCAGCCTTGTCGGCGACCACGCCGAGCCGTACCGCGGCACCCACCTGGACCCGGAGTGGGCACGCGCGCGAGGGCTCGACCCCGGCCCGTACGCGGAGGCCGTCGAGCGGTTCGCCACCACGGGGGAATGGGACGCCGGTTAGGCCCCAGCGGCGCGGTCCGCAAACTCTTCCTCGGCCCCATCCGCGGCCGAGGACCCCCAGCCGGCCGCCACATGGCCGACGAGCGCACGGGCGACCTCGGCGATGGCCTCGCGCACCCCGGGGTCCGTGACCGTGCCGGTCCCGGCGTCGACGGCGGCCCGGGACACCGGCACCCGCACACACGCCTCCTCGACCAGGTGTGCCCCCGTGTACCCGAGGACCGTGCGCAAGGCTCGATGGGCGCCCTCGGCCCCGGTGGGGGACGAGGAGGCGTTGATCCAGCCCACCGGCTTGTCCACGATCTCCATCCCGCCGACCGTCCAGTCCAGCAGGTTCTTGAACGAGCCGGGCAGATCCCCCGCGTATTCGGGCGTGCAGAACAACACCGCGTCGGCTTCGGCGACCACCCGGCGCAGCCGGGCCACCTCCGCGGGCAGCGGCTCGACATCGTCGTCCGGGTTGAAGTGCGGCAGCGACGCCATGCCGCGGTACTCCAGCGGGCGGACCCGGTCGCCGAGAAGCCCGGGCAGGGTGCGCACCACCGCCGTGTTGGTGGAGCCTTCGCGCAGGCTTCCGCTGATGAGTACGAGATTCGCCGTACGGTTCATGGTCGAAATGCTATGCGGCCGGCCCCGGGAGGTCGGCCGGGAGCCCGGCCGGGAGCCCGGACGAGGCGGAATCGGCGGTTCTCTGGGCCGCTTCTAGACGGCCTATAGGGAACGCGGATGGCTCCGCCCGGTCTTGCAGAAGCGTTGTAGGTCTCCTGAAGCCACGACCGCGAGTGTTTTTCCTGTCACGAAACGGACCACATCGCCTCGGGCGATCCATGGTGTGAGGAGACCCAATGCTCGCGAGGGGGAATTCCGGCCGCGTGAAACTCGCGGTCGCGACGGCGACGGCACTGGCGGCGCTGATGTCCACAGCCGCCACCGCGCAGGCGGCCACAGGGGGGACGGCTTTCGGAACCGCGTCTGCAGCTGCGCTGACGGCCGGTGGTGAGAGAGCCATCGACGCCCAGAAGAATCCGACGGCCACGGCAGCGGCCCAGCCGATCAGCCGGAACGAGGTCATCACCCGGGCCAAGAGCTGGCTGATCCCTTCGGTGCCCTACAGCCAGTCCGCCTACCACACCAACCAGTACGGCACCTATCGCACGGACTGCTCCGGCTATGTGTCGATGGCCTGGGGACTGCCCGGGAAGCCGCAGGACCCCAACGGCGGGACCAACACCGTCGGGCTCACCCAGATCAGCAACGCCATCGGCAAGGAGGACCTGAGGACCGGGGACGCCCTGATCGACGCCAACGGAGACGAGAACACCCGCCACGCGGTGCTGTTCGAGAAGTGGGCCGACGCCGCCCACACGTCCTACTGGGGCTACGAACAGGCCGGCGGCACCGGCACCATCTACCGCAAGATCCCGTACCCGTACTCCAGCACCCCGGGCGACTACAAGCCGTACCGCTACCGCAACATCGTCGACGGCGGGCCCAAGGGTTCCTCGGTGTCGGGGGACGGCAAGGCCGACATCGTGACGGTCCTGGACAACGGCGATGTGAAGGCGTGGCGCAACGGCGCGGGTTTCGCGCAGATGCCCTGGGACGCCGATGTCGTCATCGGCCAGGGCTTCACCAAGGACAACACCCACTTCGCCGACCTCGACGGCGACGGCAAGTCGGAGCTCGTCACCGTCCTCGA
>NZ_JARAXF010000010.1:0-71681 GCF_033793745.1 Streptomyces sp. ME19-01-6 | reverse complement strand
GACCTCGACGGCGACGGCAAGTCCGAAATCATCACCGTCCTCGACAACGGCGACGTCAAAGCCTGGCACAACGGACGCGGCTTCACCGAAATGCCCTGGGACAACGACGTCATCATCGGCCAAGGCTTCACCAAGGACAACACCCACTTCGCCTGAACCGAACCCCGCAGCAGGGCCCGTACCGGCATCCCGCCCCGGTACGGGCCCTGGCCCATGTCCGGGACCGGAGACCGGAGACCGGAGACCGGAGGCCAGAAATGCGGCGTGTCCTCGTTGTGTCGCACCTGGCCGTCTGACAAAATCCCCCCACCGCGTGGGGTGGGAATGGGCGAGTGCTCTTGGGGGTCCGGGTGCGCTTCCTGACGTTGGGTCCGGTCGAGGTGAGAGCGGACGGCCGCGAGGTGAACCTTGGCGGGGCCAAGCCGAAGACGTTGCTGGCCGCGCTGCTGTTACAGCCCCGGCGGGTCGTCTCCATAGAGAGTCTTGTCGCGCTCATCTGGGACGATGCGCCGCCGCAGTCCGCCACGGCGCTCGTGTACACCTATGCTTCCGCGCTGCGCCGGAGCTTTTCGGCGAACGGCGAGCCGTCGTTGCTGACCACCCGCACCCCCGGGTACGTCCTGGCGCTCACCCCGGACGACAGCGATCTGGAGGTGTTCCAGCACCGTCTCGACGAGGCCCGGAGCGCTGAGCGCTCCGGCGACCACGTATCCGCGGCGCAGCGGTACGGGCAGGCGCTCGAACTCTGGCGGGGACCGGCATTCGGCGGGGTGCGCGCCGAGTTCGCCCGCAGCCGGGCCGCTTCGCTGGAAGAGGACCGGTTGGCGGCCGAGGAGGGCCTGGCGCGCTGCCGGCTCGCCCAGGGCAGGGTCACCGAGGCGACGTCCCGCCTCATCGGCCTGGCCGCCGCCCACCCGCTGCGGGAGGAGACCCGCGGGCTGCTGATGCGCGCCCTGTACGAGAGCGGTCGGCAGGCCGATGCCCTCGCCGCGTACCGGGACGGCCGCAAGCATCTGATCGACGAACTGGGCGTCGAGCCGGGTGAGAAGCTCAGAAGCCTGCACAGCAAGATCCTCGAAGGGACGCTCACACCCCTGGCCCCGGCCCCGGTGCCCGC
The DNA here is from genome assembly GCF_033793745.1 of Streptomyces sp. ME19-01-6. Taxonomy (NCBI): domain Bacteria; kingdom Bacillati; phylum Actinomycetota; class Actinomycetes; order Kitasatosporales; family Streptomycetaceae; genus Streptomyces; species Streptomyces sp. ME19-01-6. Next base: position 70,564 of record NZ_JARAXF010000010.1, on the reverse strand, counting down.
GGGCGCCGGCCAGGAGGTGCGCGCCGCTGTCACGGCAGTCGGCGAGCAGCCGGCCGCACCGCTCGCGGCGCGCCTCGACCACTACGTCGCGCCCCGCCATTTGCCCCCGGACATCGGTGACTTCACCGGGCGGGTGGAGCAGCTCGAAGCGCTGATCATGCTCGCGGGCCGCGACGACACGGCCTTCCGCACCGCGACGCCGACGGTCGTGGTGTCCGGCTTCGGCGGGGTCGGCAAGTCGGCGCTCGCCGTGCACGCCGCCCATCTGCTTCGCGAGCACTATCCGGACGGACAGCTCTTCGCCGATCTCCGCGGCTCGGACCGGAACATCACCGCCCATGAGGTGCTCGGCCGGTTCCTCGGGGCGCTCGGGGTGACCGGCCCGGACCTGCCGGAGGCGCTCGACGACCGGATCGAGCTCTACCGCAGGAAGGTGGCGGACCGGCGCCTGCTCATCGTCTTGGACAACGCGTCGCACGAGCAGCAGGTACGGCGGCTGTTGCCCGGCTCGCCGCGCTGTTTTGTGATCATCACCAGCCGTTCGCGGCTGACCGGGCTGGAGGGCGCGGAACCGGTCGAGCTGGACTTCTTCTCCACCGAGGCCGCGGTGGACATGCTCAGCAGCATCGTCGGGGAGGCACGGGTCGCCGACGACGCCGAGTCCGCCCGGACCATCGCGCGGCTGTGCGGCGGTATCCCGCTGGCCATCCGCGCCGCGGCGGCCAGGCTGCTGGCCCGGCCGCACTGGCCGTTGCGCTCCCTCGCGGACCGGCTCTCCGACGAGCGGCGCAGACTGGACGAACTCACCGTCGGGGATGTCGCCATCCGCTCGTCCCTGCGGCTGAACTACGCGGACCTCGACGCACCGCACCGCCGCGCCTTCCACCTGCTCACCCTGCTCGACCTGCCCGACTTCGGCTCGTGGCTCGCCTCCCCGCTGCTGGACATCGGGCCGGACGACGCGGAGGACGTCGTCGAGCACCTGGTGGACCTCCGGCTGTTGGACGTCGCCGGGGCGGACGCACTGGGGCGGCTGCGCTACCGGTTCCACGACCTGGTGCAGCTCTTCGGAGCGGAGCTGGCCCTGGCCGGCGAACCCCGGCAGGTGATCGAGGCGGCCCTGGACCGCGCCATGGCCGCGTGGATGGCGCTGGTCGAGGCGGGGGCCAAGCGGCTGCCCCGGGTCACGCTCGGACTGCGCCCCTCCCCTTCCCCGACCACCGCCCTCTCCCCCGCGCTCCTGGCGGAAGCCGAGAACAACCCGGTGGAATGGCTGAAGTCGGAGACGCCGGCGCTGGTCCGGGCCGTGGAACGGTCGCACGAGCTGGGCCTGGACGGGGCGTCGACGACGCTCATCACCTCACTGCTGTCGTCGCCGTTCGCGGCGCGCAACGAGTTCGACGGCTGGCAGCGGACGCACGAGGTCGCCCTCCTCGCGGCACGGAAGAACCAGGACCGGCAGGCCGAGACCATCCTGCTGGCCGGGCTCGGCCAGCTCTTCTACGAGAAGGACGACTTCCCGGCGGCCCTGGACCACTTCCGCCAGGCCCTGGAGCTCGCACGGGCCGTCGGTGACGCCGCCACCCAGGCGATCGCGCTGGTGGGGATCGGAACGGTCCGCCGGGATCTGGGGGAGTTCCAGGACGCCGCCGACGACCTGGAGCGGGCCGCCGGCATCGCCGAGCGGGTCGGCGACCGCAGTGTGGTCGCGGCCGCCCACTACGGCCTGGGAGCAATCCGCCGGGACGGCGGCGACCTGGAGGCGGCGGCCAACTCCCTGAGCCGGTGTGCCGACATCTACCGTGAGATCGGCGACCCGCGGGGCGAGGCCGTCTCCCTGCGCGGTCTGGGCCTGTGCCACCGGGCCCGGGGCGAGCCGCACACCGCCGCCGAGCTCAGTAACCGGGCGGAGCGGATCCTGTGGGCCGCGGGCGATGCGCTGGGCGCCGCCTATGCGCGGCAGTCACTGGCCAAGGCCATGATCCGGCAGGGTCGCGGCGCCGAGGCCGACCCCCTGCTCGACTCCTGTCTGCGGGTCTGTGTCCAGCACCGGGACAGGTTCGGCGTCGCGCTGGTGACCAGGACGAAGGGCGAGTCCGCACTCGCCCGGGGCGAGCTGGAGTCGGCGCGCGCGTCGCTCGCCGAGGCGCTCGGCCTGTGGACCGAACTCGGCCTCCCTCTGTGGCGGGCCAGGACCCTGCGGGACCTCGCGGCCGCGCAGTTCCCCGTCGATCCGGAGGCCGCCGGGAACAGTTGGCGCACGGCGCTCGGGCTGTTCGCCACCGCGCGAAGCCGTGAGACCGCTGAGCTCGACGGTCTGGACCCGGGTGCCTGGCTGGACCAGGTCCGGACCGGCCACCGGCAGGCCGGCGGCTGAGTCTCCCCGGCCGGGACCACCCCGCTGGAGTGCGGCCGGACAGGACACTAGCGGGGTTCCGCGAGGTGCCGGGCGCGGCGCAGGCCGGCGGTGACGTCGGCGAGGGTCGCGCATTGCGTGACCGACGCCCCGGCGGGCAGCGGCAGGTCGGCGGGCGGGCGGCGGGCGGCGACCGCGTCGGCCAGGTCCGACAGGCCGGCCCGCAGCCGGTCCGCGAGGGCCTTGTCCGGGGGCGGCGCGCCGTGGTCCAGCCGGACCCCGCACGCCGTCGCCGCGTCCACGATGTCCTCGAGCGCCGCGACCACCGGGGCCCACGCCGCCAGATCGCGCCCGAACGGCGGGTGTTCGGCGCCGGCCACCTCCACCGCGCGGCGGGCGTCGGCCAGCGCGCGGTAGGCCTCGCGGCGCAGCCGGAGCCGTACCGCGTAGGGCGCGTCGGCGGCCAGCACCCGGCCCAGGTGGTCGCGGGTGGCACGGACCGCGAGCGACAACCGTACGGACACCTGGGCGCGCGGGCCGCCGAGGCCCGGCAGCGCCCCGGCCGCCAGCACCACCGCGCAGGCCAGCAGCGTGTCCGCGAGCCGCGCGTACTCCGCGCCGCGGTCGCCGCCGAGGTAGACCAGGGACAGCAACAGGGGCGTGAGCACCGCCGTCTGGAGCGCGAAGTGGCGTACGGACACCGGGATCAGCGCCGAGCACACCGCGGCGACGGCCACCGGCCACACCTCGTCCGCCCCCGCGAGCGGGCCGAACAGCGCGGCGAGCCCGGCGAAGACGGCCACGCCGACGGCGGTGCCGAACGCCCGGGAGACGGCCCGTGACACCAGGGGGCCCATGTCGGGCTTGACCAGGAAGGCGGCGGTGGCGGGCAGCCAGTACCAGTGCTCGCCCGGCAGTGACGTGGCCAGTGCGGTGGCGACGCCCACGCTCAGCGCCACCCGGGCCGCGTACTCCCGGCCCGCCGGGCCGAACACCCGGCGCAGCCGCTGCCGGGGGCCGGGTCCGACCGCGCCGACCGCCGGGGCGGGTTCACCGTCGAAGACGCGGGCGGCGAGCAGCACCGCGCGGTGTGCGGCCAGGCCGCCGGCGGTGTGCGGCGCGGGCGCGGGGAGCGGGCCCGGCGGCCGGCCGGTCCGCACCGAGCGGGCCAGCAGCGCGGGGGCCCGCGCCACCCGGGCGGGCAGCGGCTCGCCCTCCCACAGCAGGGTCACCGCCGTCTCGCTCAGCGCCCCGGCCACCGCCAGCAGGTCGCGCAGCCGCCGCAGGCCGGCGTCGGGGCGGTGGAGCGGGATCCGGTGTCCGTGGAGCGATTCGTACGCGGCGTCGTACGCGGCGGTCAGCCGGCGCCGGGCCGCCTGGCCGCGCTCGGTGCCGACCGCCGCCATCAGGTCGGCGAGCGCGTCGTAGACGGCGGCCACCGCGCGCCGCTCATCGGGCAGGCCCGCCGGGCGAACCGAGCCTTGAAAGAGGGCCAGCAGTGGCAGCAGCCACGCCATGGCCAGCACCCACACGGCGCCGGCGAACAGCAGACCGGCCCGGACCGGCGGTGGCTCGGGGGCGGGCATGCCCGCCCCCACCACGCACACCACCATCAGCTGGACCCCGGCAGAGGAGCAGACCGGCCCGATCGCGCTGATCGCGCCGGACACCAGGCCGACCGCAGCCAGGGCGAGCGCGATCCAGGCGCCGAGCCCCAGCGTGCCCAGCCACACCCCGGTGAGCATGCCCGCGGCCCCGGCCAGGGCGGGGAGGCCGATGCGCACCAGGCGGGTGGCGCGGGTGGCGGGCCGGTCGTTGATGTGCGCGAACATCGCGCCGAGGCCCGCGGTCACCCCGGCGGAGGTCTGCCCCGCGGCCACTCCGGCCGCCAGCACCGGCCCCACGCCGAGCGCGCCACGCGCCACCGCCGCCCAGGGCACGGGCCCGCGCAGCCCCCGCGCGCCGTGCAGCGGGTGGGTCAGCCAGCTGGGTGGTGCGGGCGAGGTGTGCGGTGCGCGCAACGGTGTCCTCCGGGCGGTCGGGCGGGGTCGGTTCCCTCGTCGTCGAGGACGTGTACCTCGAACGTACGCGACCAATGCCGACATTCCGTAACCGCGACGTTTCCAGTGTGTGGACCACGCGGCGCGCTGCGCCCTTGAAGCGACGTCCTTACCGTCGCGCTTCTACAGTTGCGCTTCGCGGTCCACGCACAGCCGCCACTTCCCGGCCCCGCCGGTCAGTGTGACGGTGGACAGCGGGAGTACGTCGACGTTCCAGTAGCAGTGCGGCGGCGCCTTCATCGCGTAGGTCACGGCGGCGCGTATCACGCCCGGGTCGGCGACGGCGAGCATCCGGCCGTCGCGCTCGACAGGGCGGGTGTCCAGCCAGTCGCCCACGCGGTTGATGAACGCGAACAGCGACTCCCCTCCGTGCGGCGCGCTGCCCGGGTCGGCGAGCCAGGCATCGACCGCTCCGGGCTCGCGCGTCGTCACCTCCTCCAGGGTGTGGCCACGCCAGCGGCCCATGTCGCAGTCGCGCAGGGCGGGTTGGGCGAGTGGCATGAAGCCGAGGATGTCCCCGGTCTCCCGGCTGCGCGCCGACGGCGAGCAGTAGCGCAGCTCCGCGGCGGCCAGCGGAAGCAGCGTGGGCGCCACGCGCTCGACCTCGCGCCAGCCCCCCGGGTCGAGCGGCCGGTCGTCGTCGAAGCGTTCGGCGAGCCGGGAGGAACTGCGGGCGGAAGCGATCAGCGTGAGCCGGAAGTTCATCCGGGCATGGTAGGACGCACGGATTCCGGCCAGCGGCCGTGGACGCCCGTTCCGCGGTGTGGGAATGGTGGCGCGATGTGTGGGGTGTGTGTCCTTGCCGCCATCCGGGACAGACCGCAGGTGGGGAGGGGTGAATCAGCGGCACGCCGACCGCGTACCTCCCGACGTAGTCGCATGGGGCGGGCGCCCGGTTCCCGCGCCGGACCAGGAGAAACCTCACGCGCCGCACCCCCGTTCCATGGCGTCCGCAGGGCACTTCGGCGTGCCAGCATGACGGCGACCGGGCCGTGTGCTCTCGCAGGAGTGATGATGACGGACCACCCTCCCCCCTCCCCCGACGCGCGCTTCGCCGCACGGCGGTTCGTGCCGCCTCGCGCGCTGCTCGGCTTCCTCGTGCTGCTCGGGGTGCTGTTCGCGGCCTCGTACGCCGTGGGGTCGGCGGCCGGGCCGGTCGCCCCGTGGATGCGCCCGGCGGGCCCTTCCGGGGCCGATCCGGGGGACGGTGGCGGCTCCGGGTCCGAGGAGGGTGGCGGCATGCATGGCATGGCCGGCCCGGGTGGCGGGCGGTGACCACCGCGGCCCGTGAGGCGGCTCGGCCGGCCGGGCTCCCGGTGTCGCCACGGCCGGGCCCCAAGGCTGCCGTGGCGGACCAGGAGCGCCGGAGGCTGCTGCTCACCGCGGTGCCGGCGCTGCCCGTGCTGGTGCTCTGCATGGTGCCGGCGGCGCAGTTCCGCAACTGGCAGTGGCTGTGTTTCGTGCTCGCGGCGCCGGTGGCGGTGTGGGGCGCCTGGCCGTTCCACCAGCGCGCGCTGCGTGGCCTGCCTCCTTTTTTTGAGGGCTCGGTCGCCTCCGCGCACGCTCTCCCTTCCGACAGCGGCGCGCCCCTTCGGCTCACTCACCACACGTTGGTGTCGGCGGCCGTCGTCGCTTCGTTCTCCTGGTCCACGTATGCCCTGTTCCGGGGCGGGGCCGGGGAGCCGGGAACGCGGTTGCCCTTCGACCCGCTGGCCACCACGGGAGGCGGCGCGGCGCGTCCGTGCCTGGAAGTGGTGGCCGGGATCACGCTGGTCGCCCTCGCCGGGCGCGTTCTGGAGGCCAGGGCCGGGCAGGGTGGGGCCTCCGCTGGGCGTCCGGCCGACGCGGTGGCCGGGGCCGGTGCGCCCGCGGTGGCGGCCGTGACGGTGACGGTGCTGGGCTTCTGGTTCGGGGCGGGCGCCGAGCCGCGGGCCGCCGTCGCGACGGCGGTGGCGGTGCTGGTGATGGCCTGCCCCTGCGTCCTGGTGGCGGGGGTCCAGGCGGCGCTGCTCGCCGCCGCCCGGCGCGGGGCTCGAAGCGGTGTCCTCGTCCGCCGGCCCCGGGCCTTGGAAGCGCCGCGCGCCGCCGACACGGTCGTCCTGGGCGCCGTGCGGCGGCCCGGCGGCTACCGCGCCGTGTGCCACCTGAAGCGGCTCGGGCTGCGGCCGGTGCTGGCCACCGGGGAGCGGGGGGAGGCCGCCCGGGCCGTCGCCGACCAGTTGGGCATCGTCGAGGTGCACTCCGGTGTCGGCCCGCGCGACAAGGCCGACCTGGTGCGGCGGCTGCGGGAGCGGGGGCACCGGGTCGTGGTGCTCGGCGACGGCGCCGGGGACGCGGCCGCGCTGTCCGAAGCCGACCTGGGCATCGCCTTCGGGGACGGCAGCGAAGTGGCGGCGGCCGATATGGCGTTGGCACCCGGCGACATCGAAGCGGTCGTCCACGCCGTCCGGCTCGCGCGGCGCACGGTGAACATCATCCGCGCCCATCTGGCCTGGGTGTTGGGCTGTCATCTGGTCGCCGTGGCGTGGGCTGCCACCGGCCGGCTCGGCCCGGCGGGCGCGCTCGCCGCCATGGCGGCCGGTTCACTGCTCGTCGTCTGCGACAGCTTGCGCCCGTACGCCACCGGCCCGCGCGGGGCCGCCCGGACATTGACGGAAGTACACGGAAGCAGGAGGAACGCGCCATGATCTCTCCCCCACCGGCCACGGCGGCGTCCTCGCCCGCCCGGCGGCGCCCGGCGGGCGCCGTCCGCGGTGCGCTCGCACCGCTGGTGGCCGGCGCCGTCGCCCTCGGCGGGCTGACGGCCTGGACCGCCACCGGAGCCGCCGGCTCACCGGCCAGGATCCGGATCGCCGACGCCCGCGTCTGGCTGCCGTACGCCGGCAACGAGTTCACGGTTGCCTTCTTCCGGGTGCGCAACACCGGAGGCGCCCACGACCGCCTGGTGTCCGTGACCTCTCCGGACACCGGCCGCGCGATGCTCTCTCGCACGGTGCGGCGGGGCGCCACGGAATCCATGGCCATGGTCGACACGGCGGCCGTTCCCGCCCACGGCACACTGGCCATGTCCGCGAGCGGCGTCAAGGCGATGGTCAGGGTCTCGGCGCCGCTGCGGCTGGGCGACGAACTGCCCTTCGTCCTGCGGTTCCGCGACAGCGGCCCGATCGCGGCCACGGCCCGCGTGGTCCGGCTCGGCGGCTGAGACGGGCGGCCGCCGAGGCGCGCGTCAGGGGGTCAGGGGGTGGCGACCGGCCGGGCGGCGTACGTGACGCGTACGGCAGAGGGCTCCGGCGAGCGCGAGGGCCGCGGGCCGGGGCGCGGTAGGTCGTATCCGACGCGTGCGTGGTCCTTGGGGTGGGGCGGATGTCCGCCCCGGTAGTCGCGGCCGGGGCCACCGGAGTTCCCCGGGCCACCCGCCTCGCACCCCCTCATTACCAAGTCTTTGCCATTCGTTAGGGTGGTGACGGGGACGTCACCGGCCGCGGCCGGCGCCGCACGTCCACCGGTAAGTGGCAGGTACGACGGAAGGATGGCCGTGGGCGCTCCGCGGATCAGCAGTACGCCGTTGCCCGGGATCGGTGTCCGTTACGACCTCACCACGCGCGAACAGCAGCGGCTGTCCGTGGTCGCGCATCGCGACGGCGGACGGACGCTGAGCGCGTACCGCCAGGACGATCCCGACGAATGCGCGCTGTCGGTGCGGCTGACGGCGAAGGAAGCGGAGGCGGTCATCGGCGTGCTGATGCCGTCGCACCACAGCCCGGCGCTGCTGTCCACGACCGAGCTGGGGCTGGTGGCCGAGCGCGTCGAGCTGTCGTCGGTCTCGTACTGGAACGGGCGGGTGCTGGGCGACACGCGGATGCGGACCGAGACCGGCGCCTCGATCGTGGCGGTGCTGCGCCGCGCGGAGGCGATCCCCTCCCCGACGCCGGACTTCCGGCTGGCCGGCGGCGACACCCTGATCGTGATCGGCACCCGCGAGGGCGTGGAGACGGCCGCGGCGATACTCGGGCGGGAGTGAACCGTGCACTCCTCCGCTCTTTTCCTGATCGAGTTCGGTGCGGTCATCCTGGGCCTGGGGCTGCTGGGCCGGCTGGCCGGACGCTTGCAGTTCTCCCCCATCCCCCTGTATCTGCTGGCCGGTCTCGCCTTCGGCGAGGGGGGTCTGCTGCCGCTGGGGGCCAGCGAGGAGTTCGTGGCGATCGGTGCCGAGATCGGCGTGATCCTGCTGCTGCTCATGCTCGGGCTGGAGTACACCGCCAGCGATCTGGTCAGCAATCTCAAGACCCAGTACCCGGCCGGGCTGGTCGACGCCGCGCTCAACGCCCTGCCGGGCGCCGCCATGGCGCTGCTGCTGGGCTGGGGCCCGGTGGCCGCGGTGGTGCTCGCCGGGGTCACCTGGATCTCCTCGTCCGGCGTCATCGCCAAGGTCCTGGGCGACCTCGGCCGCCTCGGCAACCGCGAGACCCCGGTCATCCTCTCCATCCTGGTCCTCGAAGACCTGGCGATGGCCGTGTATCTGCCGATCATCACCGCCCTGCTGGCGGGGGTGAGCCTGGCGGCGGGCAGCCTCACCCTGGCCATCGCGCTCGGCGTGGCCGGTCTGGTGCTCTTCCTCGCCGTGCGCTACGGCCGGGTCATCTCGCGTTTCGTCTCCAGCGACGACCCGGAGAAGCTGCTGCTGGTGGTGCTGGGGCTGACCCTGCTGGTCGCCGGGATCGCCCAGCAGCTCCAGGTGTCGGCGGCGGTGGGCGCGTTCCTGGTGGGCATCGCGCTGTCCGGGGAGGTGGCCGAGGGCGCGCACAACCTGCTCAGCCCGCTGCGGGACCTGTTCGCGGCCGTGTTCTTCGTCTTCTTCGGCCTGCACACCGACCCCGCGAGCATCCCGCCGGTCCTGCTGCCCGCCCTCGCGCTGGCCACCGTCACCGCCTGCACGAAGATCGCCACCGGCTACTGGGCGGCGAAGCGCGCCGGGATCTCCGCCAAGGGCCGCTGGCGTGCGGGCGGCACCCTGGTCGCCCGGGGCGAGTTCTCCATCGTCATCGCCGGACTCGCCGTCACGGCCGGCATCGAACCGGAGCTGGGGCCGCTGGCCACGGCGTACGTACTGATCCTGGTGATCCTCGGCCCGCTCACCGCCCGCTACACCCAGCCCCTCGCCATGCGGCTGACCGGCCGCCGCAAGCCCGCCGCGACGGCCGCCCGCGCCGAGGTGGCCGAGACCGGCGGGGCCGCCGAGGCGCCACGGGAGGCGGTGGACCAGCACGGCGGCCACTGACCGGCCCGCGGCCCGGCCGCGTCACCTGCCCGGCCGCGTCACCTGCCCGGTGCGTCCCCGCCGGGAAAGCGCAGGGTCATCCAGTGCTCCGGGTCGTCCAGGAGCGAGAAGCCGATCTTCTCGTAGACGCCGTGGGCGTCGAACGTGGCGAGCAGGATGCGCCGCAGCCCGAACGGCTCCAGGTGGTCGCGGACGGCCGTGACCAGTGCGGTGCCGAGACCCGTCCCTCGCGCGGAACGGCCGACGTAGACATCGCACAGCCAGGCGAAGGTGGCGTGGTCGGTGATGACCCGGGCGTACGCGACCTGGGCGCCCGAGGCGGCCTCGTACGCGCCGAAGTTGAGCGAGCCGGCGATGGCCCGGTCCTGCTTCTCGCGGGTGCGGCCCAGCGCCCAGTAGGCGTCGGTGGACAGCCAGTGGTGGATACGGGCCGGGTCGAGGCGGGCGGGGTCGGTGGATATCTCGTAGCCGTCGGCCGGCCGGCCGGTCGTGTCACTCATGGCGGGAGACTCGCAGGCCAGAGGGGCGGCGTCGAGGGAATTTCGCCACCTGGGGAATCCGGCGGGCCGTCAGCCGAGCACCTCGTCGCAGGCGGTACGCAGCCGGCGCAGCCCCTCCGCCAGCTCGGCGGGGCCCGCCGCCGAGGCGAAGCCAAGCCGCAGGTGCGGGGCGGGCGGCTCGGCGCAGAAGTACGGGCGGCCGGGCGCGACGGCGACCCCGGCACGCAGGGCGGCGGCCGTCAGCGCGGCCTCGTCCGTGCCGTCGGGCAGCCGCGGCCACAGGTGGAAGCCGCCGGGCGGGACATGGCGCAGGGCGAGTTCGGGGAGGTCCCGCCGCACCCCCGTGGCCAGGGTCTCGCGGCGGGTGCGCAGCTCGGCGGCGACGGTGCGCAGATGGCGGGTCCAGGCGGGCGAGCCGACGAGTTCGAGCGCCGCCTCCTGCATCGGGCGCGGCACGAAGAAGCTGTCGACGACCTGGATGGCGCGCAGCCGTTCCAGCGCGGGGCCGCGGGCGGCGAGCGCGCCCACTCGCAGGCTGGCCGAGGTGATCTTGGTGAGTGAGCAGACGTGGACGACCACGCCGTCGGGGTCGTCGGCGGCGAGGGTCGCGGGCAGCGGCCCCGCGTCCTCGTGGGCGAGGCGGCGGGCGAAGTCGTCCTCGATCACGAACGCGCCCGCCTCCCGGGCCACCCGCAGCACCTCGCGGCGCCGTTCGGCGGAGAGCACCGCGCCGGTCGGGTTCTGGAAGAGGGGCTGGCAGAGGAAGACGCGCGCGCCGCTGGTGCGGAGCGCCTGTTCGAGCAGATCGGTGCGGACCCCATCGGCGTCCACGGGGACCGGGACCGGGCGCAGCCCGAAGGCGCGGGCGGCGGCGAGCGCCCCGGGGTAGGTGGGGGACTCGACGAGCACGGGCGCACCGGGCGGCGCGAGGGCGCGCAGCGCGGTGGTCAGCGCGCTCTGGCCGCCCGCGGTGATCAGCACCTCCGAGGGGGCGAGGGCCCCGGCCCGGCCGCCGATCTCGGCCGCGAACCACGCGCGCAGCTCGGTCAGCCCGTCGATCGGCGGGCGGTCCCACGCGCCGGGCCGCCGCCCGGCGCGGGCGAGGGCGGCTGCCAGCGCCCGCTCCGGCTGGAGCGACGGGTGGAGATAGCCGCCGTGGAGTTCGAGGGCGCCGGGCGGCGGGACGGCCAGGGTGGCCAGCACTCCGGAGGCGTCGACGGAGCGCGGGACCGGCTCCCCGGACGTCTCGACACTGAGGGCCACCTCCTGCCAGGAGGTGTCGCCCGGGCGCGGCTCCTCCTCGGCCGCCCGCGGCCGGTCGACCCGGAAGGCCCCGGCGCCGGGCCGGGTCACCACGAGCCCCTCGGCGCGGAGTGCGGCGAGCGCGCGGGAGACGGTCACCGGGCTCACCCGGTAGCGGTCCACCAGGGCCCGGCTGGACGGCAGCTTCTCACCAGGAGAGTAGCGGTTCAGCTCCGCACGGAGGATCCCCGCCAATTCCGCGACGCTGCTACGCTCTTGCATGAGAGTCCACGATAGCGCTATCGCCAGCGAGACGATAGCGGTGAGCGATGGCACCGGGCCGCGCACCACCGCTCACCACAGCACCGCGCCGTCCGCCGTCCGCCGGGGCGGCGCCCTCGGCACCGTCCTGGCCGCGCTGGGCGTGGCCGCGTTCTCCCTGACCTTCCCCGCTACCGCCTGGGGTCTTGAGGGCCTGGGCCCCTGGTCGCTGGTCGCCTGCCGGCTCGCCCTGGCCGGGCTGGTCGCGGGCGGCGCGCTGGCGGCCCTCAGCGTCCCGCCACCCGCCCGCAGCCACTGGCCCGGCCTGCTGGTGGTCGCCGCCGGTGTCGTCGTGGGCTTCCCCCTGCTGACCACGCTCGCGCTGCGGACCTCCACCACCTCGCACGCCGCCGTGGTCGTCGGCCTGCTGCCGCTGACCACGGCCGCCTACGCGGCGGTGCGGACCGCCGAAGGGGCGCGCCGCTGTCGAAAGGGAGAGCGCGCGGAGGCCCTGAGGCTGCATCGATATGCGGCTCCGCCGCGCGGAGGGCCGAGGCTGCGGTCGATATGCGGCTACCGCCGCGTGGTCGACCGTCGACAGGGGCTGAGGCGCCCCGGAGGCGAACCAACCCCTAAAAGAAGGTCCCGGCCCACCCGCGTGTTCTGGGCCGCGGCCATCGCCGGGGCGGCGGTGATCGTCGCCTTCGCGCTGCGGCAGAGCGGGGGCGCGCCGACGGCCGGGGATCTGTATCTGTTCGGCGCGCTGCTGGTGTGCGCGGCCGGCTACGCGGAGGGCGCCCGACTGGCGGGCCACATGCCGGGCTGGCAGGTGATCGGCTGGGCGCTGGTGGCCTGTCTGCCGCTGTCGGTGCCGGGCGCGGCGGTCGCCCTGGCCGCCGAGCCCGTACACCTCGGGGCGCACGCCGTCACCGGGGTGCTGTGGCTGGCCCTGGGCTCCCAGTTCCTGGGGCTCGTGGTCTGGTACCGCGGGATGGCCGCCATCGGCGTGGCCAGGGCCAGCCAACTCCAGTTGGCCCAGCCCCTGCTCACCCTGGTGTGGTCCGTACTCCTCCTGGGCGAACACTTCACCTGGGCCGCGCCCGCGACCGCCGTGGCCGTCCTGGTCTGCATCGGGGTGACGCAGCGGGCATCGACCGGCGCGAAGCGGGCACCAGTAGGCACAGACCCGACAGGCGCAAACCCGGAGGAGCGGCCATAAACTGGCCTCAGGGACCGCAATACCCTCCGGGGCACCGGACAGGAGGTCACGCGCATGGAGGCGACCGTAGGCGACAAGCTGCTGGTACACGGCAGGGTTGTCGGAATGCACGACCGGACCGCGGAGATCATCGAGGTACTCGGGGATCACGGGACCCCGCCGTACCGCGTCCGCTACGAGGACGACGGCCACGAGTGCCTGGTCTCCCCCGGCCCGGATTCGGTCGTGCGACACCTGCCCACCGGACGCCCGCGGCCGTAGCACCGGCCGGGCGACTCAGCGGGGCGGACGCACGCGATACGGGTAGTGGTCGGCGACCACGCGCGCCATGGCGCCGTTGCGGTCGGCGGCCACTTCCTTCGCGGAGAAGTAGACGTTGCCCCGCACCTGCGGATAGTCCCGGTCGAAGGTGAGATGCCGGGACAGCTCGGCCGGGTCCTGCCAGGGCGCGGGCTGCGCCGGGTCCCCCGCCTTGTAGAGCGCCTCGCCGATGTAGAGGTCCACGCCGGTGCCGCGCACCACCTCCGCCCACCAGGGCACCAGCTTCGCGTAGTCGGCGGCGGCGAAGCCGATGTTCCAGTACACCTGCGGGACGATGTAGTCGATCCATGCCTCACGGACCCACTTGCGCGTGTCCGCGTACAGGTCGTCGTAGGTCTGCACCCCGGCCCGGGTGTCGGAGCCCAGCGGGTCGGTGGCCTGGTTGCGCCAGACGGCGAAGGGGCTGATCCCGAACCGCACCCGCCGGTCAAGACGCTTGATCCGCGCGGCGGTCTCGCGCACCAGGCGGTCGATGTTGTCCCGCCGCCAGGCGGCCCGGTCCGGGAACCCCGCACCGTGGGCCTCGTACGCCGCGTCGTCGTCGAAGACCTGGCCCGCGACCGGATAGGGGTAGAAGTAGTCGTCCCAGTGGACGGCGTCGACGTCGTAGCGCGCCACCGCGTCCAGCATCGCGTCCTGGACGAAGCGGCGGACCTCGGGCAGGCCCGGGTTGTAGTAGAGCTTGCCGCCGTAGGGCACCACCCACTCCGGGTGCAGCCGCGCGGGGTGCGTGGGGGCCAGCCGGGTGGGGTCGGTGTGATTGGCGACGCGGTACGGATTGAACCAGGCGTGCAGTTCGAGGCCGCGCCGGTGGGCCTCGCGTACGGCGGTGCCCAGCGGGTCCCAGCCCGGGTCACGGCCCTGGACGCCGGTCAGGTACTCGGCCCACGGCTCGTACCGGGAGGGCCACAGCGCGTCGGCGGTCGGCCGGACCTGGAAGACCACCGCGTTCAGCCGGCGGGCGACCGCGGTGTCCAGGAAGGCGAGCAGTTCGGCGCGCTGCTCGGCGGCGGTGAGGCCGGGCTTGGAGGGCCAGTCCCGGTTGGCGACGGTGGCCAGCCACATCCCGCGGAACTGACGCCTGGGGTGTCCGCCGCTCCCCCGCTCCACCTCGCGCCCGTACGCCGCCGTCGAACCCGTCGTGACGGCCGCGGCCAGCGCCCCGGCGGCCGCGGCCGTCAGGCCCCTGCGCGTGATCTGCCCCATCCTCGCTCCTCACTTGCCCGTCGATCGTGACTGACTTCGCCGATAATGCGGGTCCGACGGGGATGCGGCAATCCTTCCCACCGTCCCGGTGCGCCTTCACAACTGCCCGCACGCCCTCTTGACGCCACTCTTCTCGCCCGGCCATCCGGCCGCTAGCATCAGCGGTACGCACATATGGGAGCGCTCCCAAACCCGGACACGGACAAACCCGCACAGACCCGCCCCCGTACCGCCGCGGCCCGCGGCGGATGCCCGGAGAGGAAGTTCCCGTGCGTTCCCATGACAGGAGAAGACCGCTCGGCGCGCTCATGGCCGCGCTGGCACTCGTCGGCGGATTACTGACCGCGGCCGCCGCCCCCGCCGCCGCCCGCCCCGACGACACCCGGAGCAAGCCCACCGCCGGCCTGGCCGCCACCACCTGGAAGAACGTCCGCGTCGACGGCGGCGGCTTCGTCCCCGGCATCATCTTCAACCGCAAGGAGAAGAACCTCGCCTACGCCCGCACCGACATCGGCGGGGCGTACCGCTGGGACCAGTCCGGCAAGCAGTGGGTGCCGCTGCTCGACTGGGTGGACTGGGACCGATGGGGCTGGACCGGGGTGGCGAGCCTGGCCAGTGACCCGGTCGAGCCGAACAAGGTGTACGCGGCCGTCGGCACGTACACCAACAGCTGGGACCCGACCAACGGCGCGATCCTGCGCTCCTCCGACCGCGGCGCCACCTGGCAGACCACCACCCTCCCCTTCAAGGTCGGCGGCAATATGCCCGGCCGCGGCATGGGCGAGCGCCTGGCGATCGACCCGAACAAGAACAGCGTGCTGTACTTCGGCGCGCCCAGCGGCAACGGCCTGTGGCGCTCGACCGACTCCGGCGCCACCTGGTCGAAGGTGACGGCCTTCCCCAACGCGGGCAACTACGCCCAGGACCCGAGCGACTCCAGCGGCTATCTGAGCGACAACCAGGGCGTGGTGTGGGTGACCTTCGACGAGCGCACAGGCTCGTCGGGCACCGCGACCAAGACCATCTACGTGGGCGTGGCCGACAAGGAGAACACCGTCTACCGCTCGACCGACGCCGGCGCCACCTGGTCGCGCGTCGCCGGGCAGCCGACCGGCTACCTCTCCCACAAAGGCGTCCTGGACTCCAAAAACGGCTACCTCTACATCACCACGAGCGACAAGGGCGGCCCGTACGACGGGGCGAAGGGCCAGGTGTGGCGGTACGCCACGGCCACCGGGGAGTGGAAGAACATCAGCCCGATGGCGGACGCCGACACCTACTTCGGCTACAGCGGGCTGACGGTGGACCGGCTAAAGCCCGGCACGCTCATGGTGACCGGCTACAGCTCCTGGTGGCCGGACACCCAGATCTTCCGCTCCACCGACTCCGGCGCGACCTGGACCCGCGCCTGGGACTTCACCAGCTACCCCAACCGCTCCTTCCGCTACACCCACGACGTCTCGTCCGTCCCCTGGCTGACCTTCGGCACCAACCCGTCCCCGCCAGACGTCACCCCGAAGCTGGGCTGGATGACCGAGGCGCTGGAGATCGACCCGTTCGACTCCAACCGGATGATGTACGGCACGGGCGCCACCGTCTACGGCACCGAGAACCTCTCCACTTGGGACTCCGGCGGCCAGATCAAGATCACGCCGATGGTCAAGGGATTGGAGGAGACCGCGGTCCTTGACCTGGCGAGCCCGCCGTCCGGCGCCCCGCTGCTCAGCGCGCTGGGTGACATCGGCGGCTTCCGCCACACCGACCTCGACGCTGTGCCCAAGATGATGTTCACCTCGCCGAGCTTCACCACGACCACCAGCCTGGACTACGCCGAGACCAACCCGAACACGGTGGTGCGGGTCGGCAACAACGACGCCGCGCCCCGGATCGCCTTCTCCACCGACAACGGCGCGAACTGGTGGCAGGGCAGCGAGCCGTCCGGTGTCACGGGCGGCGGCACGGTGGCCGCGGCGGCCGACGGCAGCGGCTTCGTGTGGAGCCCCGAGGGCACCTCGTCCGTCTACTACACCTCCGGCTTCGGCAACTCCTGGACCGCCTCCAGCGGCATCCCGGCCGGGGCGGTCGTCGAGTCCGACCGCAAGAACCCGAAGAAGTACTACGGCTTCAAGGCCGGCACGTTCTATGTGAGCACCGACGGCGGCGCCACCTTCACCGCCAAGGCCACCACCGGCCTGCCCGCCGACGGCCCGGTGCGCTTCAAGGCCCTGCCGGGCGCGGAGGGCGACATCTGGCTCGCGGGCGGCACCGCGAGCGGGACGTACGGGCTGTGGCACTCCACCGACTCGGGCGCGACCTTCACGAAGCTGAGAGACGTCCAGCAGGCCGACACCATCGGCTTCGGCAAGGCCGCTCCCGGCGCCTCGTACCAGACGCTCTACACCAGCGCCAAGATCGGCGGTGTCCGCGGGATCTTCCGCTCCACGGACGCCGGGGCGAGCTGGGTCCGGATCAACGACAACGCACACCAGTGGGGCTGGACCGGGGACGCGATCACCGGCGATCCGCGGGTCTACGGGCGGGTGTACGTGAGCACGAACGGACGCGGCATCCTGCGCGGCGACTCGGCGTGACCGCGAGCACCGTCACTCCAACGCAGCCCCGCCGCCCGCCCATTTGAGATCCAGGGCCGGGGTCCGGACCACACGGTTCCGGGCCCCGGCCCACCCCATGGACCGGACCGGAGGGTAACGTCGGGGGACGACCAGCAGATCAGCGGAAAGGCACGAGGTGACCGACATCGAACGCGTCGGAGTGGTGGGCTGCGGCCAGATGGGCGCGGGCATCGCGGAGGTGTGCGCCCGTTCCGGCCTGGACGTCAAGGTCGCGGAGACCACCGGTGAGGCCCTGGAGCTGGGCCGTACCCGCCTGACCAACTCCCTCGGCAAGGCCGCCGAGCGCGGCAAGATCACCGAGGCGGAGCGCGACGCGACACTGGCGCGGCTGAGCTTCACCACCGACCTCGGCGAGTTCGCCGACCGCGATCTGGTCATCGAGGCGGTCGTGGAGAACGAGCAGGTCAAGACCGAGATCTTCCGGGTCCTCGACCAGGTCGTGACCCGCCCCGACGCCATCCTGGCCTCGAACACCTCCTCCATCCCCGTGGTCAAGCTGGCCGTCGCCACCTCCCGCCCCGACCAGGTCATCGGAATCCACTTTTTCAACCCGGCCCCGGTCCAGAAGCTGGTCGAGCTGATCCCGGCCCTCACCACCGGCGACCAGACCATCAAGCGCGCCGAGGCCCTGGTCCACGACATCCTCGACAAACACGCCATCCGCGCCCAGGACCGCTCCGGCTTCGTCGTCAACGCCCTGCTGATCCCGTATCTGCTCTCCGCCATCCGCATGTTCGAATCCGGCATCGCGAGCCGCGAGGACATCGACAACGGCATGGAACTCGGCTGCGCCCACCCCATGGGCCCGCTCAAGCTCTCCGACCTGATCGGCCTGGACACGATCGCGGCGATCGCCGACTCGATGTACGGCGAGTACAAGGAGCCCCTGTACGCCCCGCCGCCGCTGCTGCTGCGCATGGTCGACGCGGGACGGCTGGGCCGCAAGACGGGGTCGGGGTTCTACGAGTACGCCTGACCCGCGCCATTTGCCGCCTCAGTAGTTCCTCCTGACCGGACGCGCGCCTGGGCCTCGAAGAGGTCCGGGTCGCTGTGCACGGGCAGAACGCACACCCGATGCCCACCGGGAGCACGCAGTACGCGGCACTCGAGCCACCGCGATACCTGGGTGGCGCCCCCGCCCTCCAGGTCCATGGGGCTCACGCAGCGTGAGCACTCTCGGCTCCGGATGCGACCGACCACACAATTCGGTCACACGGTTTTCACACGGGGTGTGCGCCGGTGACCCGCGTCCGTCCTGCGCACACTCTCCCGTACCACCCTGCGACACGGTTGACTCGGATTGTCGAAAGTGCACGGAAGCACATTCCGGAAGGGGAACAGCCCGTGACCACCGAGCCCGAGCACGCCGCGTTAGCCGTGGAGCTCGCGGAAATCCGCCGCAGGGTCGATGTCAGCCTGGCCCGTGTCGACGGACAACTCGCCCTGCTCGACCACCGCGGGGAACAGTCCGAGGAGGACGTGGAACAACTGGCCGCACGCGTACGCCATCTGGAACACGCTCGCTGGCCGTTGCGGTCCATCGCCGCGCTGACCGGGGTGTGCGCGCTGGCGCTGGCGTTGTGGCAGGCCGCGGGGCGCTAGCGAACCGCCCGGCCGGGGGGGGGCACGCGGTCGGCCGGCCGTCGGTGGGGGCGACGCGGGCGGTCAGCCGAAGCGGATGTGGTGGAGCAGCAGCAGCGCGGCCGCCATGTTCGCGGCGGGCACCTCACCGCGCGCCACCATGTCCGGGACGGCCTTGAGCGGCACCCAGGCGCGCCGGTCGGATTCGAAGTCGTCCTCCGGGGGCCCGACGTACGCGGCCTCTTCCGCCCAGTAGATGTGGTGCCGGGCGTCGGTGAGCCCGTTGGACGGCTCGACGGAGAGGAGATGGCGCAGCGGGCCGGGGCGCCACCCGGTCTCCTCCTCCATCTCGCGGGCCGCCGCGACCGCGATGTCCTCGCCGTCCTCGACGACGCCGGCCGGCAGCTCCCAGCCCCAGGCGTCGGTGATGAAACGGTGCCGCCACAGCAGGAGCACCTCATTGGCCGCGTTGACCACGGTGGCCACGGCCACGGGGCGCAGCCGGATCAGATAGTGGTCCAGGTGGCGGCCGTCGGGGAGTCTGACGTCGGCGAGGTTCACCGAGAACCACCGGTTCTCGTACACGGTCCGCTCCCTGAGGTTCTTCCATCGCACTGTCAGCCACCTTCCGCCGCACAGTTGGCAAGGCTGTCGACGAGGGCGCGGACCGGACTCAGAGGGGCACGCGCAGCGCCCCGTCGATGAGTTCGGCGGCTTCGGCAGTCGCCGCGCTCCCGCTCTCGGCAAGGTGTTCCCGCACGGCGCGGAGCCGGTCGCGTAAACGCCGGGACTCCATGCCGCGGGCCCGCTCGGTCATTTCCACCGCCGTGGCCACCGCCCGGTCCGCGTCGCCCTGTCTCAGCGCGATGTGGGTGAGCATCGCGAGCCGGTGCACCCGGCCCCGGTCGTGCGCGGGGGTGCCGACCGCGGCGGTGGCGTTTTCCCGCGCGCCGCCGAGGTCGCCCAGGCTCAGCAACGCCTCCGCGACCTGGACGTTGACCAGGCCGGGCTGGACGTAGCCGGTCTCGTCGGGCTCCTGGCCCGGGCGGATCCGGTCGGCGGCGGTCTCGGCGCGTCGGATGCAGGACAGCGCCCCGGCCCCGTCGCCCAGCCGCGCGTACGCCTTGGCCTGCATGGCGTACAGGTCGGCGGCGAGCGCCGGGGTGATGTCCGAGCCGCAGGCGCGCAGCGCCGACTCGGCGAACGCGACCGCCTGCCGGTACTCCTTCATGAACAGGGACTGGTTGACCAGCAGCGCGATGACATACGCGCCGAGCCCGCGGTCCCCGCTGGCCTTGGCCAGCCGCAGCGCCTGGTGGAAGTAGCGCTGGGCCAGGCCGTGGGTGTCCGAGTCGTAGGCGCAGATCCCGGCGATCGCCACCAGGCCGCCGGTCGCCCGGTGCAGCTGACGGCCGGTGGCGTCGGGGTAGCTGCCGCGCAGCAGCGGCGCGGCCTCGGCGTTGAGGAAGCCCACGACGCGGGCTCTGGTCGCCACGCCGCCGGCCTTGCGGTACATCTGCTCGTAGTGGGCGCGGGCGGCGCGCAGCATGTCGATGTCGGCCATGCTGACGCGGGTGAGGCCGCGGCGGGAGACGTCCGAGTCCTCCGGCGGGTTCTCCCACTCCCACACCGGGATGACGGCGGGGGTGCCGGTGACCGCGGGGGCGGCCACGACGTGGGGCCGCTGCTGTTCGTCGAAGCGCCACAGCGCGGTGGCGCGCTCGACGAAGCCGGACAGCGGGGTGGCGGGGGCGCGCGGGGAGCCGGGGGTGCCGAGGCCGATGTCGTCGAGGGTGAGCGCGCGGTGCAGCCGCCCGCCGAGCACCTCGCAGATGAGGTCGGGCACCTGACCGCGGGGGCGCTGGCCCTTCAGCCAGCGGGCGACCGCGGTGTGTTCGTACCGCAGCTTCATGCCGCGGGCCCGGCCCGCCTCGTTGATGTGCGCGGCGAGACCGGCATGGGAGATCCCGGCCTCGTCGAGTACGGAGTCGAGCAGTGTGTTGGGCTCCATGGCCCCCTCCTGATGCGCCCCCAGCCGCGTGCCCCCGGTGTGGCCAGCGTAGTGGAGGTCGGTTCGCACGGGGTGTGAAGTGACCGGGCTCGGACCGTCCGGCAGGAGGGCCCGCGACGTCGCGGGCCCTACTGCCGGACGGCCTTGCTCTCGTTGCGCAGCGCCAGCAGCGCGACGTCGTCGGCGAGCCGGCCGCCGGTGTGCCGCAGCACCGCCGACCGCACCGCCTCGATGACCGCCGCGGGGACGATCGGACCGGTGCCCGCGGCCTGGGCCAGGGCGGGCCTGAGCGCGAAGAAGTTCCCGTGCGCGTCGCGCGCGTCCTCGGCCCCGTCGGTGTGCAGGACGAGCGCCTGGCCGGGCTGCAGCGGGGCGCGGCGGGCGACGGGGAGGTCGTCTGGCAGCGGGAAGGGGCCGAGTGGGGGCAGCACTTCGCCCAGGGGCAGCCTGCGGACCCACGCCCCACCGGTCGCGTCCTCCGACAGCAGATACGGCCAGGGGTGGCCGCAGTTGAGCGCCGTGAGCTCGCCGTCGGGACCCACTTCGAGCAGCAGCACGGTGACGAACTCCTCCGCGACCGGGGTCTCCGGCTCCTCGCCGGCCGTAGGATCACCCAGGGCCCGCTCCCGCAGATGGCGCTGCAGGGCGCGGTCCAGGCGGCGCAGTACGCCGGCGAGTTCGGGCTCGTCGTGGGCGGCCTCGCGGAAGCTGCCGAGCACGGCGGCGACGGTGCTGATGGCGCCGAGGCCGTGGCCGCGCGCGTCCCCGATGATCACGCGGACGCCGTGCGCGGTGGCCAGCGCCTCGTACAGGTCGCCGCCGACCACGGCGCCCCGGCTGGCCGACAGATAGCCGGCCGCCATCTCGATGCCGTCCAGGCGGGCCGGCAGCGGCCGCAGCACCGCGTCCTGCGCGGCGGCCGCCACCGCCCGCAGTTGCTCCAGTTCGCGGACCAGCCGCAGCCTGCGGCCGCAGGTGAAATAGCTGGCGACGACCACGGCGAGGATGGCGCCGCAGCTGACCAGGCTCGCGTGTGACTCCTCGACGTCGCCGTCGGGTTCCAGTGGGCTGGGCGGGCCGAGGGCGAACAGCAGGCTCGCGCCGCCGAGCATCAGGATGCATCTGCGGCGGCCGCTGCTGGCACAGGAGATGGCGGGCGCGGCGGCGAGCAGCGGGACCACTTCGGCGTCGTGCGGGGACAGCAGCTCCCAGCAGATGACGCCGAGCACCCACAGGCCGGGGACCACCCGGGTGAACGCCTTCAGGCCCCGTGCTCGCCGTACGAACGCGCCGCCGGCTACCCATGTCCCGATCATGTGTCGTCCCCCAACGCCGGCCAATAAGGCGGTCGGCCGGGCCCGGGATGGTCGGTGCTGCGCGGACCGTACGACCGGGACGATTCTCGCGACAGCTCCTGTCAAAATGAGTAGCCGGACTCCGATTCTCACCTGATCGGGTGAGCTAGCTATCAACACATTGCCGAACACCGCGCCGAAGCAGCGGGAAACGGCCCCGCAACGCGGTGGGGGCGCACCCCGCGTACGGGATGCGCCCCCACCAGGGCCCCACCAGGGCCCCACCAGGGCTCAAGCGACCAGCCGTCAGGCGCCGCGCAACACGGCGCCGGTGCGCTCCACCGCCGCCGCGACCGCGGCGTCACGGGCCGCCGAGGCCTCCTCGGCGGTCAGCGTGCGGTCGGGGGCGCGGAAGCGCAGGGCGTAGGCCAGGGACTTCCTGCCCTCGCCGAGCTGCTCGCCGGTGAAGACGTCGAACAGCCGCAGCGACTCGAGGAGTTCACCCGCGCCGGCCCGCAGCGCCACCTCGACATCGGCCGCGGCGACCGACGCGTCGACGACGAGCGCGACGTCCTGCGTGGCCACCGGGAAGGAGGACACATGCGGGGACTGGACCGGTCCCGGCGCCGCTCGCTCCAGGCGGTCCAGCTCGATCTCCATCGCGCAGGTGCGCTCGGGCAGGCCGAGGGCCTTGGTGACCCGGGGATGCAGCTCGCCCGCGTTGCCCACGAGGATCTCCTGGCCGTCGACGACGGCCAGCAGCGCGGCACACCGGCCGGGGTGCCAGGGGTCCTGCTGGTCCTGGCGGACGATCAGCTCCACCCCCGCCGCACGCGCCACGATCCGCCCCGCCTCGACCGCGTCGGCCCAGCTCACCGGGGTGTCCTTGCCCCACCAGCCGGCCTGCTCGCGGGCGCCCGCCAGGACGACGGCGGCGCGCCGCGGCTGGCGGGGCAGCGCGGCGTTCAGCGCGGCGAGCTCCTCGCCCGACGGACGGTGGTCGACGGGCAGGATGACCGCCGGGGGCTCGTCGCCGGTGGCGCGGAAGACCAGACCCGTCTCGAACAGCGCGAGGTCGCGCGTCCCGCGGCCGTCGTTGCGCCGCAGCGCGACGAGCAGCCCCGGCAGCAGGGTGGTGCGCAGCGCGGGCTCGGCGTCGGAGAGCGGGTTGACCAGGCTGACCACGTCGCGCCGCGGGTCGTCCGCGGCCAGGCCCAGCTGGTCGAGTACCTCCGCGCCGATGAACGGGTAGTTCAGGGCCTCCACATAGCCGGCGCCGGCCAGCGCCCGGCCGACCCGGCGGTGCAGCCGCTGACGCTCGGTCAGCCCGCGGCCGGCCGGCGGCTGGGGCAGGGTCGAGGGCAGGTTCTCGTAGCCCTCCAGCCGGATGACCTCCTCGGCGAGGTCGTTGGGGTCCCGGAGGTCGGGCCGCCAGCTGGGAACGGTCACGGTGAGGGTGTCGGCGCCGTAGACATCGCAGCCGACCTGCTGCAGCCGGCGCACCACGGTCTCCCGGCCGTAGACGACGCCCGCGACCCGGTCCGGGTGGTCGGCGCGCACCGTGATCGTACGGGGCGCGCTGGGCGCGACGATCTCGGTGACGCCCGCCTCGGCGGTGCCGCCCGCCAGCAGCACCAGCAGATCGACGGTGCGCTGGGCGGCCGCCGAGGTGGCCTCGGGGTCGACGCCGCGTTCGAAGCGCCGGGAGGCCTCCGAGGACAGCTTGTGGCGGCGCGCCGTACGGGCGATCGAGACCGTGTCGAAGTGCGCGGCCTCGATGACCACCTCGGTGGTGCCCTGGACGGCGCCGGTCTCGGGGTCGGTCTGGGCGTCGGCGATCTCGGTGTTGGCACCGCCCATGACGCCGGCGAGTCCGATCGGGCCGTTCTCGTCGGTGATCACCAGGTCCTCGGCGTCCAGGACGCGCTTGGTGCCGTCGAGGGTGGTGAACTTCTCGCCCGGCTCGGCGCGACGCACACCGATCGTCCCGCTGACGCGCGACCGGTCGTAGGCGTGCAGCGGCTGCCCGAGCTCGAGCATCACGTAGTTGGTGACGTCGACGGCGAGCGAGACCGGCCGCATCCCGGCCTTCTGCAGCCTGCGCCGCAGCCAGATCGGGGAGTGCGCCTCAGGGTCGAGGCCGGTGACGGTCCGCGCGGTGAAGCGGTCGCAGCCGATCCGGTCGGCGACCTGGACCGGGTAGCCGTGCGCGTTGGGCGCGGGCACGTCCAGCAGGGCCGGGTCGCGCAGCGGCAGCCCATAGGCGGTCGCGGCCTCGCGGGCGATGCCGCGCAGCGACAGGCAGTAGCCGCGGTCCGGGGTGACGGCGATGTCCAGGACCTCGTCGACGAGCTCGAGCAGCTCGATCGCGTCGGTGCCCACCTCGTACTCCGGGGGGAGCACGATGATGCCCTTGTGGTCGTCCGACATGTCGAGCTCGGCGGCTGAGCAGATCATGCCCTCGGAGACCTTGCCGTAGGTCTTGCGCGACGAGATCGCGAAGCCGCCGGGCAGCACCGCGCCGGGCAGCGAGACGACGACCTTGTCGCCGACGGCGAAGTTGGTGGCGCCGCAGATGATGTTCTGCGGCTCACCGCTGCCGTTTGCCTGTCCGACGTCGACCTGGCAGTAGCGGATGGGCTTCTTGAACCCCTCCAGCGTCTCGATCGCCAGCACCCGGCCGACCACCAGGGGGCCCTTGAGGCCGGCGCCGAGCTGCTCGACGGTCTCGACCTCCAGCCCCGCCGAGACGAGTTTGGCCTGCACGTCGCGGCCGGTCTCACCGGCCGGCAGGTCGACGTACTCCCGCAGCCAAGAAAGCGGGACCCGCATCAGATCTCCATCCCGAAGGGCCTGGTGAAGCGCACATCACCCTCGACCATGTCTCGCATGTCTTCCACGTTGTGCCGGAACATCAGCATCCGCTCGATGCCGAAGCCGAAGGCGAACCCGCTGTACTTCTCCGGGTCGATGCCACAGGCGATCAGCACCCGCGGATTGACCATGCCGCAGCCGCCGAGCTCGATCCAGCCCTCGCTCGAGCAGGTGCGGCAGGGCCGGTCGGGGTTGCCGACCGAGGCGCCGCGGCACACATAGCACTGCATGTCCATTTCGGCGGACGGCTCGGTGAACGGGAAGAAGTTCGGCCGCAGCCGGGTGGACATGCCCTCCCCGAACAGCGCCCTGACCATGTGGTCCAGGGTGCCCTTGAGGTCGGCCATGGTCAGGCCCTCGTCGATGGCCAGCAGCTCGACCTGGTGGAAGACGGGGGTGTGGGTGGCGTCCAGCTCATCGGTGCGGAACGTCCGGCCGGGGCAGATCACATAGATGGGCGGCTTCCGGTCGAGCATCGACCGGATCTGCACGGGCGAGGTGTGGGTCCGCAGCACCACCCCGGACCCGGCGCCTGCCTGCCCCTTCGCGCCCTGCACGAAGAAGGTGTCCTGCATCTCGCGGGCCGGGTGGTCCGGCGGGAAGTTGAGCGCGTCGAAGTTGAACCACTCCGCCTCGACCTCGGGCCCCTCGGCGACCTCGTAGCCCATGGCCACGAAGACGTCCTCGATGCGCTCGGAGAGCGTGGTGATGGGGTGGCGGGCACCGGCCGGGACCCGGTCGTACGGCAGCGTGACATCCACCGCCTCCTCGACCAGCACCCGGGCGTCCCGCTCCGCCTCCAGCTCCGCCTGCCGGGCCGCCAGCGCCTTGTTCACCGCCCCGCGCGCCTGGCCGACGCGCTTGCCCGCGTCCGCCTTCGCGTGCGGTGGCAGCGCGCCGATCTCGCGGTTGGCCAGCGCCAGCGGCGAGCGGTCGCCGGTGTGCGCGACCTTCACCTCGCGCAGCGCCTCGAGGTCCCCGGCGGCGGCGACGGCGGCGAGCGCCTCGTCCCGCATCCGGGCGACCTCTTCTGGTTTCAATGCCTCGACCTCGACAGGGTCGTACGACTTATTCGGTGCCGACATCTCTTCCCGTGCTTCCGATTGGCTGGCTGCGCGACCCCGCTCGACTGCCGGACCACTGGTGCGCCAAAGGTGCCAAAAGCCGAGTCTAAAGGGCGCAGGACCGCGCTGTTCCGGGGGACGCCCCGGGCCCCGGTCGGGTGTGGGCCCGTGGGTTCCTCAGGCCAGGTAGGCCGGGGTACTCACGGGCAGGGTAAATCGGAACTCCGCGCCGCCGCCGTGGGCCCGGCCGACGGTGATGGCCCCGCCGTGTGCCTCGACGATGCCCTTGACGATGTACAGGCCCAGGCCGGTGCCGCCGCGCTTGCTGCCCCGCCAGAAGCGGGTGAAGACGCGGCTCATCGACTCCTCGGGGATACCGGGGCCCTCATCGCTCACGGTGACGGCGGTCCTTTCGACAGGGGGGCCGTCCGCGGCAGGCTTCGCCCGCTCGGGGGCCACCTCAATGGTGACGGTTCCCTCGCCGTGGCGCACCGCGTTTTCCAGGAGGTTCCCCAGCACCTGGTCGACCTTGTCCGGATCGGCCCACAAGCCCGGCAGCGGCTCCCTGACCCTGATGAGGAAGCGCTCGGAGGAGTGACCCGAGGCGGTCAGCGCCTGAACATGGCGCCGGACCGCGGCCGCGATGTCGACCGGCTGACGGCGCACCTCGAGCCGGCCGGAGTCGATCCGCGATATGTCGAGAAGCTCGGCGATCAGGCGGGTGACGCGGTTGGCGTCGGCGTCGACGGTCTCCAGCATCAGCCGCTTCTGATCGTCGGTGAAGCGCTCCCATTTGGCCAGCAGCGTCGCCGTGAACCCCTTCACCGAGGTGAGCGGGGAGCGCAGCTCGTGGGCGACGGTCGCGATCAGCTCGGCATGGCTGCGCTCGGTGCGGCGGCGCGCCTCCGTGCCGCGCAGCGAGACCACGACCCGGCGCACCGGCCCTGTCGGCCGCTCGCGCACGTACCGGGCGGAGACCAGCACCTCATGGCCGCCGGGCAGCAGGAGGTTCCGCTCGGGCTGGCCGACGCGGGTGGCCAGGCCCCCGTACGGATCGGTCAGCGCCCACCAGCGGCGGCCCTCCAGGTCCTCTAACGGGAGCGCGCGCTCCAGCTTCCGCCCGAGGGCGTCGGCCTGGCGGGTCGCGGTGATCCGGGCCGCCGCGGCGTTGAAGCAGGTGACGCGGCCCGTCTCATCGGCGATGACCAGGCCGTCGGGCAGGTCGTCCGGGTGCACGCCGAGACCCGCCGTCGCCTCGTCCGGCTCCCACCGCGCATACCCTCCAGGCAGGCGCGCTCCGGGCGCACAGGCATCACTCGACCTGGCGCCGGAGGTCCTGACGTCCATCCCCGCACCCCCTCCTAGAGGGGGCAACCCTACTAGGTCGATGTGACGGAGCGGCACCCTCCGGGAGCGCGCTGCGCACGAGCGGAGGCATAGAGGCACACGGCGGCGGCCGTGGCGAGGTTGAGGCTCTCGGCTCTGCCGTGGATCGGAACGCGCACCACCTCGTCGGCGAGTGCGCGGGTCGCCTCCGGCAGACCCCACGCCTCATTGCCGAAGATCCAGGCGGTGGACGCGCCGAGGACCCCCTCGTCGAGCTCGGTGTCCAGGTCCCGCTCCCCCGCCCCGTCGGCGGCCACCACCCGCGCCCCGGCCGCCCGCAGGCCGCTCACGGCCCGCTCCACGGGCACGCCGACGGCGACGGGCAGATGAAAGAGGGAGCCCACGGAGGCCCGCACGGACTTGGGGTTGTACAGGTCGACGGAGGCGTCGGTGAGCACCACGGCGTCCGCCCCGGCGGCGTCCGCGCAGCGCAGCACGGTGCCGGCGTTGCCGGGGTCGCGGACGTGTGCCAGCACCGCGACCAGCCGGGGGCGGGCGCGCAGTATCTCCTCGAACGGCGTGTCCAGGAAGCGGCACAGCCCGACGATGCCCTGCGGGGTGACGGTGTCCGACATCTCGGCGACGACCTCGTCGGTCGCGGTGAGCACGGGGGCGCCCGCGGCGCGGGCGGCGGCGACGATGTCCGTGTGGCGGGCGGCTGCCTCCGGGGTCACATACACCTCCACCAGGTGCGCGATCGCCTCACGGACGGCCTGCGGGCCCTCGACGAGGAATCTGCGCTCCTTGCCGCGGAAGCTGCGCTTGGCGAGCCGTCTCGCCGCGGTGACGCGCGGCGATTTCAGGGAGGTCAGCTCGGGGGTCGCCATAGGGGGTGCTCTCAGTTCCTGGTTGTGGGCAAACACGCACGGACCCGCAGGTGAGCATCACCTGCGGGTCCGTAGCCGTACAGCTCAGCGCAGCGCTTACGCGGCCTTCGGCGCGTTGACGTCGCTCGGCAGCGCCTTCTGCGCGGCCTCGACCAGCGCGGCGAAGGCGTTCGCGTCGTTGACCGCCAGGTCGGCCAGGATCTTGCGGTCCACCTCGATGTTGGCGGCCTTCAGACCCTGGATGAAGCGGTTGTACGTGATGCCGTTGGCGCGGGCAGCGGCGTTGATGCGCTGGATCCACAGCTGACGGAAGTCGCCCTTGCGCTTCTTGCGGTCGTTGTAGTTGTAGACCAGGGAGTGGGTGACCTGCTCCTTGGCCTTGCGGTACAGGCGGGAGCGCTGGCCCCGGTAGCCGCTGGCCTGCTCGAGGATCGCCCGGCGCTTCTTGTGGGCGTTGACTGCCCGCTTGACGCGTGCCACTTGTTTAACTCCTTGTACGGGGCCGCGGCTGACTCACGCGGCCCGGAAACGAATAGGTCCCGGTCGGCTCGACGCGCCCCGCCGAAGCGGGGCGGGGCGTCACTTGCCGAGAAGCTTCTTGATCTTCTTGGCGTCGGCCGGGGCCATCTCGGTCGTGCCGGCCAGGCGGCGCGTCAACGTGGACGGCTTGTGCTCGAGGTAGTGGCGGCGACCGGCGCGCTGACGCACCACCTTGCCGGAGCCGGTGAGCTTGAAGCGCTTGCTGGCACCACTGTGCGTCTTGTTCTTCGGCATGTCGCCGTTCTCTCCTCGTCAGGACGCCGTCCGGCCGCTGTGAGCAGGGTGAAGCGTCGGGATGTTTCGGGTTGTGTCCGGGGCGCGCGGCCCCGGGGCGAGGCTCGCGCCTCGAATCACGCCTCGGCGGGCTCCTCGGCGGGCTCCTCCGCGGGGCTGCCGCCCTGGCGCTCCGCTTTGCGGGCGGCCTGCGCCTCGCGGGCTTCGGCCATCGCCTCGGTCTTCTTCTTGTGCGGACCGAGGACCATGATCATGTTGCGGCCGTCCTGCTTCGGGTTGGACTCCACGAAGCCGAGCTCCTGGACGTCCTCGGCCAGCCGCTGCAGCAGCCGGTAGCCGAGCTCCGGCCGGGACTGCTCACGGCCACGGAACATAATCGTGATCTTGACCTTGTCGCCCTGCTTGAGGAACCGGACGACGTGACCCTTTTTGGTGTCATAGTCGTGCGGGTCGATCTTCGGCCGGAGCTTCATCTCCTTGATGACCGTGTGCGCCTGGTTCTTGCGCGCCTCACGGGCCTTCATGGCCGACTCGTACTTGAACTTTCCGTAGTCCATGAGCTTGCAGACCGGCGGACGTGCGGTCGCCGCCACCTCGACGAGGTCGAGGTCGTACTCCTGCGCAAGCTCCAGGGCCTTGGCAAGCGGCACGATGCCGACCTGCTCGCCACTGGGACCGACGAGTCGCACCTCGGGGACGCGAATCCGGTCGTTGATGCGGGGCTCGGCGCTGATGGGGCCTCCTCGGTTGCACCACGCGACCGCCTGGCGGACAGCCGCGTAACGTCTGTTTTGGTTGGACCACCGCGCCGTGACGTGAAAAACGCCCCGGACGGTACACAGGCGGGGCTCCTCATAGACCGGGAGCACCGCCGCGATATCACCGCGGGGCGCAGCCTGACCGATGACCTGCCGACCCGGGGGTCGGTTCAGGTGGGAGTTCGGAGCCTCCACTTGTGGGCCGGACACACGAGTGACCGGCCGGTCGTTTCCCTACGATACCAGGACTGGCCGAGAATGCTCACACCGAGCGGGCTCACCGGCCGCTCCACGCCCCGCGGAACGGGCCCGCGGCGCGCCGCCTAGGCTGGGCCGCACCATCCATCAGGAAGTGAGCCTCGAGCACCATGAGCGACGCCAACGCCGGGCAGCCGACACCCGCGCCCGACTTCGAACAGATGACCCGCGACATCGCGGATGTGCCCGCGGTCGAGGTGATCACGACGGTCGCGGTGCACCTGATGAGCGCGGCGGCGGTCAATCTGGGGCTGGCCGAGGAGGGCCCACAGCACAAGGACCTGGACGAGGCCCGGAAGCTGATCAACGCCCTGGCCGGGCTGGTCACGGCCAGCGCCACGGAGATCAGCTCCTTCCACGCCGCGCCACTGCGCGACGGGCTGAAGTCGCTGCAGCTGGCCTTCCGCGAGGCGTCGGTGGTGCCGGACGAGCCGGGGCAGGGGCCGGGCGAGAAGTTCACCGGGCCGGTCTTCGGGGGCTGAGCGCTTCCCGCTCAGCGGGCGGTGCGGCCCCAGCGGGAGCCGGCAGGCGGCGTGGCGCCGCCCCAGTGGGTGGCCGGGGCGGCGCGGCTCCGGCTTCCGCGGCTCACGCGGCCTCCGGCCCCTTGGTCTCCGGCTCGCCCGCCGTCGGGCCCTTGCCGCCGGGCCGCCTGCCCCAGGGCGTATGCGGCCGGTGTCCGGTCACCTGCTCCTGCTCCTGCTCCTCCTCGGCGACCGGACGCCGCGGGTGGGTGAGCATGTGCACACCCGCCGCCAGCACCCCGCCGACCATCGGCGCGATCAGGAACAGCCACAGCTGGGAGAGTGCGCCGCCGCCCGCGAACAGCGCCGGGCCCAGGCTGCGCGCCGGGTTCACGGAGGCCCACGTCAGCGGGATGCCGACCAGGTTGACCACCGCGAAGGCCAGGCCCACCGGCACCGGCTCGACGCCGGCCAGCACGACCTCGCGGGTCACCGTGAGGAAGACGAAGACCAGCAGGAACGTGAGCAGCACCTCGGCGAGGAAGGCCCCGCCGCCCCCGATGCCCACCGGCGACCGGCCTCCGTAGCCGTTGCTGCCGAACGCGTCGTCCGTCACCAGCCTCGGCACCTGCTTGGCCAGCAGGAAGAGCACAGCCGCCCCCGCGATCCCGCCGACCAGCTGCGCCACCCAGTACTCGATGGCCGTACGGATGTCGATGCGCCTGGCCAGCAGCACACCCAGGGTGACCGCCGGGTTGATGTGGCAGCCCGAGATACCGCCGAACGCGTACGCGAGCGCGAGCAGGGTGAAGCCGAAGGCGAGCGAGATGCCGACAGCGTTGATGTAGTCGCCCGCGAGGACCACGGAACCGACCCCGAAGAAGACCAGCAGCAGGGTTCCGACGAATTCGGATACGACCGTTCTCGTCTCCGCCGTACTCGTATCCATTGGCGCTCTCCTCGATCGGATCGCCAGTTGTCGTCCTTGCATTGTGGGACGAAACAGGAGATTTCGCCTGTCGGAGATCGCGGAGCCACAGGGCTCCGTAGAGACACAGGGCTCAGCGGCTGAACAACGGCTCCCCCGGCACCGGCGTCCCGGGCGGCAGCAGCGCCAGGTCCAGCCCGCGCACCAGCCGGGCCCGCAGCGTCTCGTCCGCGGCCAGGGCCTCCGCGACCCGCCGCACCGTCTCCGGCGCGGGAGCGCCCGGCTCCAGGGTGAGCGCGAGGATCCCGTCCGCGTCCGCGGCGGGCGCCAGATGGGCGCGGACCACGCCGGGCTCGGCGGCCAGCACGGTGCGCAACGCCGTCGCCACCGCCGGGTCGGCGAGCGGATCGGCGCTGGTCCGGCCCTCGGCGAGGGCGAGCAGGGCGGGCCCGGTCAGCTGGTACGGCACCGGCCCGGCCAGGTCGAGCACCACGGTGTCCGCCTTCTCGTGCGCGGCGGCCTCCAGCGCCTGGCGCAGCGGTACGGCCACCGGCCGGGCGTCCGCGCGCCAGCGGGCCAGCGTCTCCAGGGAGGTGAAGGCGGGCAGGGCACGCCGGCCGTCGGGCGCCTGCAGCGTGGGCACCGCCATGTCGCTGGTCTTCTCCCGGCGCAGTCCCCCCGGGCCCTCCTCGATCTCGCCGAGAAGCGCGACCACCGGCACCAGCAGCCGCGCCCCGGTGAGCGCTCCCAGCACTTCGGGTTCGGTGGAGGGGTCGTCGGCCCAGGCGGCGAGCGCCGCGGTCAGGCGGGGGTCGGCGGAGCCGTCGTCGCCGGAGAAGCCGGGATCGGGGATGTTCTTGAGCGCCACCCGACGAGGGTATCGGGGCCGCCGACCTGTTCTTCCACGGGCCGCCCCGCTCTGTACGCGGCCGTCGCGGCACTGGCACTGTTGGCCGCCGCGGTCGCCGTCGGCACACACGTACGGGCTCACGGCGAGCGGCGGCGCGACCAGGGGAGGAAACGGCATGGAGCAAGCTCTGGCCGACGCGCTGAACGCCGTGTCGGACGGCACCGACGCCCGGTTCTCGGCCGCGGTCCTGGACACCGGCTCGGCGGCGAGCGCGGTGTACGGCGGCGACGCGTACGACACCGCGAGCATCGTCAAGGTGGACATCCTCGCCGCGCTGCTGCTGCAGGCCCAGGACGCGGGGCGGCGGCTCACGGCCCAGGAGCGCTCGTACGCCACCGTGATGATCCAGGAGAGTGACAACGACGCGGCGACCGCGCTGTGGCCGGAGATCGGCGGCGAAGAGGGCCTCGACGCCGCCAACCAGCGGCTCGGCCTGACGGAGACACACGGCGGCCGGTCCGGGGAGTGGGGGCTCACCCAGACCACCGCCGCGGATCAGCTCAGGCTGCTTCGGGAGGTCTTCGCGACCGGCGCGGCGGACGGCAGGGCGGTGCTCAGCGAGCCGTCGCGCGCGTATGTCCAGCAGCTCATGGGGCGGATAGTGGCGGATCAGGCCTGGGGCGTCTCGGCCGCCGCCGACGGCGCGACGCGCACCTGGCTCAAGAACGGCTGGATGCCGCGCAGCGCCACCGGTCTGTGGGTCATCAACAGCATCGGCCGCGTCACGGCGGGGGGTCGTACGTACCTCGTGTCCGTGCTCTCAGGCGGCCACAAGGACAAGGACAGCGGCGTCGCACTCGTGGAGACCGCCGCACGCGCGGCCGTGAGCGCTTTTTAGCGCTCGGTTCTCCCCCGCCGCCACCGGGCGAGCCCCGGTCGGCGTAGTGGCCCCGTCCCGCGCCACAGCGCCACCGCGGCGGCCAGCAGGCCCGCCCCGGCCGCTCCGGCGGTGAGGGCGAGGCGGTTCGGTCCGCCCTCGTCGCTGTCCGTACGGGTTCGGTCCGGGCCCGAGCCGAAGTAGCGCTGGGGAGAGGCGCCCACGGCCGGGCGCTGTGCCTGGGGCTTCAGTTTCGCGCCCGCCTTGATCGCCGCCGCCGGGTCCACCATGCCCGCGCCGAGATCGTCGCTGCGGCCGCCCTTGGGGCGGTCCTGCGCGGTGTCAGTGAGCAGCTGTCTGATCTGCAGGGGGCTCAGCTCGGGGTGGGCGGCGCGGACGAGCGCGGCGGCGCCCGAGACGAACGCGGCGGCGGCGCTGGTCCCCCAGCCCGCGTAGTAGCGCCGGTCGGGGTCGGCGATGACGACGTCGACGCCGGGCGCGCAGACCGCGGCGTACCAACGGCGGGTGGAGAAGCCGGCGCGCGAGCCGTAGCGGTCCACGGCGGTCACGGCGATGACCCCGGGGTACGCGGCCGGGTAGGAGGCCCGGTCGCCGTCCTTGCCGCCATTGCCCGCCGACGCCACCACGACCACGCCCTTGCGCAGCGCGTACTGCACGGCGGCGTCCTCGGCGGGCTCCGGGTGCGCGGACTTGCTGTCGTCGCCCAGCGACATGTTGATCACGTCGGCGCCGTGGTCGACCGCCCAGCGGATCCCGTTCGCCAGCGCGCCGCCGCGCTGCGTACGGGCCTTCTTGCGCGCCGGATCGGTCTCCTCCAGGATCACGCGCACCGGCAGGATCTTCGCCTCGGGGGCCACGCCCATCACCCCGTCGCCGCCGGAGCCGCCGTGTCCGTGCCCCGCGATGATCCCGGCCATCGCGGTCCCGTGCCGGGCCCAGGCGCGGTCGCCGCGCCCGGCTCCGAAGCCGACCATGTCCTTGCCCGCGAGGACCTGGCCCGTGAGGTCCGGGTGCCGGTCGTCCACGCCGGTGTCGAGCACGGCGACCGTCACGCCCGCGCCCTTCGTGGTCTTCCAGGCGGCCGGCGCGTGAATGGCGTCCAGCGCCCACTCCTGCGCCTGTATCCCGTCCGCCCGGGCGGGCGCGGCGGGCAGCAGTGCCAGCCCGGCCGTGACCAGCCCCGCGCCCACGGCCCGGCGCAGCCGCCGCCACCCGGTCATCGCGGGACCTCCGTCTTGGACAGGGCGCGGCGGAAGGCGCGCTCGATCTCGTCGGCGATGCCGCGCGCGTCGTGGCCGAGGCCCGCCTGGGCCGGGGCCGTCATCGCGCCGCCGCGGGTGGCCTCGCCGGCGGGCTGCGGGCCGGTGACCTTGCGGCCGTCGGCGAAGCCGGACACGGTGTACACGACGGCCGGGGCGTCGGTGAGGATCCGGATCCGCCAGCTGGCCCGCTGGGCATCGCCGAAGCCGGCGGCGGCGGTGCCCTTCGCGGCGTACGGGCGGGGCATCAGGTCGGCGCGCTCGCCGAGCCCTTCGGCCTGGAACCGCTCGCTGAGCCCCCGCATGGCCCCCGACCCGGCCTTGGTCACCAGCAGGCCGACGGTGGTCACACCGGTGCTGGTCGCGTCCGTATAGGTGGCGCGCAGCAGCCGCTTGCAGCCCACCGGGGCCAGGGCCTTCTCCAGCAGCGGGTCGAAGGCGCCGCCGCAGCTGCTGTCCGGAGCGACCGCGATCCGGGTCCAGGTCCGGTCGGCGCCCCCGGGGCCGGTCCCGCGCAGAGTGCGCGGGAAGAGGTCGTCGACGGGGACGCTGTGCCAGGCGCCGCGCGCCCGTGCGTAGCTGTCACCGGCGGCCGACCGGGGCCCGGAGTCGCCGGTCAGCCAGGTTCCGGCCGCCGCGCCGCCGAGCAGCCCGAGGCCGAGGACGAGACTCGCGGCGGCGGCCGCGACCCTTCCGGGGGTACGGCGGCCGGCCGGCCGGTCCGGGGCGGCACCGTCGTACAGGGAGTCGGGGGCGGACCGGTCGGGGCGGCGCCATGGGCCGAAGGCGGCGGGCCGGGGGGCGAGCGGGGGCGCGGCGGGAAAGGGTGCGGCGGTGGGGCGCGGGGGAAGGCCGGGGGGGCGCGGCGGGCCGTCGGCCGACCGCGCCCGCGGTATGCCCGTACCGCTGCCGACGCCTGTGTGCCCGGCTGCGCCCGCGCCCGCGTTCCCGCCCCTGTTGGCGCGCGGGGCCCGCAGCGGCACGCCGAGGATCGGGGTGTCCGGATCGCCCAGCGGCCCGGGGCGGAGGGCGGCGCCCGGCGGGGGCGCGGTGTGCGGAGGGTGGGCGGGGCGGGGCGGTGGGGTGCGGCCTGGGGTGCGTGCCTGTTCCGCTTCGGTGCTCACCTGCACCCCTCTCGCACCCTCGAAAGACGTGTTCACCTGGTCGCGCCCGGCCGCCCGACTCACCCGGCGGCCTTGCGACCTTTCAGGCAGGCGGGCCCGTATGCGGACATCACGCCGCTGACCTGCCGGTCGTGGTGTGCGCGACACTCTACGGGGCGCCGGGCGCCATCCGCACCGGCCGCCCTCTACCCGGTGGTAATGGCCGTCTGGCAAGCTTCGCCCATGTCCGCACTTCCAGCTGATCTCCCCCCTGATCTCCCCGCCGACCGGACCCGTTACGACCGGGCCACCGCTCATCTCGAGGCACCGCTGGCGATCGTCGATCTGCGGGCCTTCGACGACAACGCCCGGGATCTGGTGCGGCGGGCGCACGGCAAGCCGATCCGGGTGGCGAGCAAGTCGGTGCGGTGCCGCGCGCTGCTCGATCGGGCACTGGCCAAGGACGGCTTCGCGGGCATCATGAGCTTCACGCTCGCGGAGTCGCTGTGGCTGGCGCGCGAGGGGTACGAGGACGTCCTGCTCGCCTATCCGTCCGCCGACCGGGACGGGTTCGCCGCGCTGACCGGCGATCCGAAACTCGCCGCCGCCGTGACGGTGATGGTGGACGACATGAGCCACCTCGACCTGATCGAGGGGGCGCGCACCGGGACCGAAGAGGTCCGGGTCTGTCTGGAGTTGGACACCTCGCTGCGTCTGCTGGGCGGCCGGGTGCGGATCGGCGCGCTGCGCTCGCCGCTGCGCGACCCGGCCCGGCTGGCGGAGCTGGCGGAGGCGATCCAGCGCCGCCCGGGCTTCCGCGTCGTCGGGCTGATGGGGTACGAGGGGCATGTGGCGGGCGTGGGCGACGCGGTGGCCGGGCGCCCGCTGCGGTCCCGCGCCATCCGGCTGATGCAGTCCGCCGCGCGCCGCGAGCTGGCCGAGCGCCGGGCGGCGGCGGTGCGGGCCGTACGGGCGGTGGCGGACCTGGAGTTCGTGAACGGGGGCGGCACAGGCAGCGTGCAGCACACCGCCGCCGAGGGCGCGGTGACGGAGATCGCCGCCGGGTCCGGGCTCTACCAGCCCCGGCTGTTCGACAACTACACCTCTTTCCGCGGCCGCCCGGCGGCCCTCTTCGCCCAGCCGGTGGTGCGCCGGCCGGGCGTGGGCGTGGTGACGGTGCTCGGCGGCGGCTACCCGGCGTCGGGCGCGGCGGGCCGGGACCGGCTGCCGGTGCCGTATCTGCCGCAGGGGCTGTCCTACGACCCGATGGAGGGGCCGGGCGAGGTGCAGACGCCGCTGCTGGGGACGCCTGCCGACGATCTGCTGATCGGCGACAAGGTGTGGTTCCGGCACGCCAAGGCCGGTGAGCTGTGCGAGCGCTTCGACGTGCTGCATCTGGTCGACGGGGACCGGGTGGTGGACGCGGTGCCCACGTACCGGGGCGAGGGCCGCACCTATCTGTGACGGCAGGTGCCCGGGACCGGAGGTCAGACGGACTGGCCGTCTCCGTTGTCGCCCAGCGCCTTGATCCCCTTGACGATCTTGTCCATCTCGGACAGCGGCGGCGCCTTGTCGCTGACGTCGAACCCGAAGCGCACCAGGACCATGTTGTCGGGCAGGAGGGGTGACGGGAAGGCGACGGTCTGGACGTAGCCGTCCTCGCCCTTCTTCGTGATCACCTTCCAGCGCACCAGGTAGCCCTTCTGCCCGGCGACCGTGACCGCCTCGGACTTGAGCTGCTTGTGCGAGGTGATCCCGCCGTACGACTCCGTGCCGCTCTCCGGGTCCTTGCCGTAGGAGCTCTCCGCGGCCTGCTTGATGTCCTCCTTGGCGATGCCCTCCGCGGACTTGGCCTTGAAGCCCGTGGCCGGCAGGGAGAAGACGCCACCGCGCAGGCAGTTGCTCGCCGGGTCGTTGGGGCAGGGGTACTGGTCCTCGGTGGTGACGCCCGCGCCGCCCGCGCTGCTGCGGCGCTCCTGCCAGCCGTCCAGGACCGGCAGGCCGATGCCGTTCAGGGTGTCCTCGGCGATGGTCGGGTCGTCGTCGGTGGGCTCGGGGGCGCTGGGGGTGTCGGTGGGGCCGCCCGGGCCCCTCCCGCCGTCGCCGCCGGAGGTGCCCCCGTCGCTGCTCCCGCCGTCGCTGCCGTCCGGGCCGGGCGCGCTGGCGGTCGGCCCCGGCTTGGCCCGGTCGTCGCCGTCGCCGGACCCGCCGTCGTGGCCCAGCAGCGCGACGCCGCCCGCGATGGCGGCGGCCACGACGGCCGCCACCACGACGGCCGCCGCGATCTTCGGGCCGCGGCCCCGCGCCGGGGTGCCGGCCTCCCCGGGCGAGTACACGGGCACGGGCGGGCCGAACGTCTGGCTCGTCGGCCCCGAGGCCTCGCGGGTGTGCTCGGTCCAGCCGAACCCGTCCCACCAGCGTTCGGGAGCGGGGCCGAGGCCTGTGTAGCCGGGGTCCGGGTACCAGCCCGGGGGTGTCGTCATGCTCACGCCGTCACCTTATGGGCACACGTCGGCTCAGTACACCGGCCCACCTCTCCCAACCTTGGCTGCTCACACCGGGGTGACATACGCCCCCGCGATGCCGCCGTCGACGAGGAACTCCGCGGCGTTGACGAACGAGGAGTCGTCGCTGGCGAGGAAGGCGACCGCGGCGGCGATCTCCTCCGGCTCGGCGAAGCGCCCCACCGGCACGTGCACCAGACGGCGCGCGGCGCGCTCGGAGTCCTTGGCGAACAGCTCCTTCAGCAGCGGGGTGTTGACCGGCCCGGGGCACAGCGCGTTGACCCGGATGCCCTCGCGCGCGAACTGCACGCCCAGCTCGCGCGACATCGCCAGCACCCCGCCCTTGGACGCGCTGTAGCTGATCTGCGAGGTCGCGGCGCCCATGACCGCCACGAAGGAGGCCGTGTTGATGATCGACCCCTTGCCCTGCCGCCGCATATAGGGAAGCGCGGCCTTGCAGCACAGATAGACGGAGGTGAGGTTGACCTCCTGGACCCGCTTCCAGACGTCCAGGCCGGTGGTGAGGATCGAGGCGTCCTCGGGCGGGCAGATGCCCGCGTTGTTGAAGGCCACGTCGACCGAGCCGTAGGTGTCGTACACGGTCTTGAACAGCGCCTCGACCTGCTCCGGGTCGGTGACGTCCACCCGGACGTACAGCCCGCCGACCTCGTCGGCCGCGGCCTTGCCCGCACTCTCGTCGATGTCGGCGCAGACCACATGCGCGCCCTCGGAGGCCAGGCGGCGCACGGCGGCCAGGCCGATGCCGCTGCCCGCCCCGGTGACGACGGCGGTACGGCCCACCAGGCGGCGGCACACCGGGGCCTCGGGGGTCTTGGGGATCTCGGTCACGTCACTGCTCCTCGGTGCTGATGAAGACGTTCTTGGTCTCGGTAAAGGCGGCCAGCGCCCCTGGCCCCAGCTCACGCCCGAGGCCGGACTGCTTGTAGCCCCCGAACGGGGTCCAGTAGCGCACGCTGCTGTGCGAGTTGACCGACAGGTTCCCGGCGGCCACCGCCCGCGAGACGCGCACGGCGCGGCCCACGTCGCGGGTCCAGATGGAGCCGGACAGGCCGTAGTCGGTGGCGTTGGCGAGCCGTACGGCGTCGGCCTCGTCCTCGAAGGGCAGGACCACGGCGACCGGCCCGAAGATCTCCTCGACGGCGGCGCGGTGGTCGGGCCCGGTGCCCTCCAGGACGGTGGCCGGGTACCAGAAGCCCTTGCCCGCCGGGGCCTCGCCGCGGATCGCGACGCGCGCGTCCTCGGTGACGAAAGACCGTACGCGCTCGCGCTGGGCGGCGGAGATCAGCGGGCCCATGGCGGTGCCGGGCTCGGCGGGGTCGCCCACCACGACGGAGAGCACGGCGGGCTCCAGCAGCTCCATGAACCGGTCGTAGACGGCGCGCTGGACCAGGATGCGGCTGCGGGCGCAGCAGTCCTGGCCGGTGTTGTCCAGGAACGAGCCGGGGGCGGAGCGCGCGGCGTGCTCGATATCGGCGTCGGCGAAGACGATGTTGGGGCTCTTGCCGCCGAGTTCGAGGGTCACCCGCTTCACGCCCGCCGCGCATTTGGCCATGATCCGCTTGCCGACGGCCGTCGACCCGGTGAAGACGACCTTGGCGACGCGTGGGTGCTCGACCAGCGCCTCGCCCGCGACCGGCCCGGCCCCGGGCAGCACCTGGAAGAGCCCGTCGGGGAGGCCCGCCTCGGTGGCGAGTTCGGCCAGCCGGAGCACGGTGAGCGGGGTGGTCTCGGCGGGTTTGAGCAGGACGGCGTTGCCGGCCGCGAGGGCGGGGGCGGTGCCCCAGGCGGCGATCGGCATGGGGAAGTTCCACGGCGCGATGACGGCGACGACGCCCAGCGGCTCCTGGAACGTGACGTTCAGGCCGCCCGGGACGGGGATCTGGCTGCCGGCGAGCCGCTCCACTCCCCCGGCCGCGTACTCCAGCAGGTCGCGGACGTTGCCCGCCTCCCAGCGGGCGCCCGCGATGGGGTGTCCGGCCTCGCGGACCTCCAGGCGGGCCAGTTCCTCGAGGTGGTCGTCGACGGCGGCGGCGAAGCGGCGCAGCAGCCGCGCCCGGTCGCCGGGCGCCAGGGCGGCCCAGCCGGTCTGGGCCCGGGCGGCCCGGGTGACGGCGGCGTCGACGTCGGCGGGGGTGGCGGCGGGGACGGTGGCGATGACCTCTTCGGTGGCCGGGTTGACCACCTGGTGCTCGTGCGGGTGCTCGTTGCTCACTCGGTGGTTCCTCACATGCGCTCGAAGGACCGGAAGCGCTCCCAGTCCGTGACGGCGGTGTCGTACGCCTCCTGCTCGACACGCGCCATGTTGAGGTAGTGCTCGACGACCTCCTCGCCGAAGGCGGCCCGCGCTATGGGGCTGGTCCGCCACAGCTCGGCGGCGTCGCGCAGGGTGGCCGGGACGTGCTCGGCGTCGCCGTTGTAGGCGTTGCCGGTGCACACCTCGGGGAGTTCGAGCTCCTCCTCGATCCCGTACAGCCCGGCCGCGACCATGCCCGCGACGGCGAGGTAGGGGTTGACGTCGCCGCCCGGGAGGCGGTTCTCCAGGCGGTGGGAGGGGCCGTGGCCGATGACTCGCAGCGCGCAGGTGCGGTTGTCCGGGCCCCAGGCGACGGCGGTGGGCGCGAAGGAGCCGGGGCGGAAGCGCTTGTAGGAGTTGATGTTCGGCGCGTAGAGGAGGGTGAAGTCGCGCATCGCGGCCAGCTGCCCGGCGAGGAAGTGGCGCATCGTCTTGGACATGCCGTACGGGCCGTCGCCGTCGGCGAGCACGGGCGCCCCCGACTCGTCGCGCAGCGAGAGGTGGATGTGGCAGGAGTTGCCCTCGCGCTCGTCGTACTTGGCCATGAAGGTCAGCGCCATGCCCTCCTGGGCGGCGATCTCCTTGGCGCCGGTCTTGTAGATGGCGTGCTGGTCGCAGGTGGTCAGGGCGTCGTCGTAGCGGAAGGCGATCTCGTGCTGGCCGAAGTTGCACTCGCCCTTGGCCGACTCGACGGTCATGCCGGCCGCGCCCATCTCGTTGCGGATGCGGCGCAGCAGGGGCTCGACGCGGCCGGTGCCGAGGACGGAGTAGTCGACGTTGTACTGGTTGGCGGGGGTCAGCCCGCGGTAGCCGGCGCCCCAGGCCTGCTCGTAGGTGTCCTTGAAGACCATGAACTCCAGCTCCGTGCCCGCGTACGCGGTCCAGCCGCGCCCGGCGAGCCGGTCCAGTTGGCGGCGCAGGATCTGGCGCGGGGAGGCGAGCACGGGCGAGTCGTCGTGCCAGGCCAGGTCGGCGGTGATGAGCGCGGTGCCGGGGTTCCAGGGGGTGCGGCGCAGGGTGGCGGTGTCACCATGCATGGCGAAGTCGCCGTAGCCGCGCTCCCAGGAGGACATGGCGTAGCCGTCGACGGTGTTCATGTCGGCGTCGACGGCGAGGAGGTAGTTGCACCCTTCGGTGCCGTGCTCCAGGACCTCGTCGAGGAAGAACCGGGCGGCGAACCGCTTGCCCTGGAGTCTGCCCTGCATGTCGGTGAAGGCGAGGACGACGGTGTCGATCTCTCCGGTGTCGACGAGCCTGGTCAGCTCGTCGACGGAGAGCGGGGGCGTACGGTCGGCCACGGTGGGGCCTCCTGTCGATACGACTCGGAGCGGCAGAAGCCATAAGGTATTCGGGTAGACCATTGATTGGGAAGTAGGTGCGGAAGGTTCCATGAACGGCGGCGGAGACGGCGCGGCGGCCGCGGGCGGCGGTGCGGGGGCCGTCGGCGGCGGCGCGGACGACCGGCTGGCGCCGGTGCTGCGGCCGGTGCGGGCCGGCAACGGTTTCGAGGAGGCGCTGGAGCAGATACTCCGGATCCTGCGTCTTGGCCTGGTCCCCGAGGGCGGGCGGCTGCCGGCCGAGCGGGAGCTGGCCGAGCGGCTGCGGATCAGCCGGGTGACGCTGCGCGAGGTGCTGAAGGTGCTGGCGGACCAGGGGCTGGTGGAGAGCCGGCGCGGCCGCTACGGCGGCACCTTCGTACGGGCCCGGCCGGAGCCGGCCGGCGGCGGCGAGGACGAACTGCGGCGCCGGGTCCGGAAGGTGGACGTCGAGGACACACTGCGGTTCCGGGAGGTCCTGGAGGTGGGTGCGGCCGGGCTGTGCGCCGTGCACGGGCTGTCCGGCGAGCGGGCCGCCCGGCTGCGGGCCGCCCTCGACGCGACGCGCGACGCGCCGCTCGCCGACTACCGCCGGCTGGATACGCTGCTCCACCTGACGCTCGCCGAACTGGCGGGCTCGCCCTCGCTCGCCGCCCAGTACGCGGCCGTCCGCGCCACCGTCAACGACCTGCTGGACTGCATTCCGCTGCTGGTGCGCAACCTGGAACACTCGCAAGCCCAGCACACCGCGCTGGTCGAGGCGGTGCTGGACGGGGACGCCGACGGCGCGCGCGAGGTGATGCGGGAGCACTGCGAGGGCACGGCGGCGCTGCTGCGCGGCTTTCTGGCCTCCGACGCCGATGACACCGCCGATCGGGACGGCACGCGCCCTTAACCGGTGTTTTACGCAGAGGTCTTGCGCATGCCCGCCCGACGGGGCAAAGGTATGCCTCCAGACCATTGCCCTCGCCTCTCGTGTGGACCAGGAGCATCCATGGCCGACGGAACCGAGTCCTCGCGCACCCCTGTCAGCTCGCCGGGCGCCGCGCCCCCGTCCGGTGGGGAGGCGCCCGGCGAGGACGCCTACCTGGAACGCCGCACACTGCGCCGCGGCAGCGCGGGCCCGCTGCTGCTGACCGGCCTTGGCGTCGCCTACGTCGTCTCCGGCGATTTCTCCGGCTGGAACTTCGGCCTGGCGGAGGGCGGCTTCGGCGGCCTGGCCATCGCCGCCGTGCTCATGGGCCTGATGTACACCTGCATGGTCTTCGCCCTCGCCGAACTGGCGGCGATCCTGCCCACGGCGGGCGGCGGCTACGGCTTCGCACGGCGCGCCCTCGGCACCTGGGGCGGCTTTCTGACCGGCACGGCGATCCTCATCGAATACGTCCTCGCGCCCGCCGCGATCTCCATCTTCATCGGCGACTACGTCGAGTCGCTCGGGCTCTTCGGCCTCGAGTCCGGCTGGCCGGTCTACCTCGCCTGCTTCGTCATCTTCATCGGCATCCACCTGTGGGGCGTGGGCGAGGCCCTGCGCTTCAGCTTGATCGTCACCGCCATCGCCGTCGCCGCCCTGCTGATCTTCGCGCTCGGCGCCTTCACCGAGTTCGACTCCGGCTCCCTCGACGACATCCCGGTCGACCACTCGGCCCTCGGCGCCAGCTCCTGGCTGCCGTTCGGCCTGCTCGGAATCTGGTCGGCGTTCCCCTTCGGCATGTGGTTCTTCCTGGGCGTGGAGGGCGTACCGCTCGCGGCCGAGGAGACCCGCGACCCCGCGCGCACCCTGCCCAAGGCCATGGCCTGGTCGGTGGCCATCCTGCTGGTGCTGGCCCTGCTCACCTTCCTCGCCGCGACCGGCGCGCGCGGCGCGAACGCGGTCCAGGACGCCGGCAACCCCCTCGTCGAGGCGCTGCAGCCGGACGGCGAGGCGACCACCTTGTCCCGCATCGTCAACTACGCGGGCCTGGCCGGCCTCGTCGCCTCCTTCTTCTCCCTCATCTACGCCGGCTCACGGCAGCTGTTCGCCCTCTCCCGCGCCGGCTACCTCCCCCGCTTCCTCTCCCTGACCACCCGCCGCAAGGCCCCCTACCTGGGCCTGCTGGTCCCCGGCGCCCTCGGCTTCGCGCTCGCGGCGGCGACCGGCGACGGTGCCCGGATGCTCAACGTCGCGGTCTTCGGCGCCACGATCTCGTACGCGCTGATGTCCCTCTCCCACATCGTGCTGCGCCGCCGCGAGCCGGGGCTGCACCGCCCGTACCGGACCCCGGGCGGGGTGGTGACCTCCTCCGTCGCCTTCGTGCTGGCCTGCTCGGCGCTCGTGGCCACCTTCCTGGTGGACAAGGACGCGGCCTTCATCGCGCTGGGCGTCTACGCCGTGGCCCTCGCCTATTTCGCCTTCTACAGTCGGCACCGTCTGGTGGCGGCGGCCCCGGAGGAGGAGTTCGCGGCGCTGGCCGAGGCGGAGGCGGAACTGTCCCGCGACTGAGACCGCCCAGCCCTGAAAGATTGGACCCTTCGTTGCCAAAGCCCCTCATCGGCATCAGCACCTACCTGGAGTCGGCGGTCAGCTGGGGGGTCTGGCACCAGCCCGCGGCCCTGCTCCCGGCCGGCTACCACCGCCTCGTCCAGCGCGCGGGCGGACTGGCCGCCATGCTGCCGCCGGACGATGCCCCGGCGTCGGCCGCCTCCGTGGTGTCCCGGCTGGACGCCCTCGTCATCGCGGGCGGCCCCGACGTCGAGCCCGTACGCTACGGCGCCGAGCCCCACGAACGCACCGGCCCGCCCGCGCGGGAACGGGACGCGTGGGAACTGGCGCTGATCGAGGCGGCGCTTGCAGTACGCCTGCCACTGCTGGGCATCTGCCGTGGCATGCAGCTCCTCAACGTCGCGCGCGGCGGCACGCTCATCCAGCACCTGGAGGGCCATGTGGGCCCGCCCGGCGTCTTCGAGCGACACGAGGTCAAGCCCGTACCGGGCACGCTGCTGGCACGGATCGCGCCGGAGGCGGTGTCCGTGCCGACGTACCACCACCAGGCGGTGGACCGGCTGGGTGCGGGGCTGGTGGCCTCGGCGCACGCGACGGGAGACGGGACGGTGGAGGCGATGGAGGTGCCGGGGGACGC
The DNA here is from genome assembly GCF_033793745.1 of Streptomyces sp. ME19-01-6. NCBI lineage: Bacteria > Bacillati > Actinomycetota > Actinomycetes > Kitasatosporales > Streptomycetaceae > Streptomyces > Streptomyces sp. ME19-01-6. The sequence continues at coordinate 25,908 of NZ_JARAXF010000010.1, read as the reverse complement.
GGGCTTTGTGCTGGGGGTGCAGTGGCATCCGGAGGCGGACACCGGGCAGGATCTGCGGGTCATGCGGGCGCTGGTGGAGGCAGCGGCCGCGGCTCGGGGCTGACGGTCGTCTCGTCGGCGGCGTCGACCTCGATGCCCAGGTGCGCGAAGACGACATCGCGGACGGGGCGGAGGGCGCCGGGATCCAGCTCGGCGAGGACGGGCAGCGCCTCGTACCAGTGCTCGGTCACCAGGACCTTGCGCAGTTGCTCGCGCGCGCGGGCGATGCGGTCGGCGTCCGCGGAGGGCCTGGGGAGGGTCAGCTCGATACAGCCTCGCGTCAGAGCCAACTCGCCCTGTTCGAGCCAGGGGCGCCAGGGCAGCCCGGCGATCGTGGCCGCCATGGCTGCCCGGGCTGCGGGTCCTTCCCTCTCGCGGTACAGACCCGCGACCAGCGCCTCGGCCTGTTCGTACTCCCCACGAGCCGCGTGGATGAGAGCGCGTGGCCCATCGGCATCCGTGTCTGCCTGCCCCGGCCGCTGTGAGCTTCCATGCCCCGTCCCGGCCACCAGCAGGGCGGCCGCCACATAGATCTCGCCGAAGAGGAACCGAAACACAGGGTCGTCCTCCGCAAGCTCCCGACGCAATGCCTCCCGCAACGCCAGGCCACGCTCCGGCGTCCTGTGCCCCACCGCGACGAGGAGCTCAACGTAACCTCGGATACGTTGGTCGGAGTGCGGGGAGTCGGCCAACTGCCGCTCCAGCACACGTGCCATGTCTTCCGCCGCGTCCGGACTGAGCTCCCACAGCGCGGCGACCAGCGTCGGCGACAACTCGGCGGAGTCTTCGAGGCGGACACGCCCGAAGAGCCGTGACCGCCGCTCCGTGAGACCGACCCGGGCCAGCGCGTGACTGACGGCCGGTGTCGCGTAGTGGGCGATGGAGCCGCCGCGCTCCCGGTCTGCCGTCGGCCGGTCTTCTCCGCGCTCCAGTTCGTCAGCCGCCGCCTCAGCCAGCCGCCTGGCAGCCGTGAGATCGGAAGCGCTCAGCACCATCGCCATGGTCGCCAGCACCGTGATGTGTTCAACCGGGTCGGCGAACCAACGGCCCAGCCGCTCGGCATGGCGGAAGTCGCCAACCATGGCAAGGGCATGGGCAAGTGTCCGCAGCTGTCGCCAGACCCAGCGATCGTCGGTGAGAGACCGGCGGGCGGTCTCCAATGCGGCTTCCAAGAGCCTGGTGGCCCGGGCGACATCGCTGCCCAGAATGTGCCCCGCCACAGCGCCCAGCGCCTTCGCGGCCGACATGGGATCGCCGATCTCCGCGGCGTCCGCTCGGCCTCGTCGAACGCTCCGGCCGCGGCCAACTCGCCGGCGGTGGTGACGCGGACATGGGGTGGCACGTCCCCCGCCCCATAGGCGGCCCTCAGAGCGTGCGAGGCCCGGTCGGTTGCCCCCGCTCGCGCCCAGCCCGCGGCGATGACGGAGTAGACCCGCGGATCGGCGACACGGTAGGCGTCGGCCAGGTCCTGCGCCTCCTGAGTGAGCCCGCAGTCGACCAGAGCGCGCGCCGCCCAGGCCACGGACCGGCGGCCCACATCCTCGCCTCCGGTATCGAGAAGAGACCTGACGCGGGTACTCGCCTTCAAGGCCAGTCGCGCGGCGGCTTCCGGCCTCGCACGGCGTATGGCGGACGCCGCCGCCCACAGCGCGGACATTCGGTCCGGCGCCGCGTCGAGGGCCAACTCCTCCACGTGATCGAGCAGTTCCGCGGCGCGTGAGGGGTGAACCGTGGCGTAGGCCGACGCAACAGTACCCAGCACGCTGATACGCCCCTCTTCGACCAGCAGCGATTCCCCCTCCGCCAGAACTCTGTCCAGGATGTCGTCAGCCAGGCGCGCGTCGTACGGACGCACGGCCGCCGCGACTTCCACACAGGCGGTCGCCGCTGCGACCGTCATGCGGCGGGAGGAAGTCGTCAACACTTGTAGAATCTCCGCGACTTCGAGCGCTTCAGCTCCCCGTCCGAGGGTCGCCAGCACCACCGCTGCCGCCCGGATGACCTCCTCTCTGATCTCGTCGATCTCAGGAGGGGGCCTGTCCTGGAGGGTGTATGCGAGCTCTTGGGCCTCCCTCGCCAACTCGGCCGCACGCGCATCGCCCCCCTCGGCCATCACCTGGGCCACCCCCGCCAGCGCCCGCGCCCGCCCCTCGTCCGAGAAGACACTTCGCGCCAGCCCCTCCGCGCGCTGAATCCGCCCCAGTCGTGCCATGACGACGGGCAGGTTCCAGGGAAGGGAGGCATTGCGGCTGGACACCAGGTCTTCGGCCGCGCCCAGCGCCGCCAGACGGCCGAGGTCGTCGGGCGCCCGGCGCACGATCATGGTGCGCACCGCGTCGATCTCGGCGAGCGCCGCGCCGTCACTGCCGCCCACCGCACGCATCCGATCCTGCCGCCGCACATCCGTGGCCAGACCGACCGCCCGCCCCACATCCCCCAGCCCGCTCACCATCCGTCCGTACTGCTGCAACAGATACGGCGGCGTCCCCTCCGGCCACCCCCGCTCCCGATACCCCTCCGCCCAGGCGTGCACCCGCTCCCGATAGGGCCCGACATCCGGCCCCAGCATCTCCACCGCCGCCGCGAACAGCGTCTCGTGCGCGAACAGATACCCGCGGTCGTCGAGCTCCCTCGACGAATCGCCCCGGAGCCGCAGGATCCGCCCGAAGACCCCGTTCACCCGCTGCCGCACCTCATGCAGCTGCCGCCCGCTCAGCTCGCGCAGATCCTCCGGCCGCAGACTGCCTCGCGCCGCCGCCAGCAGGCCGACGATCTCCTTCTCGAGGTCGTCCCCGGCCAGCGCGCGGGAGAGTTCGAACCGGGCTTCGTGTTCCAGGTTCGCGACGACGTCCGTACGGCCCAGGGTCTTCACCTGGCAGCGCCGCAGCGGATGGCCGTGCGTGACATCCAGGGGCAGATCGGGGTTGGGACGGCTGGCGACGAGGACGCGGACGCCTGCGGGGAGGCGGTCCGGGAGGAGGGAGGCGATGCTGGGGCCGGGGGCGCCGGGGGTGCGGGCCGAGTGGTCCTCGTCGAGGCCGTCCACGACGAGCAGCAGGGTGCCGCCGTCCTCGGCCACCCGCTCGGCGGCCTCGGCCAGCAGCGCTCGGCGCTCGCCGTCGCGGATGACGGGCGAGGCGTGCGCGGAGGGCTCGCGGCCGACGAGCGCCGCGAGCTGGTGGACCAGGGCCTCGGTGTAAGCCGTGCTGTCCGCTTGGCCGGCGAGCCGCGAGGTGATGAAGAACGACACCGGCACCACTCCGCGCGGCGGGTGCAGCGCGAACCACGACACGAGCGCGGTCTTGCCTGTCCAGGGGCGCCCCTGGATCCAGCGGTACGGCTCCGGGCCCGCGCAGAACTCCACCAGCTCGCGCAGCTCGTCGCGGCGCCCTGCCAGCCGCGGCGGCGCGATGTCCCGCAGCAGCGCCTCGTACCCGGCCTTGATCCGGCCGAGGCCGGACGGCGGGAGGACATCCGGCAGCTGTTCCGGGGCGAGGCGGCGCCTCAACAGACCCTGCACAAGCGCGAGTTCCTCTTCGGGCATCCGCTGCGCCCACCGGTCCGCCCGGCTGACCGCGAGTCGCCCGGGCCCGTCGTCGACGTGGTGGGCGGCCACCACGCCGACGATCCGATCGCCGCTGAAGACGGCGGCTCCCGACATGCCGTCCCAACTGCCGTCCGGCGGCGGCACCCGCAGGTCCAAGGTGCCTTCCTTGCGGTTCGACAGCACTGAACAGGTGCCGTGCACATGCTCGGAGTCGCGGTACGGCCTGCCGTCCGGGCCGTCGTCCCGCAGCTTGAAGGCGGGAAAGCCCATGGCGCTGCAGCGCAGCACCGCGTCGTGCTCGCCGACCCGCCCGTACCTCGCACTCGGGACCTCGTCCGAGCGGTCCGGCAGGGCGAGCACGGCGATATCGGCCCCCACGTGTGCGAAGGCGACCTCGGCGGTCACCACACGCTCCTCGGGCCGGTGTGCCTGGAATCGCACGCGCACCCGGACCGCCCCGGCCACCACATGGGCCGCCGTCAACACCGTCCCCGGCCCGACCAGATAGCCGGAGCCCCGCATTCCGGGGCCCACCGCGACCGTGACGAGCACTTCGGCCACCCGGCCGACCTCCAGCCCGGGCACGGTCGGCCTCAGCGCTCCCCGTCCACCTCGGCGCCGGAGATCCGGGCGGTCGTGGTCGTACCGCCCGGGCCGGTCATCGTCGGCTGGAGGGTGAGGGAGATGCGCTGGGTCTCGCTGGTCGAGTACTTGCCGTTGCCGCCCGCCTCGACGACCCAGAAGCGGACCTTGCCGTTCGCGCCGCCCTCCTTGGTGACGGCCACGGTCACCTCGATCTCGATCGGGCCGACGTCGAACTTCAACGCCTCGTGTGCGCCGGCGGCCGCCGCGGCGGTCAGCTGCGCACGCAACTCGCGGATCATCTCCGACAGTTCGACCACGGGTTCCCCTCGTCACTCGCCCCGGATGACGAAACTTTACAAGAGGACCCCAAGGACACCGACAGCCGACCGCCCGGGTCCCTGTCGTCGGTGTGCATCTGCCCGTCCCACCAGTTGGCGGTGGCGGCGGCGCCGGCGGTGGGCGCGGTGAGCAGGGGCGCCCCCGCCGCGGCGATGGCCACGGCGACCGCGGCCAGGGCCTTGCGGTACTTCATGTCACTCCCCAAAAGGAAACACAGCGAAGCAGTGTGCCGGGGGCTCACGCCAACGCCCTGATCTCGAACGGGTCGCCGTACACCTTCCACTTCAGCGGCGGCTCGAGGCCGAGGTTGCCCTCGTTGAGGAACTTCCGCTGCTCGGTGTCCACCCGGCTGGTGTCGCTGTGCGCCTCCTCGCTCCGCATGGCCTTCTTGCGGGCGTCCAGGAAGGCGTTGAGGTAGGTCTTCTCGTCGCCGCCCTGCGCCGGGGGCTTGGCCTTGGACAGGGCGGTCTTGCGAATGCCGCCGAAGCTGTACTTGCTGTCGCCGGGGCCGTGCATGACGATCGCGTCGTAGTAGATGAACTGGCCCAGCGCGCCCAGCCCGTCGGACTTGCCCTGCTTCACGGACGGGTCGAAGTAGACGCGGTCGCGCTCGTGCTCCTGCGCGTCCTGGAAGGTCTCGTCCTGGGCGGCGGTCTTCCAGTCCTTGGTGAAGTTGGGGTCGAGGCCGTCGTGGGAGTCGCTGCCGTTGACCTCGCGCAGCGCGGGCAGGTACTTGGCCAGCACGTTGCCGGGCTTGACCTGCGTGTAGTACTCGACGAGTTCGAGCATGTCGCCGGTGCCCGAGCAGAAGCCTATGATCCCGGCGGTGTAGCCGCGCCCGTCGTCTATGTCCTCGATGTACTTGAACTGGGCGCGCCAGTCCAGCGAGGAGTTCTCGGCGCTGGAGACCAGCTTCATGGCGATCTCCTTCTTCGCGGGATCGTCCAGATTCTTCACCGCGGCGTCCCGGCGCTCCGCCTTTCCGGCCTTCCCGGCCTGCGCGGCCTTCCCGGCCTGCGCGGACGCCGGCGACGGCGTGTGCTCGACGGCCCGGCCGATCCCGACCCCGATGAGGACGAGCGCCGCCGGGACGGCTACGGCGGCGGCCACGAGACCGATCCTCTTGGACATGTGGATCTCCGTTCCCTGTCGTCTGCGGGGGAAGCGCGCACGGGTCGTCATGAAGAGCGATCCGATAGGAACCTTTCCTAACCATTGAATCGAGCGCGCCATGTCCGCGACAAGGGTGATGAACGAAGAACCGAAGACAGCGGCCGCACGGCGCGCGGCCAAGTGACGTGCTGCGCCCGGGGTTTACCTCGGCAGATTACGCCTGGGGCATCGGGATCGCGGCGCCCGGGCCGCCGGCCTGGTCACCGGGGCCGCCGCCGGACGCCGCGGCGCTTGGGCCAGGCACCTGCGGCGAGACCGCCGCCGAGGCCACCGCACTCGCCGCCGGTCGCGCCGCGATCGCCCGCCACCACGGATCCAGCGGCAGCCCCGCCACCGGCTCGAACGGCTCTCCCGGCCGGGGCACGGCCACCCGCGCGCCGGCCGCCCGCGCGGCGGTCAGCGTGCCCTCGGCCGGCTCCTCCCAGGGGTGCGGGGCGAGATTGAAGGTGCCCCAGTGGATCGGGAGCATGATCCCCCGGTCCGGCTCGCCGCCCTGGAGATCGACATGCGCCCGCAGGCCCTCCTCGGGGGTCATATGGATATCGGGCCAGAAGTCGCTGTAGGCGCCGATCTGGATCATGGTCGCGTCGAACGGCCCGTACGCCTCCCCGATCTCCGCGAAACCGGGGAAGTAGCCGGTGTCCCCGCTGTGGTAGACGCGGTGCTCCGGCCCGGCCACCACCCAGGAGGCCCACAGTGTGTGCTGGGTGTTGCGCAGCGCGCGACCGCAGAAGTGGCGGGCCGGGGTGGCGGTGAGCCGCAGGCCGGCCACCTCCGTCGACTCGCGCCAGTCCAGCTCGGTCATCCGCCGCTCGGGCACGCCCCAGCGCTCCAGATGGGCGCCGACGCCCAGCGGCACCACGAACGCCGCCTCCGACCGCACCAGGGCGCGGATGGTCGGCATGTCCAGGTGGTCGTAGTGGTCGTGGGAGATCACCACCACATCGACCGGCCCCAGCTCGCGCAGCGGCACCGGCGCCGGGTGGATCCGCTTCGGCCCCGCGAAGGAGAAGGGCGAGCAGCGCTCGCCCCACACCGGGTCGAACAGCACCCGCCGCCCGTCGATCTCCGCCAGCACGGTCGAGTGGCCCATCCAGGTCAGCCGCAGCCCGGAGGCGGGCGGCGCGGCCAGGTCGGCGAGGGTGGTGGGGTGCACCGGCACGGGCCCGGCGGGGGCCCGGCGGACGCGCTCCTCCTTGCGGAAGTACGTGGGCAGGAGCTTCAGCATGGAGCCGGACGGCGCGATGCGGGCGCCCACCGGGTTCACGAACACGCCGTTCGCGAAGTTCGGCGACCGGCGGATGCGCTCCATCCGCTCACCGGCCGGGTCAGCCCCGAAGGCGGCGGGGCGCAGGGTGGAGGCGAGCCGGGCACGTTTCTGGCTGGGGCCGGTCACGGCACCTCCTGGGTGAGGGGGCGGATACCCCCGTACGGTCTGCGGTGTGGCAGCGCGGCGGGGACCGCCGCGCTGCTTGGACAACTCGCGAGACCGCTGAACTTGTTCCGCTGGGTTTCGCTGATCAGCAGCTGAGGTTGGATCCGGGGGCGGTCCCCAGTATCTGGACGAACCTCTGATAGGCGTCGATCCGGCTCTGCGCCTGGCCGGGGTTTCCGCCGTTGCACTCGACGCTGCCGTTGATGCTGCGGATCGTCTCGCCGAAGCCCCGCTGGTTGACCATGGCGTCGTGCGGGGTCATGGTGCCCGGATCAGGTCTGGCGCTTGGGGGCGTACCCGTCGGCGTCCAGGCCGAAGGTCCAGGCGACGCCCTCACGGGCAGAGGCGGTGTGCGGCGGCACGCGCAGCCAGTACGTGCGATGCGTACCGTCCGGCTCCGGCGTGGAATTGACCACCTCGACCATGGTCACCGGCTCGTCCCCGGCCATCTCGATGCGCCACAGCACCCCGGTCTCATCGCGGTGCACCGGCCGCGCCCCGGACTCGGTGAGATAGCGGTCGTAGCCGTAGTGCTCCAGCATGACGCGGCGCAGCTCCGCGTTCTCCTCGGTGCGGATGCGCTCGGCGGTGAGCTCGGACAGCTGCTCGAGGAAGGCCGCGGGCACCGGCATGCCCCGCCACGCGTACAGCGCGAAGCCGTCGGGGTAGGCCAGCGCGGGCCCGGTGCCGCTGTCGAGGCGGCCCGCCTCGTCGCGGTGCAGCGTGACCGGACGCTCGGCGATGACCACGGCCTTCTCGTACGGCCACCACCACCCCGCGGACCGCGCCACCGCGGCCTGGCCGGCGAGCTCGCCGCCCTCCGCGCCCTCGGCCGAGCCGGCATCGCCCTCTTCGGTCACCGCCGCCAGCCACGGCGCGTCGTGCTGGCCGAGCACCGCGTCCAGCATGGCCAGCCGGACGGCGGACTCCTGGTCCCGGTCCGACCCCGCCGCCAGGGCCTCGACGATTCCGGTGCGGACACGCTCGGTGAGGGAGCGGGTGACATCCCACAGCGGCGCGCCGGTCAGGGCCCATCGCTCGGCCCAGCCGGAGCTGCCGAGCGCGCCGTGCAGCCGCTGTCGCGCGGCCGCCCACGGAAGGGTGCGCACCGCCTCCCGGACACAGGCGCCCGCCGCGCCCGCCACCGGCTCGACCCCCGCCGCGCGCAGCGCGCCGGCCGCCCGGTCCGCGATCTCCCGCGGCAGTGCGCCATCCCGGCCGGTCAGCAGCATCGCCGCCGCCGTGCCCTCCCGTGGGGAGTCGACCCACACGATCCGCTCCGGGCGCGCCGCCCCGGCCGCGTCGTAGGCCAGCAGCACGCCCTCCTCCGCGGCCCGGCGGTCGGCCGGGCCCGTGGCCGCGGCCACCGCCCGCCACCGCTCGACCGGGCTCAGGGTTTCCGCGCTGCCCGAACCGGCGATGCCGTCCGGACCCGCGACGTCGGATTCCGTGCTGCCCGGCCCCGCGATGTCCGATGCCGTCGTCATGGAGCTCATGGTTTTCGTCTCCCGTTTCCCAGTTCCGGTTCTCAGTCCGCCACCACGCGCACGGCGCCCGGCACGTACTCCCGCTGCCGCACCACGCGGTACCACCCCTTGGGCAGCGGTATCGCCGCGTGTTCCTCGTGCACCACCCTCCCGCCGTCGGGCAGATGGAGGTACGACACGCCGAACGGCCCCGACTCGCGCACCAGCGTGCCCGGCCCGACCACCGCATGGGCGTGTCCGGTCACCTCGCCCAGCGCCAGCACCAGCCGCCCCCGCGGGTCCCGCGGCTGCCGCGGCAGCGCTTCGGTGTTCGGCAGCAGTGCCTCCTCGGCCACCGGCACGATCAGCACGTCTCCCTGGCGGTACATGCGCTTCTCCTTTTTCACCGCACAGCAGCGTCCGGACCCACCGCTGGTACGGGGGCCGGTCAATGTCCACGACGTTAGGCGCGGGGTCTGACAACGCTTGGACAACGCCCGCCGCCACCGCTGTCGGTGGGGCTTGGTAGAACTCTTCGCACGTCGTTCGGAAACGGGCACGCCCACTCGAAGCATCAGGAGATCTCCCGGCATGGACTACGCCGAAAACCACGAGCAACTGCACGGCCTCCCGGCCTTCGACTTCCCGTCGCCCGACCAGAAGCGGGAGCTCCCCGAGCCGGAGACCGTGGCATGGAGGCTCTCCCACGACCCTTACGGCGACTCGGATTCGGACGGCGGCTACGCCGGCCGCTTCCAGCGGTTCCTGGACACGGTGGACACCTCCCGCGTGCGGGCGCTGATCTTCGGCATGTGGGGCGAGACATACGTGGACGACTCCAGCGCGGTCATCGAGCCGCTTGTCGCCGCCAAGGACCGGTTCCCCGCCCTCGACGCGGTCTTCATCGGCGACATCGACGCGGAGCAGGCCGAGATCTCCTGGATCGAACAGTCCGACGTCACCCCGGTCCTGGACGCCTTCCCCCGGCTGCGGGAGCTGAAGATCCGCGGCGGCATGAAGCTGTCCTTCCCCGCCGTCACCCACGAGCACCTGCACACGCTCTGCTTCGAGAGCGGCGGGCTGCCCGGCGCGGCGGTGCGCGGCGTCTGCGACAGCGAACTGCCCGCGCTGGAGCGGCTGGAGATGTGGCTGGGGGTGAGCGAGTACGGGGGCGACGCGACCGTCGCGGATCTCGGCGGGCTCCTCTCGGGGGGCCGCTTCCCCGCACTGCGCCACCTGGGGCTGCAGAACAGCGAGATCCAGGACGAGATAGCCACCGCCGTCGCCGCCGCCCCCATCGTCGCCCAGCTCACCTCCCTGAGCCTGTCCATGGGCGTGCTGACGGACACGGGCGCCGAGGCCCTGCTCGAAGGCCAGCCGCTGACCCATCTCAAGACGCTCGATCTGCACTACAACTTCTTCTCCGAGGCGATGGAGGAGCGGCTGCGCGAGGCCCTGGAGCCCTCCGGCGTGGAGCTCGACCTCTCCGAGAAGGGCGACGAGGACGAGGAGGAGGACGACCGAGAGGTCCAGGTGTGGCGTTACACCGCGGTCTCCGAGTGACGCCCCCCTTGCCCAAGACCTCGACCGCCGTGCCCCACGACGACCGAAAGGACCGCACCGCCTCATGATCAGCGAACTCCTGGAGTCCTTCGCGGGTCTCCCCGTCGCCGACTTCGCCGGGTCCGGGACCGACGCGACCGACCTGCCGCCCGCCGACGCCGTCGCCTGGCGGCTGGCCAGCGACTTCGGCGAGGACCGGACCTTCGAGCAGCTGTGGCGGGAGTTCTTGGAAACCGTCCCGGCGGACCGGATCCGTGCGATCGTCATCGGCGCCTGGTGGGGTGAAGGGGGATACGAGAACGTGCGGCCGGTGCTCGACCTGCTGACGGAGTCGGCCGGGCGGCTGCCGGCGCTGCGGTCGCTGTTCATCGGCGATGTGACGGGCGAGCAGTGCGAGCTGTCGTGGCTGGAGATGGCCGACGTCACGCCCGTGGTCGAGGCGTACCCGCTGCTCGAGGAGTTCGTGGTGCGCGGCTGCGGCTACGGGGGGCCCGAGGAGGCGCTGGCCTTCCGCCCCGTGCGCCATGAGCGGCTGCGGAGGCTGCGGTTCGAGTCGGGCGGTCTGCCCGCCTCGGTCGTCCGGGCCGTCTGCGACAGCGAACTCCCCCGGCTGGAGCACCTCGCGCTGTGGCTGGGGATCGACCAGTACGGCGGCGACGCGACCCTCGCCGACCTCGCCCCGCTGCTGGCCGGCGGCCGCTTCCCCGAGCTGAGCCATCTGGGCCTGCAGAACAGCGAGATCCAGGACGAGATAGCCGCCGCCGTCGCCGCCGCTCCCGTCGTCGCCCAGCTCACCTCCCTCGACCTGTCCATGGGCGTGCTGACCGACGTGGGGGCCGAGGCCCTGCTGGGCGGTCAGCCGCTGACCCATCTCATGCTGCTCGACCTCCACCACCACTACCTGAGCGAGAAGCTGGCGCAGCGGGTGCGCGACGCGCTGGAGTCGAGCGGGGTCGAGGTGGACCTCTCGGAGCAGCAACGGGCGCAGAGGTTCGAGTGGGACGACAGCAACGAGGAGCACCGCTATGTCGCCGTCTCCGAATGACGTGCGCCACGACGTGCGCTTCGCGGTGATCGGCAACCCCGGGGGCCGCCGGGTGGAGATGTTCGCGGACGCCGTGCTGGCCGCGGGCCTGCCCGCGCCCCGGGTGCTGCCCTGGCGCGAGGTGCTGTACGACAGCAGGCCCCGGTTCGAGCCGGGCGAGACGGTGCGGCTGGACTCCCCGGGCGAGGACGAGGAGGTCGAGCTGCTGCTGCGCGGCGCCGCCGACCCGACCCGCGTCGAGGGCACCGCGCACTGGTACGCCCGGTTCACCGGCGCCGTGCGCCAGGTCGCCGAGGCGGCCCGTACGGCGGGCGCGGTGATGCTCGACGATCCGGACGAGCTGGCCATCATGTTCGACAAGCGGCTGTGCCACGGCGTGCTGAGCGAGGCCGGGGTCCCGGTGCCGCCGTCGCCGACCTCCGGTCCCCAGGCGCCGCCCGTCCGCGGCTGGGAGGACGTACGGGCGCTGCTGGCCGGCTCCGGCGGGCTGCGCCGCGCCTTTGTGAAGCTCGCGCACGGCTCGTCCGCCTCCGGGGTGCTCGCCGTCGAATGGGGTGCGCACGGCCGGGTGCGCGCGGCGACCTCGGTCGAGCGCACGGCCGACGGGCGGCTCTTCAACTCCCTGCGGGTGCGCCGGTACGAGACGGAGGCCGAGATCGCCGCGATCGTCGACACGCTGGCCCCCGACGGGCTGCACATTGAGCGCTGGGTGCCCAAGGCGGCGCAGCACGGCCGCGCCGCCGACCTGCGGGTCGTGGTGGTCGACGGGCGGGCGAGCCACGCCGTGGTGCGCACCAGCCGCTCCCCCATGACCAACCTCCACCTCGGCGGCATCCGCGGCGATCTGGCCGCCGCGCGCGCCGCGGCGGAGGCGGCCGGGGTGTCCTGGGGCGAGGTGCTGGGCCTGGCGGAGCGGGCGGCGGCCTGCTTCCCCGGCACCCTGTGCGTCGGCGTCGATCTGCTGCCCGGCACGGGATGGCGGCGCTTCTCGATCGGCGAGGTCAACGCCTTCGGCGATCTGCTGCCCCGGCTGACCGGCCTGCCCGGCAGCGGCGCGGAGGGCCTGGACACCTACGGCGCGCAGGTCGCGGCCGCGGTCCGGCGGCTAACGCCCGCGGCAAAAACGGTGGCAAAAGAGGCGGCAACAGGGGCTGCCGGAGGAGCGGCGGGAGGGGGCGGCGCCGATGCCCTTGGCTGAGCCCGATATGAACGAGGTCGTGGGCAGCCACGATCTGCTGCTGGTCACCTTGGACACGCTGCGCTACGACGTGGCGGCCGAGCTGGCGGCCGAGGGCCGAATCCCCCATCTTTCGAGCCGGCTCCCCGGCGGGGTGTGGGACAAGCGGCATGCGCCCGGCAGCTTCACCTACGCCTCGCACCAGGCGATGTTCGCCGGGTTCCTGCCCACGCCGGCCACGCCGGGCCCGCACCGGCGGCTGTTCGCCGCCCGGTTCGCGGGCAGCGAGACCACCGCCGAGGGGACCTTTGTGTTCGACACCCCGGACCTGGTGTCCGGGCTCGTGGCCGCCGGGTACCACACGGTGTGCGTGGGCGGGGTGGGGTTCTTCAACAAGCGGGGCCCGCTGGGCTCGGTGCTCCCCGGCCTCTTCCAGGAGAGCCACTGGAAGCCGGAGTTCGGCGTTCCGTCCCCCACCTCCTTCGAGGCGCAGGTCGCGTGCGCCGAGAAGGTCATCGCCGGGCTGCCGCCGGCCCGACGGCTGTTCCTCTTTGTCAACGTCTCGGCGCTGCACCAGCCCAACTGGTTCCATCTGCCCGGCGCGACCCGCGAGGCGGGCGACTCGCGCGCCACCCACGCCGCCGCGCTGGAGTACGTCGATCGCCACATCGGCCGGCTGTTCTCCGCGCTGAGCGGTCGCGGCCCCGGCTTCGCGATCGTCTGCTCCGACCACGGCACCGCGTACGGAGACGACGGCTACACGGGCCACCGGCTCGGCCATGAAGTCGTCTGGACCGTGCCGTACACCCACTTCTTCCTCGAGGCCTCATGACCACCAGCACCACCGTCAGCCACGCCACCGCCACCGCCACCACCGGCACGGTCAGCCCGTACCAGTCGTATGTCTACGCGTACCCGCACAAGACCGCCTACCGCCCGCTGGATCCACGCCCCGCGCTGCGCGACCTGTGGGCGGAAGAGCCCAAGGACTCGCTGTCGCTGTATCTGCACATCCCCTTTTGCGAGGTGCGCTGCGGCTTCTGCAACCTCTTCACCCGCGTCGGCGCCCCCGAGGGGCTGGTGAGCGCCTATCTCGGCGCCCTGGAGCGGCAGGCGGACACGGTCCGCGAGGCGCTCGGCAACGGGGCCCGGTTCGCCACGGCCGCCTTCGGCGGCGGCACGCCGACCTTCCTGGAGGCGGCGGAGCTGGAGCGACTGTGCGATATCGCGAGCCGGCGCATGGGGGCCGATCTCGCGGCCGTTCCGCTCTCGGTCGAGGCCTCCCCGGCCACCGCGACCGCCGACCGGCTGGCCGTACTGGCCGGGCGCGGCACCACCCGGCTGAGCCTGGGGGTGCAGAGCTTCGTGGACGCCGAGGCGCGCTCGGCGGTGCGGCCGCAGCGCCGGGCCGATGTCGAGGCCGCGCTGGGGCGGGTCCGCGAGGCCGGCATCCCCGTGCTGAACATCGACCTGATCTACGGCATCGACGGGCAGACCGAGCGGAGCTGGCGGCAGTCGCTGGACGCCGCCCTGGCCTGGCGCCCCGAGGAGCTGTATCTGTATCCGCTGTACGTGCGCCCGCTGACCGGTCTGGGGCGCCGCGACGCGGCGGCCACGGAGGCGGAGTGGGACGCCCAGCGGCTGCGGCTGTACCGGGCGGGCCGGGACCATCTGCTCGCCCAGGGCTATGAGCAGGTGTCGATGCGCATGTTCCGCCGCCGGGACGCGCCGGGGACCGGCGGGGAGGACTACGCCTGCCAGACCGACGGCATGGTCGGGCTGGGCTGCGGCGCCCGCTCGTACACCTCCGCGTTGCACTACTCGTTCGACTACGCGGTGGACATGCGGGAGATCCGCGGCATCATCGACGACTACACAGCGCGTCCCGCGACCGACTTCGCGCGCGCCGAGGTGGGCCGCATCATGACCGCCGAGGAGGCCCGGCGGCGCCATCTCCTGCAGTCGGTCCTGCAGGCACAGGGCATGCCGGTCGCCGGCTACCGGGCCCGGTTCGGCACCGACCCGGCCGAGGACTTCCCGACCGAGCTGGCGCGGTTCGCCGAGCGCGGCTGGCTGGATCCGGACGCCGCCCCCGGCCTGCTGCGGCTCTCCCCCGAGGGGCTGGCGCACTCCGACGCGCTGGGGCCCGAGCTGTTCTCCCCGGCGGTGCGCGCCGCCATGGCCGACTACGACCTGCGGTGAGGCGGCCGGTGTGGACCTGACGATCCTGTACCGGGGCCCGCTGGCCTCGTGCGACTACGACTGCCCGTACTGCCCGTTCGCCAAGCGGCGCGACACCCGGGAGCAACTGCGCGCCGACCGGGCCGCCCTGGAGCGCTTCACCGCGTGGGCCGCGGCGAACACCGGGGACCGGCTGTCGGTGCTGTTCACCCCGTGGGGCGAGGGCCTGGTGCGCTCCTGGTACCGCCGCGCGCTGACCGAGCTCAGCCGGCTGCCGCATATCGAGCGGGTGGCGATCCAGACGAATCTGAGCTGCCGTACGGGCTGGATGGCGGAGGCCGACCTGGACACCCTGGCGCTGTGGTGCACCTTCCACCCGGGCCAGACGCCGTACGACCGGTTTCTGGCCAAGAGCCGTGAGCTGACGGCGCTCGGGGTGCGCCACAGCGTCGGCATCGTCGGCCTGCCCGAGCACCTGGAGCCCGCCCGGAGGCTGCGCGCCGATCTGCCCGAGCGGGTCTATCTGTGGGTCAACGCCGCCGAGGGGCGCTCCTATACGGACGGGGAAGCGGCCGAGTGGACCGCGCTCGACCCGCTGTTCGGCTACAGCCGTCATCCGCACCGAAGCGCCGGCCTTCGATGCCGGACCGGCGCTTCGGTGGTCTCGGTGGACGGCGACGGCACGGTGCGCCGCTGCCATTTCGTCCGCGCGGAGCTGGGCAACCTCTACGACGGCTCGTACCGCGCGGCCCTCGCGCCCCGCCCCTGTCCGCTCGCCGTCTGCGACTGCCACATCGGCTATGTGCACCTGGAGACGCTGCCGCTGTACGACGTGTTCGCGGGCGGGGTGCTGGAGCGGATTCCGGCCGCCGTCGGCACGGGCTCAGGGCTTGCGCCCCACCCCGCCGTAGACGCCGACGTCGGCGCGGGTCCTCTTGTCCGGTAGGCGGCCGTCCGGCCGCCATGACGGCACCTGGACCAGGCCGGGCTCCAGCAGCGGAAACCCGTCGAAGAACGGCAGGATCTCGGCGTGGCCGCGCAGGTTGAGGCTTGCCGTGGACTTCCGGTACACCTCCGCGGCGATGTCGGCCTGGCCGGTGAAGTCCAAGGTGCCATGGCTGATCACCAGAAAGCTGCCCGGAGCCAGCCGTTCGGTGAGGGTGGCGAGGATCCCGGCCGGGTCCTCCTCGTCCTTGACGAAGTGCAACACCGCGACCAGCAGCAGCGCCACCGGCTCGGTGAAGTCGACGAACTCCCGCACCGCGGGCCGGTCGAGGACCTCGGTGGGCTTGCGCACGTCCCCCAGCGCGAAGCTCGTGCCACCCGTGTTCGTCAGCTTGGCGCTCGCGTGCGTGGCCACGATCGGATCGTTGTCGATGTAGACCACCCGGGTTTCCGGCGCGATCTCCCGGGCAACCTCATGGGTGTTCGGCGACGTCGGGATGCCGGTCCCGATGTCGATGATCTGCCGTACCCCACCCGCGACGACGGTGCGCACGGCCCGGTGCAGAAACTCCCGGTTGGCACGGGCGGTGCCGCGGATGGTCGGTGTTACTTCGAGAATGCGGTCGGCCGCTCTGCGGTCGGCTTCGTAGTTGTCCCAGCCCCCGAGGTAGTAGTCGTACATCCGGGCCGGATGAGGCGTGCTGGTGTTTATCTCCTGGACGGAGAATCCTTGGTCGGTCACACCGTTCTCCATTTATGTCGGTCACTCACTCCCCTGTGACCCGTGGCTGCGTCAGGCGAGCAGGAAATCCGCTTCGCCGGCCTTCGCACCCTGGATGAACCGCTTCATCTCCAGATGCGTGTAGATGAGGGCGGGTCCGTCGGGATCCGTGGACTGGCGCAGCGCCACTCGCCCGTCCTTCAGCCTCATCGCCTCGACGCAACTTCCCCCATTGCCACCGCTCCACGGCTTGTGCCAGCCCTCGGTGCCGAGGTCCGTCGCCGGCATTCCGCTGTAGACGCGGTCCCTGCGAATGCGATCCATCGATCAGATCTCCTTGCGAATGCCACTCAGAATGGCCTGAGTGGTCTGTGCAGGCGCGGCCTGCGCACACATCCGGTCCAAGGCCTCCAGGAACGCCGATACGTCATCGCGCTGGTCGAAGTAGGAGCCGCTGACGAGCGTCTCCGTGTACGCGATATCCGGCAGTTCCTGGATCGGGAACCGGAAGATATGGAAGGGGCCGTACATCGCCGGGTGCGGCCCGGCGTCGAACGGCATGATCTGCAACCTGATGTTGGGCATCGCCGCGGCTTCGATGAGCCGCGTGATCTGATCGCGCATGACCTCGGGCCCGCCGATGGGACGGCGCAGCACCGTTTCGTCCATCACCACCCACAGCATCGGTGGGTTCGGGCGCGTGAGGAGGGACTGCCGCTCCATCCGCAGGGCGACATTGCGCTCGGTCTCCGAGTCGAGCGCGTGCGGCATTCCGGCACACATCACCGCACGGGCGTAGTCCTCGGTCTGCAGCAGCCCGGGGACATAGTGCGGCTCATAGGCCCGGATGAGGTTGGCCTCGCCCTCCAGACTGACGAAGGTGTTGAACCACGCGGGCAGCACATCCCGGAAGCGGTGCCACCAGCCGGGCTTGTTGGCCTCGCGGGCGAGGGAGAGGAATCCCTCGACCTCTTCCGGGTCGGTGACCCCGTAGACGCGCAGCAGCTTCTCGACATACGGGAGCCTCAGGCCGACTTCGGCCTTCTCCATGCGGCGGATCGTGGCATGGGTGACGTCGAGAGCGCGGCCCGCCCGCTCGTATGACAGCCCGGCCTTCTCCCTGAGGTCCTGCAGCCGCTTGCCGAGCACGACTCTCAGGACGGTCGGGGCGCCGCCCGCTCGCCCATCCGCCACTACCGTCCCCCTCCAACTACCTTCACATCGCAGCAGTCTGGCACGCGCTCAGCCTCAGCAACAGACTGTCTCTTCGATTCTGCAATTTACAGATTGAACCTTGCCATACGCGAGTGGCGCAGAGCATAGTGGCGACGTGGCTCCTTCCTATGAGGCTCTCCGGTTAGGGCGCAGCGGCTCGCTCTCCGCTCCGTGCCTGCAGGACGCGTTTCGTCTTCCGGCACTGAGCACTTCCGTCGCGGAGGCGAGAAGGCTGGTCGTGCTGCGACTGTGCTCATGGGGCGCCGGGCAGGAGATGTGCGACAACGCCGAGTTGGTCGTCTCCGAGCTCTTCACCAACGCCGTACGCCACACCTCCAGTGAGGAGGTCCGGTGCACGATGCAGCTCATGAGCAAGCGCTTGCGGTTGGAAGTGGCCGACCAAGGGTGTGCGCGCACGGAGCCACAGGCCCGGTCGGTGAGCGTGGACCAGGAGGGCGGCCGCGGGCTGATGCTGGTCGAGGCCCTGTCCGAGGCATGGGGCGTCAGACCGGACGCCGACGGCACGGGCCGCGCCGTGTGGGCCTACCTAGTTTAGGCTCCCCTGGCGCGACCCCGCTTCGTCTTCGCTGATTCTCTCCGCTGTTTCGGCCGCTGTTTCTCGTCGCTTCTCTTCGGGCTCTCCTGAGACTTCCCTGGGGGAGCTTTCAGTGCCGCAGCGGCAGCAGGTCCGGCCGCTTGGGTTCCACATGGTCTCCCGACGACTCCCCGCGCAGCCGTCGGCCGATCCAGGGCACCAGGTGTTCGCGTGCCCAGTGGAGGTTGTCCCGGCGCACCTCGGCGGCCGTGCGCGGCCCCTCCGGCGGCCACGGCTGGTCCGGGTCGGCCGGCACGTCGAGGCCGAGCACCTGGGCGGCGCGCAGCGCGACCCGGGTGTGTCCGTCGGCCGACAGGTGGAGCCGGTCATCGCTCCAGGCGCGCCGGTCCTGTACGGAGCGCAGCGACCACAGATCGAGCACCGGGCACTGGTACCGGTCGGCGATCGCCCGCACATGGGCCGAATACATGGCGATCTTGCCGCGCAGATGGCGCAGCACCGGCACGCCGCGGGTGTCGAACCCGGTGCACAGCAGCACCGTGCCGACGCTGGAGGTGAGCCGGGCCACGGCCGCCTCGTAGCGCTCGGCGACGTCGTCGGGGTCGCTGCCGGGCCGCAGGATGTCGTTGCCGCCCGCGCAGAAGGTCACCAGATCGGGGCCGAGCGCCGTCGCGCGCGGGACCTGATCCTCGACGATCTGGTCGAGGAGCCGGCCCCGCACGGCGAGGTTGGCGTAGCGGAAGTCGGCCGGAGCCGGGCCGCCGGTGGGCCCGGCTCCGGAGTGCCGGTCGGAGAGCAGGACGGCCAGCCGGTCCGCCCAGCCGATGAAAACGCCTTCGGGGCCCGGGTCGCCGACGCCTTCGGTGAAGCTGTCCCCGATGGCGGCGTACGCCCCGATCACACCGCTGTTGAGTCTCTTCGCATCGTCTGCCACGTCCCGACATCCTCCTCCCTGGCCAGTGACCTACGCCACCGTAGGCAGGGGTTGACGAGGGGTGATCTATCCCACCTGGTCAGATCCGCCGAAGGTGGAATACGGCGGCGTCCAGGTCGCGACGCAGTCCGGTCTCGAGGCCGTGGTGGCCGAGCACGGCCCCCCGGTGGACCGTCCCGGTCTCCAGGTCCTCGTACCGGCTCTCGGGGTCGAGTCCGCGCAGTCGCAGCCTGGGCTGCCGCTCGCCGAGGCTCTGCGCGTGCAGCCAGGCCAGCACCACGGTCTCCTCGCCGCGCACATACTGCACGGCGGTGAGTCCGCCGTCCCCCGGCGGCCGCAGCCGGTACAGCTCGCCGTGCTGGACGACGGGCCGGATGCGCTTGTAGAGCGCCACCCAGTCGCGCGCCTCGGCGAGTTCCTCCTCGCTCCATCGGCTCAGATCGCCGCCCACCCCCAGCACGCCGGCCATCGCGCTGACGAAGCGGAAGCGCAGCGAGGTGATGCGCTGATTGCCCAGGGTGTTGGGGGTGTCGGTGACCCAGGCGGCCATGACGCGGGCCGGGTGCAGCTGGCTGAAGCCGTGCTGGATGGGCAGCCGGTCCAGCGGGTCGGTGTTGTCCGAGGTCCACACCTGGTCGGTGAGGCCGAGGATGCCCAGGTCGATCCGGCCGCCGCCGCCCGAGCAGGACTCGAAGGCGACGTCCGGGTGTGCGGCCCGCAGGCGCCCCAGGAGCTCGTACAGCCCGCGCACATGCTCGATCCACAGCCGCTGGGGGTACGGGTCGCCCGGCCACCCCGCGTCCGAGAAGGACCGGTTGAAGTCCCATTTCACATAGTCGATGGGCGCGCTGGACAGCAGGGTGTCCAGCCGCTCCCACAGGTGCTCGCGTACGTCGGGCCGGGCGAGGTTGAGCACCAGCTGGTTGCGGAACTCGGTGCGGGTGCGGCCGGGGTGGTGCTGCACCCAGTCGGGGTGGGCCCGGTAGAGGTCGCTGTCGGCGTTGACCATCTCCGGCTCGACCCAGATCCCGAACTGCATGCCCAGCCCGTGCACCTCGTCCGCCAGCGGCTTCAGCCCGCCGGGGAAGCGGTCGAGGTTGGGGGTCCAGTCGCCGAGCCCGGCGCGGTCGTGGGTGCGCGCCCCGAACCAGCCGTCGTCGACGACGAACAGCTCCACGCCCATGTCGGCGGCGCGTCGGGCGAGCCCCCGCTGCTGCTCCTCGCTGACGTCGAAGAAGGTAGCCTCCCAGGAGTTGAAGAGCACCGGCCGGTGCCCGTCGGCGCCGGGGATCACATGGGCCAGCTGCCAGGCGTGCCAGGCCCGGCTGGCGGCGCCGAACCCGCCGTCGGTCCACAGGCCCGCGAAGGCGGGGGTGGTGAAGGACTCGCCGGGCGCCAGGCTCAGCTGGCCCGAGTCGTCGTGGCCGACGCCGCCGACCGCCTGCACCGCGCCGATGGGCAGCCGCTGGACGGCGATCCGCCAGGACCCGGACCAGGCGAGGGCGCAGCTGTGCACCTCGCCGTGTTCTTCGGTGGCCTCGCCGGAGTCCAGGGCTATCCAGGGCAGATGCTGGTGGCTGGTGTGGCCGCGGCGGCTGCCGAGCACCTTCTCGCCGGGCGTGAGGTCGGTGCGCGCCAGCTGGCTCTCGGCGGCCCAGCGCCCGTACAGATGGGTCAGCCGCCAGCGGTCGCGCGCCGGGAGGGACCAGGCGGCGGAGTCGATGCGCAGCAGTTCCAGCGGGGCGTCGTCCGGGCCGCCCGCGTGGGCCGCGGTGGTCCAGCGCTCGATCACGTCGAAGTCGTCACGCATCCGGTAGTGGAGGGTGAGGGCGAGGTGGTGCAGCGGGTCGTGGAAGTGGAGCCGCAGCTCCTCCCCGGAGTCGGCCACCACGCCCCGCTCGAAGCGCCACTCGGTGCCCCTGACATCCTGCGACCGCACCGACAGGGCGGGGCGTACGAAGCGGGGCCCGCCTTCCACCGGGAACTCTTCGCGCCCGTCCAGAGGTGATTCGAACCCCCATGAGGCGGGGACGGATTCAGCAGCGAGCGCCTCCGCGTCGGGGAGCGCGATGCGCGCGCCCCAGTGGAGGTGAAGCAACTCGTCATCCTCCGTGAGGTGCAGCGCATAGCTGCTGCTCCGCCCCGACAGCAGCCAGATCCGACCACTACCACCGATTTCGATCATCACTCTCCCCAATTCCGCACAGACTGGAACATCATCGGGGCAGTGCACCCGGCGCGCAATGCCCGGAGTGCCCGTCGACCCGACGAATCACCGACCGAGCGCTGCCCGGTCGCGGTCCGGTCGCGGCCCAGTCGCCCCCGCACACGTATGTCGTATGGTCAGCACAGTCCGCCTCGCCGATGAGCGGCGCCGGCGGCCGAGCCGAAGGAGCGCCCGTGACGCAGCAGACGCCGCAGGTCCCGTCGACCGAGCCCGAGCTCACGGGGGTGCGCAACTTCCGGGACGTGGGCGGTCTGCCGACCGTCGACGGGCGGCGCGTGGGGCGTGGCGTACTGTTCCGCAGCGGCCATCTGGCGCATGCCTCCGACAGCGACGCCGCGTTCCTCGGCTCGCTCGGGCTGCACACCGTCTTCGACTTCCGGAACTCCGCCGACATCAAACTCGAGGGCCTGGATGTGGCGCTCCCGGGCGTGCGGACCGTCAACCTCCCGCTGTCCGATCCGGCCGACGGCACCGGGTTCTGGACCATGGTCCGCGAGGGGAATCTGGCCACCCTGCGCAACATGCTCGGCGAGGGGCGGGCGGCGCAGCGGATGATCGACTCGTACCGGTTGACCATCACCACCCGTACCACCGAGCACAGCCGGGTGCTCGACGAGCTCGCGGACGGCGGCGCGCCCGCGCTGATGCACTGTTCGGCCGGCAAGGACCGCGCGGGCCTGTCGATCGCGGTGACCCTGCTGGCCCTCCGTGTGGAGCGGGACGCCATTGAGGCCGACTACCTGGAGTCGGCCGCCGCCCACCGCCGCTATAAGGTGTGGCGCGCCTCACACGCCGAGGACGGGATGTCCCCCGAGGTCATGGCGCTGCTCGCACCGCTCTTCGACGCCCGCGCCGAGTATCTGGCGGCCGCTTTCGAGGCCATCGAGGAGACCTGGGGCGACACCGAGACGTACCTCGCCCGGGGGCTCGGGCTCGATGCGGCCAAGCGGGAGCGGCTGCGGGAGCGGCTGCTCGCCAACTGAGGCGACTGAGGCACTGGAGCCGGCGGGGCCGGGGCCGCCGCCGGCCGCCCGGGGGCGGTCAGCGGTGGGCCATCGCCTGCTTGACGAGCGTCCGCCCGAAGTCCCACATGAGCCCGCCGCCCCCGTGCGCGTCGTCCATGACGGCCGTGAACGCCTCGACGAAGCGGTCCACTTCCCGCTCCCCGATGATCAGCGGCGGAATCAGCTTGATCACCTCCAGATGGTCGCCGGAGACCTGGGTGAGGATGCGGTGCCGCTGCAGCAGCGGCACCACCACCATCTGCGCGAACAGCCCCTTGCGGGCCGCCTGCAGCATCGCCCAGCGGCTGCGCAGCCCCAGCGAGGTCGGCTTCCCGAACTCAATGCCGATCATCAGCCCGCGCCCGCGCACCTCATGGAGCAGCTCGTAGCGGTCCACCAGCGCGGCGAGGCGGGTGCGCAGCAGGTCGCCGGTGTGCCGGGCGTTCTCGACGACCTTCTCGTCCTCCATGACCGCGAGGACGGCCAGCCCCGCCGCCATCGCCTGCGCGTTGGCGCCGAAGCTCGCCGAGTGGACCAGCACCCGGTCCATCGACGAATAGACGCGCTTGAAGATCCAGTCCTTGCCGAGCGTCGCGCCGACGGGCACATAGCCGCCCGACAGGGCCTTGGCCACGCACACCAGGTCCGGCTCCACGCCCGCCTCGTGCTGGTACGCGAAGAAGTCCCCGGTCCGGCCGAGCCCCGTCTGCACCTCGTCGGCGATCAGCAGCGCCTTGTGCCTCCGCAGCAGCTCCTGGGCGGCGCGCAGATAGCCGGGCGGGGTCTCGTGGACGCCCTTGCCCTGGATCGGCTCGACGACGAACCCGGCCACATCGCCGCGTCTGAGCTCCCGCTCCAGCGCGGCCAGGTCGCCGAGTGGAATCGCGGTGTCCGGCAGCAGCGGGGCGAACCCCTTACGGAAGGAGTCCTCTCCGTTGACCGACAGCGAACCGGTCGTCAGGCCGTGGAAGGCGTGCGCGCAGTACAGGACGCGCGGCTTGCCCGTCGCGTACCGGGCGAACTTCAAGGCGGTCTCCACCGCCTCCGTGCCGCTGTTGCCGAAGAAGACCCGGTCCAGATGCGGGGTGTGGCCGAGCAGCTTCTCGGCGAGCAGGCCGGGCAGCGGCTGACAGTCGAAGCGGGTCAGATCGGCCAGCTGGGCGTCCAGGACGTCGTGCAGCGCCTTGCGGACGACCGGGTGGTGACGGCCCAAACCCATCACCCCGAAGCCGGCGAGCATATCGAGGTAGTCCCGGTCCTCGTCGTCCCAGAAGTACGCGCCCTCGGCCCGCTCGTAGACCTTGTCGAAGCCGATGGTGTGCAGCATGCGCGGCAGCTGGTGGTTGAGGTGCCGGGCGTGCAGGTCGTACCGCTCGGATCCGCGCTCGGCCAGGAGCTTCCCGAGGTCGAAGCCCGATCGCTGCTCGGCTGCTGTCATGCGTCCTTCTCCTTGCGGGCCGCGGGCGGGGCCGAGCGGGCGGTGGCCGCGCGCCGCCCGGCGCCGGTGGCGGGGACGGTGACGGGCGCGGTGGCACCGGGGGCGGTGACGGGCGCGGTGACGGATGCGTCGATACGGGCCAGGGCCGCCCCGATCCGGCCCGCGATCTCGGCGGGGGTGAGCCCGATGTCGGCCAGCACCTCCCCGCGCTTGGCATGCGCCAGGAACGCCTCGGGGATGCCGAAGGTGCGCACCGGCAGATCCACCTCGGCGTCGCGCAGCGCCTGCGCGACCGCCGCCCCCACTCCGCCCGTGCGGCTGTTGTCCTCGACGACGGCCACGGCGCGGTGGCGCGCCGCCAGCCCCGGCAGGGCGGGGTCGACAGGCTTGACCCAGCGCGGGTCGACGACGGTGCAGCCGATGCCGCGCTCGGCCAGCAGCTCGGCGGCGGTCAGGCCGACCTGGGCCATCACCCCGGCCACGACCAGCAGCACATCACCGCCGCCGCCCTGGTCGGCCGGCTCGGGCCCTGCGTGTCGCAGCACATCCATGCCGCCGACGCGGCCGAGCGCCGGGACCGGGTCGCCCACCGACTCCTTCGGGAAGCGGATGACGGTCGGCGCGTCGGCCACGTCGAGCGCCTCGCGCAGCTGGGCGCGCAGCTGGTCCGCGTCGCGCGGGGCGGCGACCCGCAGGCCCGGCACCACCTGCAGCAGGGACATGTCCCACATGCCGTTGTGGCTGGGCCCGTCGGTGCCGGTGACGCCCGCGCGGTCCAGGACGAAGGTCACCCCGCACTTGTGCAGCGCGACGTCCATCAGCAGCTGGTCGAAGGCGCGGTTGAGGAAGGTGGCGTAGACGGCGAAGACCGGGTGCAGCCCGCCGGTCGCGAGCCCGGCAGCGGAGACCGCGGCGTGCTGCTCGGCGATGCCGACGTCCCACACCCGCCGCGGATACGCCCGGGCGAACTCGGTCAGGCCGACCGGGTCCAGCATCGCGGCGGTGATCGCCACCACGTCGGGGCGCTCGGCGCCGATCCGTACCATCTCCTCGCCGAACACCGAGGTCCACGACCGGCCGCCGGAGGGCGCGAGGGGCGCGCAGGTCAGCGGGTCCATGGCGCCGACCGTGTGGAAGCGGTCGGCCTCGTCCTCCAGCGCGGGCCGGTAGCCGCGGCCCTTCTGGGTGAGGCAGTGGACGAGGACCGGGCCGTGGAAGCGCCGGGCGCGGCGCAGGGCGGATTCGACGGCCGCGATGTCGTGTCCGTCGATGGGGCCGACGTACTTCAGGCCCAGGTCCTCGAACATGCCCTGCGGCGCGAAAGCGTCCTTGAAGCCCTTCTTGGCGCCGTGCAGCGACTCGTACAGCGGCTGGCCGACCACGGGCGTGCGCTGCAGTACGTCCTTGCCCCAGGCCAGGACGCGCTCGTAACCGTCGGTGGTGCGGAGGGTGGCCAGGTGGTTGGCGAGGCCGCCGATGGTGGGCGCGTAGGAGCGCTCGTTGTCGTTGACGACGATGATCAGCGGGCGGTCCCGGGCGGCGGCGATGTTGTTGAGCGCCTCCCAGGCCATGCCGCCGGTCAGCGCGCCGTCGCCGATGACCGCGACGACATGCCGGTCGGTGCGGCCGAGCACCTCGTTGGCCTTGGCCAGGCCGTCGGCCCAGCCCAGGGCGGTGGAGGCGTGGCTGTTCTCGATGACGTCGTGCTCGGACTCGGCGCGCGACGGGTAACCGGACAGCCCGCCCTTGCCGCGGAGCTTGGAGAAGTCCTGGCGGCCGGTGAGCAGTTTGTGGACGTAGGACTGGTGCCCGGTGTCCCACAGGACCCGGTCCACGGGCGAGTCGAAGACGCGGTGCAGCGCTATGGACAGCTCGACGACACCGAGGTTGGGGCCCAGGTGTCCGCCGGTTCTGGCCACTGCGGTGATCAGGAACTGACGGATCTCCTCCGCCAGTTCGGTCAGCTGTCCCTCGGTCAGCGCCTTGAGGTCACGCGGGCCCCGGACGCGCTCCAGTAGTGGCATGCGCGGATCCCCTCCTTGCGTATCTGCGTGTATCAGC
The DNA here is from genome assembly GCF_033793745.1 of Streptomyces sp. ME19-01-6. Taxonomy (NCBI): domain Bacteria; kingdom Bacillati; phylum Actinomycetota; class Actinomycetes; order Kitasatosporales; family Streptomycetaceae; genus Streptomyces; species Streptomyces sp. ME19-01-6. The sequence continues at coordinate 257 of NZ_JARAXF010000010.1, read as the reverse complement.
TCACGGTGACCTCGGGGGTACCCGAACGGGCCCCGTCCTTCTCCATCTGCTCGGCGATCTTCATGGCCTCGTCGATCAGGGTCTCCACGATCTTCGACTCGGGCACGGTCTTGATCACCTCGCCCTTCACAAAGATCTGCCCCTTGCCATTGCCCGAAGCCACACCCAGATCCGCCTCACGCGCCTCACCCGGACCATTGACCACACACCCCATCACCGCGACCCGCAACGGCACCTCCATACCCTGCAGACCCGCC
>NZ_JARAXF010000001.1:745884-803699 GCF_033793745.1 Streptomyces sp. ME19-01-6 | reverse complement strand
ACCGGCAGTGTCCCGTTCCTGAACCAGCGATACGCAGTGTGGGGACTGATCCCCTGCGCTCGCGCCCACTCAGTCAGATTCACGCGAAGATCATAACGCAACCAGAGTCATGCCATACACACTCATACACACTCCACCAGCAGCAGTTCGACACCTCCGTCTTGGTTGGTTGGGATGCGACAGCCGCTCGATGCTCCCTACGCCCGCTTGAGCCCCAGCACCTCCACCGCCGCGAAGGTCTCCCCCCGTGGCCGACCGGCGAAGTACGGGGTCAGGGCACCGTCCAACTCGTCGAAGGTGAAGGCCTCCTTCTCCGTGTCCACCTTCAGCGCCACCTTCGGCCGCTCCAGGACGGCGACCATCCCACCGTGGACGACGAAGACCTGCCCGCTCACCCCCGCCGCCTCCGGAGCCGCCAGGTAGCCGACGAGCGGGGCGACGTGTTCGGGTGCGAGCGCGTCGAGGGTGCCGTCGGCGGGGGGTTCGAGGCCGGCGAAGACGTCCTCGGTCATCCGGGTGCGGGCGCGCGGGCAGATGACGTTGGCCGTCACGCCGTATTTGGCGAGCGCCGCGGCCGTGGAGGTGGTCAGCCCGACGATGCCGCCTTTGGCCGCGGCGTAGTTCGGCTGGCCCGGGGAGCCGGCGAGGAACGCCTCGGAGGAGGTGTTCACGATCCGGCCGCCGACCGGGCCGCCGTCCGCCGCCTTGGAGCGCTCCCGCCAGTGGGCGGCGGCGAAGCGGGTCATGTTGAAGTGGCCCTTGAGGTGGACGCGGATGACGGAGTCCCACTCGTCCTCGGTCATCGAGAAGACCATCCGGTCCCGCAGGATGCCCGCGTTGTTGACCAGGATGTCGAGCGCGCCGTAGGTGTCGACCGCGAGCCGTACCAGCTCGGCCGCCTGCTCGAAGTCGGCCACGTCCCCGACGTGGGCCGTGGCGTGTCCGCCCGCCGCCCGGATCTCCTGCGCGACCGCCTCGGCGGGGGCGGCTGACGCCTCGCCCGAGCCGTCGCGTCCGGGGCGGCCGAAGTCGTTGACGACGACAGCGGCGCCCAGGCGTGCCAGCTCCAGGGCCTCGGCGCGGCCGAGACCCCGCCCGGCGCCGGTGACGATCGCGGTCTTTCCCGCAAGCGGCATGTTCGGCATGAACGTCCTCCCGGGGCTCGGTGTCCGAATGTCAGACCTGGATGCAGGTGCGCAGCGCCTCGCCCGTCCGCATCTGGTCCAGCGCGTCGTTGATCTCGGTGAGCCGCACGCGGTGGGTGATGAGCCCTTCGAGGTCGATCCGGCCCGCCCGCCACAGCGCGACGGCCCGCCGGTACGAGCGGAGCACATCGCCGCCGCCGTACAGCGAGGGCAGGATCCGCTTCTCGTCGAAGAACAGCTCGAACATGCTGAGTTGCAGGAAGTCGTCCACCGCCCCCGCCCCGACCACGCACAGCGTGCCGCCGCGCCGCGTCGCCTCGTAGGCCGTGCGGGCGGTGGCGGACCTGCCGACGACCTCGAACACGTAGTCGAAGCCCTCACCCGACGTGACGCGGTTCTTGGCGTCGTCCAGGCCCTCGGGCGCGACCGCTTCCGTGGCGCCGAAGCGTAAGCCCGCCGCGCGCCGCGGCTCGACCGGGTCGACGGCGACGATCTGCGCGGCGCCCGCCGCCCGGGCTCCCTGGATCGCGCTGATGCCCACGCCGCCGCAGCCGATGACCGCGACCGAGGAGCCCGCCTCGACCTCGGCCGTGTTGAGGGCCGCGCCGAGCCCCGTGGTCACCCCGCAGCCGATGAGGGCCGCGATGTCGTACGGCACGTCATCCGGGATCGGCACGGCGCACTGCGCGGGCAGGACGACCTCTTCGGCGAAGGTGCCGGTCCCGGCGAAGCCGAAGATGTCTTCCGGGGCGCCGCCGGGGCGCTTGAAGTTGGGGATGCCGGCGTTCATGAAGCCGCTCAGGCACAGGTGGGACTGGCCGCGCTCGCAGGCCGGACAGGAGCCGCAGGCGGGCAGCCAGCACACCAGCGCCCGGTCGCCCGCGCTCAGGCCGGTCACCCCCTCCCCCACCTCGACGATCTCGCCGGCGCCCTCGTGACCGGGGACGAAGGGCCCGGGCTGGGGCAGTACGCCGCTCATGGCGGACAGGTCGGAGTGGCACAGCCCGGTGGCCTTGACGCGCAGTCTGACCTTTCCCGGGCCGAAGCCCACCGCCTCCATGTCGTCCAGGACTTCGAGCTTGTCCTGCCCTGTCTCGTGCAGTACGGCTGCGCGCACAGCGGCTCCTCTCGTCGGTGCGAGGTCTGCTTCTCAGTCGTGCTCGGCGGTGTGCTCGACGACCGTGTCGGTCAGGACCGGCGCGTCGTCCCGTTCAACGGCCGTGGCCAGCACCTGGACGCGGCCCGGCGCGCCGGAGTCCCGCCACATCCGGATGCGCAGCGTCTCGCCGGGGAAGACGACTCCGGCGAACCGCGTGGTGTACGAGCGGACGCGGGCGACGTCACCGCCCAGGGCGGTGTCCACGACGGCCTTGAGCGCGATCCCGTACGAGCACAGGCCATGCAGAATCGGCCGGTCGAAGCCCGCGACCTTGGCGAACTCGGGGTCGGCGTGGAGCGGGTTCCAGTCCCCGGAGAGGCGGTAGAGCAGCGCCTGGTCCTCGCGGATCGGGCGCTCGACAGTCAGGTCGGGCTCGCGGGCGGGGGGCTCGATCCGGTCGGCGGGTCCACGTTCGCCGCCGAAACCGCCCTCTCCGCGTACGAAGATCCGGGTGTCGCAGGTCCACAGCGGCCCGTCCGCGTCGGCGACGTCGCTGCGCAGCACGATGACCGCGGCCTTGCCCTTGTCGTAGACGGCGGCGACCTTGGACGTCTGGGTGGCGTCCCCGGCGAGCGGGATGGGCCGGTGCAGCGCGATGGTCTGGCCGCCGTGCAGGACGGCGGCGAGGTCGACGTCGACGCCGGGGGCGCTCAGGCCGCCGGCCAGCGCCATGCCGCCGCCCGCGACCGTCGCGAAGCTGGGGAGAACGTGCAGCTTGCTCTCGAGGGTGTAGCGGAGCTCGTCGGGGTCGGTGGCCGGGATGCCCGCCCCCACGCCCAGGTGGTAGAGCTGGATGTCCTTGTGGCCCCAGGTCAGAGCCGTCGTCCTGGGTTCGGCCGAGACGGCCTTGGCGGCGTCGATGGGCATTGCTGAGAGCACTCCTCGCCACGGTGTGGAAGACCCCGGCCCGCCCGTCCGCACCGTCGGCCGCGCCGGGGTCGTAACTGGTCGGCCTCTGCCGGTTCCGCGTACGGGCGCGTGCGGGCACGTACGGCAGCCCGCGCGGCGGAGCCGCGTATCGACACTGGAACGCGTTCTAGCCGATGGCCCCCTGTATAGCCCAATCCCCATGCACTGGGAAGACCGCTGACGGTTTGTCAGATCGGGTGCCCGCCCCTTCGCGCCCACCCGGGACAAATGTCACCGTCCGGACCCTGACAACCGGGTCTGCCCTGCTCACCGACGACTTCCGTAATCTCTGACCATGCCTGCGAGTACCACTGATATCGAGCGCCGCAAGCCGCCCGGCCCACACGCCTTCCTGCCCTGGCTCTTCATGCTCACAGGTGACGTCCAGGACCTGATCCGGGGGAAGACCCCACTGCCGTGGCTCGGCGCCGCCGGGGTGGCCGCCTTCTGCGCGCTGTACGCCACCGCGGTCTACACCGGCCTCGACAAGCGGCGCCGCCACACCCCGCTGTGCATCGGCTCGCTCGCCGGGCTGGCCGCCGTCACCTACGCCCTGTCCATCGGCTACGCCGGCAACTGGCTGCTCTGCTTCCCGCTGCTGTCGCTGGCCACCGGCATCGTGGTCCGCCGCCGCCGGCTGGGGCCGCTGCTGCTGGGGTACGCGGCCTCCGCCGGAATCGTCTCCGGCTGGCGCGGCGGCGCGGACGACGCGCTGACGGTCGCCTACGGAACGGTCATGTCCGGCCTGGTCACGGCGGCGATCCTGTCGCTCTTCGACACCGTCGCCGAGCTGCGCGCGACCCGCCAGGAGCTGGCCCGCAGCGCCGTCGAGAAGGAGCGGCTGCGCTTCTCCCGCGACCTGCACGACCTGCTGGGCCACACCATGTCCGTCGTGGTGGTCAAGGCCGAGGCCGTACGCCGCCTCGCCCCGCGCGACCTGGACGCCGCGCTGGGCCAGGCCGCCGACATCGAGGCCGTCGGCCGCCAGGCCCTCACCGAGATCCGGGAAGCTGTCACCGGCTACCGCGAGGGCAGCCTGGCGACGGAGCTGGACCGGGCCCGCTCGCTGCTCGACGCCTCGGGCATCGACTCCGTCGTCCGCCGTTCGGGGCCGCCGCTGCCCCCGCAGGCCGAGGCGCTGCTGGGCTGGGTGGTCCGCGAGGGGGTCACCAATGTGGTGCGGCACAGCAGGGCGGGCCGGTGCGAGATCGAGGTCCTTCAGCAGGCCGATCAGGTGCGTCTGGAGATCGTCGACGACGGAAACGGCGTAGGCTCCCGTTCCGCCGGTACGACCGTGTCCGCCGGAACGGGAGGTACGGGCCTCAAGGGCCTGGCCGAGCGGCTGGCCGCGGCGGGCGGCTCGCTGGAGTCCGGACCGGCCGGGCGCCGTGGCTTCCGGCTCGCGGCGGCGCTGCCGGTGGACGGGGGCAACGAGGACAACGGGGACGACGGGGACGACGGGGACGACGGGGACGACGGGGACAACGAGTCAGACGGGGAAGACGGGGTCAAGGATCCGATGGACGTCAAGGAGGTCCGCCCGGCGTGATCAAGCTACTGCTCGCCGAGGACCAGGGCATGATGCGGGGCGCGCTGGCCCTGCTGCTCGGTCTGGAGCCCGACTTCGAGATCGTTGCGCAGGTCGGCGACGGCGACGAGATCGTGCCCCGCGCGCTCGAGACGCGGCCGGACGTGGCCCTCCTCGACATCGAACTCCCGGGCCTCAGCGGCCTGGACGCCGCCGCCGCGCTGCGCAAGGCACTCCCGGACTGCCATGTGCTGATCCTGACCACCTTCGGCCGCCCCGGCTATCTGCGCCGCGCGATGGAGGCGGGGGCCTCCGGGTTCCTGGTCAAGGACGGGCCGGTCGAGGAGCTGGCCGTCGCGGTCCGCCGGGTGCTCGCGGGCGAGCGGGTCATCGACCCGGGCCTGGCCGCGGCCGCCCTGAGCGCGGGCCCCAACCCGCTGACGCCGCGTGAGCGGGACGTGCTGACGGCGGCGGTGGACGGGGCGACCGTCTCCGACATCGCCGCCAAGGTCCATCTGTCGCCCGCCACCGTCCGCAACTACCTGTCATCGGCCATCGGCAAGACCCAGACCCGCAACCGCATGGAGGCGGTGCGGGCGGCGCGCCAGAACGGCTGGCTGTGACGGCGGGCCCGGGCGGCCCCGCGGCGTGCCCCGCGGCGTGCCCCGCGGTCGCCCCGCGGGGCCGCCCGCCCCGTCACCTCAGGCCGGTGATCTTCACCGATGTCCCCCAACTTGTCCTCGTCACGGCCTTCAGCTGCTCCTTCGTCACGACCGCCGGCCGCTTCTTCTCCAGCTGCTTCTTCTGGACCGCCGGATTCTTCTCCAGGTCCTCCAGCCGCACGGCGGGCCCCATCCGCGTCCGCTTTCCCTTGGCGTCGTAGAGGTCGATGAAATGGTCCGGCACCCCGTGGGCCGGGCGCTCGCTCACGATCCAGCGAACGTCGGTGCCCTTCACCGGGACCACCTTCGGCTCATCGGTCGAACCGTCCTTCCAGTGGACCACCACGCGCTTCACCTTCGGCGCCAGCCACGCCAGGCCCACCGGACCGGCCTCGGCGCCCTGGTGCTGATACGAGCCGCCCAGCAGCGTCTCTCCCTTGCCGGGCTTCGGCGACACCCAGTCCGCCATCCTCCGCGGCTTCCCCGTGCCCTCGGTCACCCGGGTGGAGAACCAGGTCACGCCGATGCGCAGGGTCTTCGGGTACTTCCCCTCCCACTTGCCGTCCAGCAGCGGGTAGGCGTCCCCCCGGCGCATCGCCAGGTCGTACTGGCGATGCGCCTCCCCCTTGTTCCGCGCGGGCCCGTAGACGGTGACCGAGACCTGCCACGGCGTACCGTCGACCTTCCCCTTGCCGACCACGGTCGTGACCGGCTGCAGCGCGCCCGGCGCCAACGCCGGGGCGGCGCCGGCCGTCGCCGTCCCTCCCTGGCCGAGGTCGCCGGACTGCCCCAGGCCCAGGCCTCCGGCCGCCAGCACGGCCGCGACCGCAAGGGCGGTGGCCCCGGCCCGGCGGCGTGCCCTGCGCCGGCGGCCGTCGCGGACCACGTCCGGGTAGGGCGCGGGGCCGATGGTCACCTCGTCCGCGACCGTGGCCAGCCGGCCCGCCAGTTCAGCCGCTTCCCGGCTCCCATCCCTCCGGTGCTCGGGCTCCACGTACCACGACTCCCTGTTCATCGCACCTCCCCGTGACCCGCGGTCACGTCTTCGCGCGCCAGCGCGGCCCGCAGCTTCGCCAGCCCCTTCGCCGCCTGACTCTTGACCGTTCCGACCGAGCAGCCCATGGCGACCGCGACCTGTGACTCGCTGAGGTCCTCCCAGTACCGCAGGACCACGGCCTGGCGCTGCCGGGGCGGGAGCCGCGCCAGGGCGTGGCGCAGCATCTCCCGGTCGTCGGCCAGGGTGATCCGGTCCCGGTCGGGCAGCTGCCAGCCGGCCGTGTCGTCCGGGCCGAGGGTCAGGAGCTCCTTCAGCTTTCTGCGGTGCCGCCGCGCGTGCTCGTTGACGAGGACGCGGCGTACGTAGGCGTCCGGCTCGTCCGCTGCGCGGACCCGTCGCCATGCGACATAGACGCGGACCAGGGCCGACTGGACCAGGTCCTCGGCCGTGTGCTGCTCACCGCAGAGCAGATACGCGGTGCGCAGCAGCCGCGGCCATCGCGTGGTGACGAACTCCCGGAACTCCTCGTCCCGGTCCGCCGTCGTGTCCCCCATGGGCACCTCCTCGTCCTACGGAGTCCACGAAGGCGGCCAACCGTTGCCCGGCCGCGGAGGAATTGTCAGGCCCGCCTGCGCGGCAGGGCCACGGCCATCAGGATGACGGCGGCCGCGATGATGCCCGAGGCGACGGTGAACGCGTGGCTGTACCCGGCCGCCAGCGCCACCGGCCCCGGCCCGTCCCCGCTGCCGCCGCTGCCGCCCCCGGCCGCGTTCGTGTTCGCGGTGGTGGAGATGCGCTCGGCGGCGACCGTGGTCAGCACGGTCAGGCCGAGCGCGCCGCCGATCTGACGGCTGGTGTTGACCAGGCCCGCCACCAGCCCGGCCTCGGACGGTGCGGCGCCCGAGGTGGCGGCCGTGGCCAGCGGGGTCATCATCAGGCCGGAGCCGAGCGACATGACGATCGCGGGGCCCAGGACCGTACCGGCGAAGGTGCCGTCGGCGTCCATCCGGCTCTGCCAGGCGTAGCCGATAACGGCCAGGATCCCGCCGGTCATCGCCAGCGCCTTGCCGCTGACCACCGCCATCAGCCGGGGGGCGAGCTTGGAGCCGAGGACGATGGACAGGGTGTGCGGGAGGAAGGCAAGACCGGCCTCGATGGGGCTGAAGTGCAGCACGTTCTGCAAGTAAAGGGACATGAAGTACCACATCGCGAACATGCCGCCGCCGCACACCAGCATCACCGCGTTCGCCGCCCAGACCGCTCTGATGCGGAACAGCCCGAGCGGCATCAGCGGCGCCCGGGTGCGCGCCTCGACGGCGAGGAAGACGCCGAGCAGCGCCAACCCGCCGAGCAGCGGTACGAGCGAGGCGGTGGCGGCCCAGCCGTGCCCCTCGGTCTGCACGATGCCGTACGCGAGCGCGGAGACCCCCGCCGTGACGAGGACCGCGCCCGGTACGTCGAGCCGGCGCCCGGCCGCCGCCCGGCTCTCGGCCAGCCACACCGTGGCGGCGACCAGCACCAGCGCGCCCACGGGGACATTGACCAGCAGCACCCAGCGCCAGGAGAGGTAGTCGGTGAGCAGCCCGCCGACCAGCCCGCCCGCGGCGCCGCCGCCCGCGCCGACCGCCGCCCAGGTGCCGATGGCCCGGGTGCGGGCCGCGCCGCCCGGGAAGGTCGTGGTGAGGATGGTGAGGGTGGCCGGGGAGAGCACGGCCGCGCCCAGGCCCTGGACGGCCCGGGCGGCGACCAATTGCCAGGGCTCCCGGGCGAGTCCGCCCGCCAGGCTGGCGGCGGTGAACAGGCCGAGGCCGACGAGGAAGGCGCGCTTGCGCCCGAAGAGGTCGGCGGCCCGGCCGCCGAGCAGCAGGAATCCGGCGAAGGTGAGCGCGTAGGCGTTGACCACCCACTGCAGCGCGGTCTCGCCGAGCCCGAGGTCCGTACGCATCGACGGCAGCGCGACATTGACCACGGACACGTCCAGGACGACCAGGAACTGCCCCGCGCACGCGGCCAGCAGCACGGCCCAGGCCGGTGGGGTGACACCTGGTGCGGCGGATGAGTTGTCCGTGGTGGAGGGGGTGTGGGCGGACATGGCCGTGATGCTTGCACCGAGCTCTGCGCACTGCATCGTATTTTTGTCGTACCTATGGGGGCTGTTGGGTGTAGGTCTCACGCAGTAGGCGCGCTTCCCCGAGCGCGAGCCGGGGCGCGCGCTACGCGGGCGCCGGGTCGCGAGGCAGTCCCAGCATCCGCTCCGCGACGACGTTCAGCTGCACCTGCGTCGTACCACCGGCGATGGTCAGGCAGCGGGACATCAGAAAGCCGTGCAGCGCCCGCTCCCCCGCTCCCTCGCGCACCGCGCCCGCCGGACCCAGCAGTTCTAGGGCAAGCTCGGCGACCTTCTGCTGGTGTGCGGTCTGGATGAGCTTACGGACGCTCGCGCCGGCCCCCGGCTCCACGCCGGACACCTGCCGCAAGGTGGTGCGCAGCCCCAGGCACGCCAGCGCGTGTGCCTCAGCGGCCAGCGCCCCGATCCGCTCCCGCACCCAGTCGTCGGCGTCGGCTGAGTTGTCGGTGTCCGCCGTGCGCGCGATCAGGGCCTCCAGGCCGGTGTCGAAGGTCAGCTGGTCGGCCATGTGGACGCGCTCGTTGCCGAGCGTGTTGCGGGCCACCGCCCAGCCGCCGTCCACCTCGCCCACCACCGCGTCGTGCGGCAGCAGGACCTCGTCCAGATAGACCTCGTTGAAGAGCGACTCCCCGGTGATCTCCCGCAGCGGACGGATGTCGATTCCGGCCATCCGCGCCATGTCGACGAGGAAGTAGGTGAGCCCCTTGTGCTTGGGTGCCCGGGGGTTCGTACGGGCCAGCAGGATGCCGTGGTGCGCCCGCCGCGCCCCCGACGTCCACACCTTCTGCCCGCTCACTCGCCACCCCTCCTCGGTCCGCTCGGCCTTCGTCCGCAGCGCCGCCAGGTCGGACCCCGCCTCCGGCTCCGAGAACAGCTGGCACCACCGCAGCTCGCCGCGGAGCGTCGGCAGCAGATAGCGCTCCCGCTGCTCCGGCGTCCCGTACGCGATGAGCGAGGGCACGACCCAGGTGGCAACCCCCAGGTCGCTGAGGGCCACCCCCGCGTCGGCCAGCTCCCGCTGCACCGCGAGCTGCTGTACGGGGCCGGCGCCGAGCCCGTACGGGGGCGGCAGATGCGGGGCGGCGTGGCCGGTGGGCGCGAGGGCGCGGCGGGCGGCGCCCGGATCCAGGCCGCGTGCCGCCTCGATCACGGCGCGCGCCTGCGTCCGGTACCACTCGTAGGCCCGGCGGACCTCCCCCTCGGCCGGAAGCTCGAACCGCAGCTCCCGCCGCGCGCCCGCGGCGGCCAGCCGGGCGGCCCGCAGCCGGTGCGTGCCGCCCGTGCCGAGCAGGGCCCGCGCGGCGGTCGCGCGGCGGAGGTGGAGGTGGGCGTCGTGCTCCCAGGTGAAGCCGGTCCCGCCGAGGATCTGGATGCAGTCCTTGGCGCATCCGTGGGCGGCGTCGAGCGCGGTGGCGGCGGCCAGCGCGGCGGTCAGGGCGCGCGGGCTCTGCCGTTCGCGCGTCGCCGACTCCGCGCGTGTCGGCGGCTCACCACATGTCGGCGACCCGTCGCCCGGCGGCGGCTCCTCGCGCGCTGCCGGTTCCTCGCCCCGCGCCCGTTCCTCGCCCGCCGCGCGGGCCGCGTCCCAGGTGAGGGCGCGCGCCTGCTCGACGCGTACGAGCATGTCGGCGCACAGGTGCTTGACGGCCTGGAACTGGCCGATGGGCCGCCCGAACTGCTCGCGCGTCCTGGCGTGCGCGGCCGCGGTCTCCAGAGCCCACGCCGCCGTCCCGCACGCCTCGGCCGCGAAGAGCACCGCGGCCAGGTCCCGCACCAGCTCCGGGTCCACGGCGAGCGCCCGATCGGCGGGAACGGCCGTGCGCGAGGCGCTGACCTCTGCGGTGGGGCGGGTCGGGTCGGCGCTGTCGTGGGCGCGGATCTCCAGGTCGCGGGCGTCGACGGCGAACCACGCGATGCCGTCGGCGGTCGCGGCGGCCAGCACGACGAGGTCGGCGTCGGCCGCGCCGAGCACGGGCGGCGCGCACCCGTCCAGCACCCAGCCCCGCGCCGCGCCGACGGCCGCCTCGCCGGGCGCCGCGGAGGTGGTAGACGCCGCGGTGCCGCCGGGCGTCTCTGCGTCGACGGTCGCCGCAGAGGTGCCGGGCGCCGTCGTGTCGACCAGCGCCGTCGGGGTGGCGGTCAGCGATCCGGCGCTTAGGGCGACCGCGCCGACGCGCGTGCCCCCGGCGAGCGCGGCGGTCAACTCGCCCTGCCCCGCGCGCGCCAGCACCGCCGAGGCCAGCACGGTCGGCAGATACGGCCCGGGGAGCACCGCCCGCCCGGTCTCCTCCAGGACGACGGCGAGGTCGAGCAACTGGCCGCCGCCCCCTCCGTACACCTCCGGCAGATGCGGCCCGAGCAGGCCCTGCGCGGCCATCCCGTCCCAGTAGGCGGGCCGCCCCGAGCCGCCCGCGGGGGCGTCCAGCAGCTTGCGCACCTCCTCGGGTGGCACGGCCCGAGCGGCCCACCCCCGCACCGCGCGCGCCAGTTCCCGCTGGTCTTCCGTGATGGCGATGCCCACGGAGCGCCTCCCTCGGATCTCGGAACTCTCGGCCTGCCTCTAATCTGACGGATGGTCAGAAATGAGGGAAGGCCGGCGCCTGAGGGACGCGGCTCAGGCCGCCGACTCGTCGGCGGCGTCCACACTGTCGGCTGTGTCGACGGCGTCCGCGCTGTCCGCCCTGGCGACGGTATCCGCGCTGTCCGCGGGCGCTGCCAGCCAGGGCATCCGACGGACGAGGATGCCTCGGAGCCTGATGAGCGAAGCGATCCGCGCGTCCAACTCGACCACCCGCTGCGCGCCGACGCCATAGCCGTCGGCGCACGTCGGCGAGTAGGTGAACACCTCGGGCAGGTTGTCGTCGAGGTAGGCCACGAAGGACTTCACGTCTTCGACGGTGAACCCGGAGGCCAGCAGGTCGCGGATGTTGCGGACCCGGGTCACCGCGCCCGGCCCGTACACGCGGTAGCCGTTGCCGGTCCGCTCGGACTCCAGCAGCCCCTGCGCCTCGTAGTAGCGCAGGGCGCGGGGCGTGGCCCCCGTCCGCGTCGCCAGTTCCCCGATCAGCATCGCCGTCACCTCCGCACCCACCCTAAGATCCGCGACCTCCGGCTGTTCCCCGAGGTCAACTTCCGAGCCGGACCACCGTCTTCCCGGTGTACGCGCCGCCGACCATGTCCAGGAGCGTCCGCGGCGCGGCGGCCAGTCCGTCGATCACCGTCTCCTCGTGGACGATCGCCCCGTCGCGCAGCCAGGCGCGGAACTGCGGGCCGAACTCCGCGGCGCGCTCCAGGTGGTCGCCCATCGTGAAGCCGCGGATGGTCAGCCGCTTGCCGAGGACGGCGAGCAGATCGCCGGGCCCGTCGTCGGGACGGGCCGTGCTCTGCCGGCCCAGGGCTCCGCAGACGGCGATGCGGCCGTGCACGTTCATGACCTCGATCGCGGCGCGCAGCTGCTCGCCGCCCACGTTGTCGAAGTAGACGTCGATGCCGTCGGGGGCCGCCTCGCGCAGCCGGTCGACCACCGGCCCGTCGTGGTAGTCGAACGCCGCGTCGAAACCGAGCTTCCCGGTCAGATGGGCGACCTTCTCCGGCGATCCGGCGCTGCCGATCACCCGGGCCGCGCCCTTGAGTCGGGCGATCTGCCCGGCCATGCTCCCGGTCGCCCCGGCCGCACTGGAGACGAAGACGGTGTCGCCGGGGCGCAGCCGCGCCGCGTCCATGAGCCCGACGTAGGCGACCAGCCCGAAGCTCAGGTGGGTGGAGGGGGTCGGATAGGCGTCCTTGTCGACGCGGCGGTACGCCCCGGCCGGGGCCAGGGCGTACTCTCGCCAGCCCATCCGGTGCACCACCAGATCGCCCTCGCCCAGGGACGGGTCCGCCGAGGCGACCACCTCGCCGACGGCGTCCCCGTACATCACCTCGCCGACCTCGTAGCGCGGCATCGGCAGGCCGGACTCGCCGGTCATCAGCATCAGCATGCCGGGGTCGAGCGACATGAAGAGATTGCGCACCAGCACCTGACCCGGTGCCGGATCAGGAACGGCCACCTCGGCGAGGTCGAAGTCGCCGAGCGCGGGAAGCCCGTCGGGCCGGGCGGCGAGCCGGATCTCCAGCCCCGTGCGGGGGCCACGGCGGGAGGGGTCGGACGTAACGGACAGGGCGGTGCCCTTCGAAGTTGTGATCATGTCGGCGACGCTAGGGATTGACCCATGGGTCAAGGTCAAGCCCGGCCGCCGCATCCCACCACCCCCGCCGCCCTGCCGCCGGGCGGTAAGGCACGATGACCGGGTGACCCAGCCTGCCTCCGCTCCCACCGAGACCCCCGACGCCCCCACGCTCGCCGCCTTCCAGGCCGCGAAGGGCTTCATGCCCGTGGACGAGGGCCTCGCCCTGTACGCCGCCGCCGCGAGCGCGGCCACCGCGCTGCGGCTGCCGCTCCTGGAGGTCGGCACGTACTGCGGCCGCTCCACGATCCTGCTGGCCGCCGCCGCCCGCGCGGCGGGCACGGTCGCGGTCACCGTCGACCACCACCGCGGCTCCGAGGAGCAGCAGCCCGGCTGGGAGTACCACGACCCGGAGGTCGTCGACCCGGAGGTCGGCCGGATGGACACCCTGCCGACCTTCCGCCGCACCCTCCACGCCGCCGGCCTCGAAGACCACGTGATCGCCCTCGTCGGCCGGTCCCCGCAGGTCGCGGCCATATGGGGCGGGCCGGTCGGCCTGGTGTTCATCGACGGCGGCCACACCGACGAGCACGCGACGGCCGATTACGAGGGCTGGGCCCCGCATCTGGCCCCCGGCGGGCTCCTCGTGATCCACGACGTGTTCCCCGACCCCGCCGACGGCGGCCAGGCCCCGTACCGGATCTACCGCCGCGCGCTCGCCTCCGGCGCCTTCACCGAGGTCTCCGTGACCGGCTCACTGCGCGTCCTGCGCCGCACGGGCGGAGACGTGCCCAGCTGATCTCTCCCCTGCCCCCGCCCCTTGCCGCTCCAGGGGCTTCGCCCCTGACCCCGGGATTCCGGGGAGGGCCCCCGGAGCGGGCAGGGGAGCCGCGCCGGCCCGCCGGGCGCCCGCCGGCACGCGGCGCCGGAAGCCCGCCCCGGGCATCCGCCCCGCGCCGGACACGCGCCCCGAAGCCGCGCCTTGACGACCCGGCCGCGCCCGCCGAGCCCACGCGACTACCATCGCCCGAGTGTCGAACGGAAGCTTTCCCCCCAGCCCCGGCCGCCGCGGCGGCACCCTCTCGGTCGTGTTGACCGCGCTGGTGCCCGTCTGTCTCGCCGGCTGGCTGGTCTGGGATTCCATGGGCGACTCGAAGAGCGGCGGCACCAGCTCCCTGCCGACCGCCGACAGCACCTCGATCACCCCGCCCGCAAGCGGTGGCCCATCGAGCACGGCCACAAGACATCCGAAGGACGACTCCGGCCGGCCGCTCGCCGGCAAGGTCGTGGTCATCGACCCCGGCCATAATCCACACAACCGCGACCACCCCTCCGAGATCGCCCGAAGCGTCGACATCGGCACGACGAAGAAGGAGTGTGACACCACGGGCACGGCCACCAATTCCGGCTATTCCGAGGCGTCCTTCACCCTCGACGTCTCACGCCGCGTGCGCACCCTGCTCCAAGACCGGGGCGCCAAGGTCGTCTTCACCCAGGACGGCGACCGGCCGCACGGGCCCTGCGTGGACGAGCGGGCGGAGATCGGCAACAAGGCGCACGCCGACGCGGCCGTCTCCGTGCACGCGGACGGCGCGGCCGCCGGGCAGCGCGGCTTCCATGTCATCCTGCCCGCCTCCGTACGCGGCGGCGGGGCCGACACCTCCAAGATCACCGGCCCGTCCCACCGCCTCGGCACGCGGCTGGTCACGGAATTCAGCGAGGCGACCGGAGCGAAGCCCGCCAACTACATGGGCGACGGCACCGGCCTGAAGGTCCGCGATGACCTCGGCGGACTCAACCTCTCGACGGTTCCGAAGGTGTTCATCGAGTGTGGCAACATGCGTGACCCGAAGGACGCCGCACAACTGACCGACGCGGCGTGGCGGGAGCGCGCCGCACGGGGGATCACACAGGGCATTACGGACTTCTTGGGCGGGTAACGCAACAACTCCCCGAACGGCAGGTCACGACCGGGACACCGATCGGACACCCCTGCTCACCGGTGACAGATTCACCCGTACGATGGGGCACCACCCCCGACGCCTTCGCGCCACGCGCCCGGCGACTGCCGTCCGTACCGACGAAACCGACAAAGGACCTCTACGTTGAACATCCGCTCCCTCACTCGAGGCGACGGCGTGGTGATCGGAGCAGCGGTGTTGCTGTTCATCGCCTCGTTCCTCGACTTCTACTCGCCCGATAACTGCGGCTCGTACTGTGACGGCATCGACATGCCGAACGCCTGGGACGCGGACACGCTTCGCTTTGTCCTGCCGTCGATCATCCTGGCCGGTCTGCTCGGCGCGGGTCTCGTCGTGGCCGGCCGCTTCCAGCCGGAGTCCCGCAAGGTCAGCGGACTCACCCTCGGTCAGTGGGGCGCGGGCCTGGCAGTGAGCGCCGCTTGGGCCTCGCTGTGGTCCTTGTTCACCGTGCCCGACGGTGGCAGCATGGGCCCCGGCGCGATCATCTCGCTGCTGGCCAATCTCGCCCTGGCGGCGGGCGTCATCCTGACCCCGCGCCTCCCCGCCCTGCAGGCCCCGCTCGCGGGCGCCGGCGGCCCGGCAGCCCCGTCCCCGTACGGTGCCGCCCCGCAGCCCGGTTACGGCTACCCGGGCCCGGGTGCCCAGCCCGGCGCCCCGGCTCCGTACGGTGCCCAGCCCGGCCAGCCCGCTCAGCCGTTCGGCGCCCAGCCGGGCCCGAGCCAGCCGGCCCCGCCGGCCGCGGCCGGCTCGGACTTCACTCCGTTCTGGTTCGCGGTGCCGGTGGCCCGCCCGCTGTACGCGGAGGACGGCTCCTCGTCAACCATCGCCGAGCTGGCCCCCGGTACCTGGTACCTCGCGGTGGAGCAGCGCGGTCAGGCGCTGGTCGCCCAGACGCAGGACGGCCGTCGCGGCGTGCTGCAGGACACCACGGGGATCCAGCGCGGCTGACACCGCTCGCGCGAGCCATATGCTCGACCCGGCTCGCTGATCACCACGTCAACGGCTCCTCGCCCGGTCAAGGGCGAGGGGCCGTTGCCATTCCCGGGTCCGGCCCGTACAGTCCGCCGCATCACCTGACACACCGTCAGACACCATGCGATGCGGGACGGAGGGACGCCATGCGGCTCGGACTGGCGCTCGGCTACTGGGGCCGCGGCCCCGACCCCCGCCACCTGGAACTCGCCCGGCAGGCCGAACGGTTCGGCTATCACTCCGTATGGACGGCCGAGTCCTGGGGTTCGGACGTCTTCACCCCGCTCACCTGGATCGCCGCCCACACCACCCGGGTCAAGCTGGGCACGGCCATCGCGCAGATGGCCGCCCGCACCCCCACCGCCACCGCGATGCACGCCCTCACCCTCGACCACCTCTCCGGTGGCCGGATGATGCTCGGCCTCGGGCTGTCGGGCCCGCAGGTCGTCGAGGGCTGGTACGGGCGGCCGTTCCCGAAGAGCCCACTGACCGCCACCCGCGAGTATGTGGAGGTCATCCGCCAAGTGCTGCGCCGGGAGGCCCCGGTGCGGCTGGACGGGCGCTTCCATCCGCACCCGTACGCCGGGCCGGACGCCGGCGGCCTCGGCAAGCCCCTCAAGCCGATCGTCCACCCGCTCCGGCCCGACCTGCCCGTGCTGCTCGGCGCGGAGGGCCCCAAGAACATCGCGCAGACGGTGCGGATCGCCGACGGCTGGCTGCCGCTGTACTGGTCGCCGGGGCGCACGGAGCTGTACGAGGCGGCGCTCGCCGAGGCGCCCGAGGGGTTCACGGTGGCGCCCATGGCCCAGGCCCGGGTCTGTGCGGACGTCTCTGAGGGACTGCTGCCGGTCAAGGCCATGCTCGGCTTCTACATCGGCGGCATGGGCCACTCCGCCCGTAACTTCCACGCCGACCTGATGGGGCGCATGGGCTACGAGGCGGAGGCGCGACGGGTCCAGGAGCTCTTCCTCGCGGGCCGCCGCGCGGAGGCGGTCCAGGCGGTGCCGGACGCCTTCGCCGACGAGATCTCGCTGGTCGGGCCGCGCGAGCGGATCGCGGAGCGGCTGGAGCTGTGGCGCAAGGGCCCGGTGACCGACCTGCTGGTGACCGCGCCCGACCCAAAGACCCTGCGGACGCTGGCCGAGCTCAACAGCTGAGGCGCGGCGTTTGGCTTCCGCCGACCGGGCAACCCGTCCGGCATGTCCCGAAGTTATCGCTATGGAAGCAATGAGGCAGCTCGAGTGGTGGCGGTCGCGGCGGACGTGACCGCGGTCATCCTCGGACTGTGGATCCTCTTCTCCCTCCTCGACGCCAACCGCGCGAACGACCTGGTGTCCTTCGTCCATGACGCCGCCCGGTGGCTGGCGAGCTGGTCGTACGACCTGTTCACCATGGACACCGACTGGCTGCGGACCGTACTGAACTACGGTCTGCCCGCCCTCGTCTACGTGATCGTCGGCCATGCGCTGGCCGCGCGCATCCGGCGGAACTGAGGCGGCGCGGCCCGAAGCGGTACGGCGGCCGAGGCCCGGCCGCTATCCGCAGCAGTCCGAGTCCAGCCCGCGCGGCAGCCGCTCCCCGCCGAAGACCACCGTGGTCGCCTCGTCCCCGCCCAGCGCTGCCGCCGCCAGCAGCAGCGAGCCCGCGGTCCAGGTGGTGCGCTCCTCGGGCCAGACGGCGTCGTCCTCGAAGACGTAGCCCGTCCAGTACATCCCGTCCTCCGCGCGCAGCGGGGACTGGATCCACCGCAGTATCTCCACCGCCCGGTCGGACTCCCCCATCACCCACAGCGCGAGGGCGAGTTCACAGCTCTCGCCGCCGGTGACCCAGGGGTTGGTGGACAGGCAGCGCACGCCCAGGCCGGGGACGACGAAGCGGTCCCAGTCCGCCTCGATGCGCTCCTTGGCCGCGGCGCCGGTGAGGGCCCCGCCGAGCACCGGGTAGTACCAGTCCATCGAGTAGTGGTCCTTGTTGAGGAACCGCTCGGGGTGGTGGCGGATGGCGTGCCCCAGCAGCCCCGCCGACAGCTCCCAGTCCGGCTGGGGCTCCTCGCGGTGCTCCGCGATGGCCAGGGCGCAGCGCAGCGCCTGGTAGATGGAGGAGGAGCCGGTGAGCAGGGCGTCGGTGGCCGCGCTGCCGTCGGCCTCGCGCCGCCAGCCGATCTGCCCGCCGGGCTGCTGCAGGCCGAGGACGAACTCGACGGCGGCGGCGACGGTCGGCCAGACGCGGTCCAGGAAGGCGTCGTCGCCGGTGGCCAGGTAGTGGTGCCAGACGCCGACGGCGATGTAGGCGCAGAAGTTGGACTCCCGGCCGGGGTCGTCGGGGTGCGCCGCGTCGACCCCGTTCGCGGTGTCGGGGTAGGCGGCGCACCAGGACCCGTCGGGGTTCTGGTGGCGGGCCAGCCAGTCGTACGCGGCCTCGGCGCGCTCCCGCTCGCCCGCCGTGTCCAGCGCCATCGCGGCCTCGATGTGGTCCCACGGGTCGAGGTGATGGCCGCGGAACCACGGGATGGCCCCGTCGCCGCGCTGGACGGCGGCGATGCCCGCGACCGTCCGCGTGACCTGCTCCGCGGTCAGCACGCCGGGCAGGACGAGGCGTTCGGTGCGGCCGGGCCCAGGGCCGAAGGCCGTCACGCCTCCTCCTGGGAGGGGGTGTGCGGCTTGGTCGCGTACGCCACGAAGCTCTTGCCGATGACCGGGTTCAGGGCCCGCTCGGCGACCCGGGTGGCCAGCGGCTTCTTCATGATGTCCCACACCAGCAGCTTGTGGTACGCCCGGACGGGCAGGGCCTTGTCGTTGTCCACCCCGAAGGCGCATTTGAGCCACCAGTAGGGGCTGTGCAGCGCGTGGGCGTGGTGGGTGCCGTAGGGGCGCAGCCCGGCCTCGCGCATCCTGCCGAGGAGTTCCTCGGCGCGGTAGATGCGGATGTGGCCGCCCTCGACCTCGTGGTACGCGTCGGACAGCGTCCAGCAGACCTTCTCAGGACCGTAGCGCGGCACGGTGACCGCGATCCGGCCGCCGGGGCGCAGCACCCGCACCATCTCCGCCAGCACCCCCTTGTCGTCGGGGATGTGCTCCATCACCTCGGAGATGATGACGACGTCGAAGCTGTCGTCGGGGAAGGGCAGGGACAGCGCGTCGCCCTCCATGGCGGTGGCCGTCGCGCCCGCGGGGGCCTCGCCCGCCTCCTTCATGGCGGCGAACCACTTGGCGACTTCCCGTATCTCCTCGCCGTTGCGGTCGAGGGCGACGACCCGCGCGCCGCGCCGGTAACACTCGAAGGCGTGCCGGCCGGCGCCGCAGCCCAGGTCGAGTACGCGATCGCCGGGGGCGAGCGGGAAGCGGGAGAAATCGACGGTCAGCACGGTGATCTGCCTTCTGATCTGGGGGATTCCGGCGGGTCGGGCTGCGGGAAGGGAGGGCGGTCAGACGGGGCGACGGGCGGCGGCGCGGGCCGCGGGCCGGGGGCGGGGGGCTCCGGCCCGCGCCGCGATGGCCTCGCGGTAGCGCTCCACCGTGCCGATCGCGGCCCGCTCCCAGGTGAAGTGCTCAAGGACCCGCTCACGGCCCGCCGCGCCCAGCTTCCGGCGCAGCTCCGCGTCGTCCAGGAGCCGGGTGAGCGCGGCGGCGAGCGCGCCCGCGTCGCCGGGCGGCACCGCGAGGCAGGTCTCGCCGTCGGGGCCGGCGACCTCGGGGATCGCGCCGCCGGTGGTGGCGACCAGCGGGGTGCCGGTGGCCATGGCCTCGGCGGCGGGGAGCGAGAACCCCTCGTACAGCGAGGGCACACAGGCGATCTGCGCGCCGCGCACCAGGTCGACGAGTTCGGCGTCGCTGATGCCCTTGACGAAGTCGACGGCGCCTTCGAGCCCGTACCGGGTCACGGCCTCGGCCACCGGGCCGGTCTCGGGGCGCTTGCCGACGACGACCAGATGCGCGTCGGGGTTCTCGGTGCGGACCTTCGCGAGCGCCTCCACGAGGTGGACCAGGCCCTTGAGCGGTACGTCCGCACTGGAGGTGGTGACGATCCGGCCGGGCACCTCGGGCACGGCGGGGTCCGGGGAGAACAGCCGGGTGTCCGCGCCTATGTGCACCACGTGCACCCGGCCCGGGCGCACCCCGAGCTGGTCGGCGATCTCCCGGCGGGAGGAGCCGGAGACGGTGAGCACGGAGGGCAGCCGCCGGGCCACCCGCTTCTGCATCCGGGTGAAGCCGTACCAGCGGCGCACCGAGGCGCGGCGCTTCCAGTCGGGCGCGGCGTCCAGGTCCAGCCGGCGGTCGACGGTGATCGGGTGGTGGATGGTGGTGACCAGCGGGAAGCCGGCGCGGTCCAGGTCCAGCAGGCCGTAGCCGAGGGTCTGGTTGTCGTGGACGACATCGAACTCACCGCGGCGGGCGGCCAGATGACGGCGGGCCCGCAGGCTGAAGGTCAGCGGCTCGGGGAAGCCGCCGGTCCACATCGTGGCGACCTCCAGGGCGTCGATCCAGTCGCGGAACTCCTCGCGCCGGGGCGTGCGGAAGGGGTCCGGCTGCCGGTAGAGGTCGAGGCTGGGCAGCTCGGTGAGGGTGACGCCCTCCTGGTCGTCGAGGACCGGGTACGGCTGGGAGCCGATGACCTCCACGGTGTGGCCGAGCCGGGCGAGTTCGCGGGAGAGGTGGCGTACGTAGACGCCCTGGCCCCCGCAGAACGGATTCCCCTTGTAGGTGAGCAGCGCGATCCGCAACGGTCCGTCCGGGTCCCTGTCGACGGTGACTGGAGGCGGGTCGGGAAGCGGTTCGGTGCCGGTCTCCTGCGCGGCCTCAGCGGTCACTCGGGCCCCCTCCTAGGTGCAACTCAGCGGGAGCGTAACCGCTCGCGTTTATCTAGAACAAGTTTCACTAGCAGATCGCCCGAGAAGTCTTGAAGATACCTGGTCAGGACATCGGCGCCGCCGCCGGGACGGGTGATCCGCACCCTGCGGACGCAGGTCGGGAGGTTCGGGGCGCGCGCGGGCGGCTCCCCCGGATACTCGCCAGTAGGGCCGCCACCTGTCTCAACTGCGCAAACGCCGGTGTGGCGGGTGACCCGCCGCGCTAACCTAGAACGAGTTTCAGTGGCTCCCGGACACCCGACACACCCCGTGACCCGTTGGCACACCCCGTCCCGGCCCCCGGGGACCGGTCGGCCGCCGGCGGATCACACCTGTACCGCACCGAAGTGAGACAGATGACCGCAGAAGCCAAGCCGGCCTCCCTGCAGCTGACCGAGCGGCAGGAGGCGCGCCGTCGGCGCATCCTGCACGCCAGTGCCCGGCTGGCCAGCCGCGGCGGCTTCGACGCGGTGCAGATGCGCGAGGTCGCCGAGAACTCGGGCGTGGCACTGGGCACGCTCTACCGCTACTTCCCGTCCAAGGTCCACCTGCTGGTGGCGACCATGCAGGACCAGCTGCAGCACATGCACGAGACGCTGCGCAAGCACCCCCCGACCGAGGAGGAGCCGACCACCCGGGTCGCCCAGACCCTGATGCGGGCCTTCCGGGCGCTGCAGCGCGAGCCGCATCTGGCGGACGCGATGGTTCGGGCGCTCACCTTCGCCGACCGCTCGGTCAGCCCGGAGGTGGACACCGTCTCCCGGCTCACCACCGCGATCATCCTCGACGCGATGGGGCTGGACGGGCCGCCGACCCCCGAGCAGCTCTCCGCCGTGCGCGTCATCGAGCACACCTGGCACTCGGCGCTGATCACCTGGCTGTCGGGGCGGGCCTCCATCGCCCAAGTGAAGATCGACATCGAGACGGTCTGCCGCCTCATCGACCTCACCGCCCCGCGCGGGGCGGGCGGCGGGGACGGCGCGCCGGGGGCGCAGACGGCGCGCGATCGGGCAGAGAAGCGCGAATGAGCTCTTTCGTGCGCCTGTGCGCCCCCCATTGGCTCAATATGCGCGTTCATGACAGGCGCAACCCCGGTAATCATCAACGACGCCCGGGACCGGGCAAACCACACGGGGTGGGAGGGGGCGCACGTGATCCGGGTACTTCTGGTGCATGACTCTTGCTTGCTGCGATCCGCGTTGGCAGCACTGATCGAAGCAGAACCGGACATCGAGGTGACGACGACATCATGGCGTGACGCGCGTAGCAGAGCCCGCACCGTACGACCGCACGTATGCGTGGTGGACACGGACTGTCCGGGCTCCAAGGGGGCCACGAGAAAAGGGGAGTTAGCCAGAATATACGGGGGAATATCCGAGGGGATGTCCGGCAAGGACAGCCGGTGCGAACTGCTGGTGCTGGCGGACGCGGAGCGGCCGGGGCGGCTGCGGCGGGCCCACGAGGCGCGGGCGCTCGGCTACATCGACCGGAACGCCTCGCCGGACCGGCTGCTGGACGGCATCCGGTGCGTCGCGAACAAGGAGCGTTTCATCGACGACTCCCTGGGCTACGGCTTTCTCCAGGCGGCCCAAATGCCGCTGACCGCGCGGGAGCTGAGCGTGCTCTCACTGGCCGCCGAAGGCGCCTCGATCGCCGAGATCGCCCGCAGCCTGCACCTGTCCAACGGGACCATACGCAACTACATGGCCGCGATCACCCGGAAGACCGGGGCGCGCAACCGCGTGGACGCCATCCGCATCTCACGGGGCGAGGGCTGGGTCTGACGCCCCGGCGCCCGACCGGCTCCCCGAGCTTTCCCAGCTTCCCGCGAGGTCGCGGTAGAGCGCCGAGCTCTCCAGCAGCTCGGCATGGCGGCCGCAGACCGTCTGCCGGCCGTCCATGACCAGCACGCGCTCCGCGCGGCGCGCCGAGCTCACGCGGTGGGCGATCACGATCAGGGTGGTGCCGGGACGCCGCGCGAAGGCCCGCTCCGCACGGGCCTCGGCGGCCGGGTCGAGATGGCAGGTCGCCTCGTCGAGCAGCACCACGGGAGCGGGCGAGAGATACGCGCGGGCGAGCGCGATCAGCTGGCGCTCCCCCGCGGACAGGGCGGCCGGGTCGACGTCGGCGTACGGCCCGCCGATCCGGGCCAGCAGCGCGTCGAGCCCCATGGTCTCGGCGGCGGCGAGGAGTTCGGCGTCCGTACGCGCGCCTGAGGCGGTGCCCGTGTCCGTGTCCGTGTCCGTGTCCGTGTCCGTGTCCGTGTCCGTGTCCGTGTCCGTGTCCGTGTCCGTGTCCGTGTCCGTGTCCGTGTCCGTGTCCGGGCACAGGTAACGGAGGTTGTCGGCGAGGGTGCCGGAGAAGACGTACGCCTCCTGCGGAATCAGCACCCGCAGCGCGGCCGGCCGTACGGCGCCGGGCCCTCGTACGGGCTCCCCGCACACCCGGACCTCGCCCGAGCGCGGCTCCAGCAGCCCCGCGATCAGCCCCGCGAGCGTGGACTTGCCGATGCCGCTCGGACCGACCACGGCCAGATGGCCGCCCGCCGGGATGTCGAGGTCCAGGTCCTCGACGACCGGGGCGGCCCGGTCGCCGTACGCGAAGGTGACCGAGCGCAGCTCAACAGCGGCGGAGGTGGGGCGCGCCGGCGCGCGGGCCGCCGCCTCGCCCGGGCCCGATTCGACCCCGTCGGGTACCGTCCCGGCCAGCCGCCGGATCACCACCGCCAGCCGGGAGCCGCCCGTGCCGAGCGCCTGCATCAGGCTCTGCAGGGCGGGCAGCAGCGACTGCTGCAGATAGGCCAGGGCCCCCACCAGCGCGCCCGTCGTCACCCCCCGCTCCAGCAGCCACGGGGCGGCCACCAGCATCAGCACGACGGGCAGCCGCCCGCCGACCCCGATGGCGACCACCCGCACCACGCCCCAGCGGGCGAGGGCGCGCGCCGCCCGGTACTCGGCGTCGATCCGCTCCCCCGCGTCCGCCCCGATCCGCTCCTCCGCCCCCGCCGCCGTGATGTCCCGCAGCCCGGAGGCGACGGCGCCCAGCTTCTCCGCGATGTTCTCGTCCGCTTCGAGGAACGCCTCCTGACGGCGGGCCATCGGGCGCAGCGTCGCCAAGAACAGCGCCAGCCCGAGGACCAGCGGCGGGAGGACGACGAGCAGCAGGACCGGGGCGAGCGAGAAGAGGCCGACGAGGGCGCCGGCGGCGACGAACACGAACGAACGGGAGACCATGACCAGGCCCGCGAAGGTGTCGCGGGCGATCTCCACCTGATGGGTGAGCCGGGAGACCGCCGTGCTGCCCCCACCACCCGCACCCCCACCGCCCCCCACGGCGTGCGTCACCACCCGGCGTACGAGCGCGTCGCGCAGCGGCTCGACGAGGGCGGCCATCGCCCGGTAGACGCGGCCGGTGCCGTACGCGCCGAGGGCCACGGCCAGCGCGGCGAGCCCCAGCCAGGCCAGCCCGACGCCCCGCTCCCCCGCCAGGAAGCCGTCGTCCAGCGCCCGGGCCAGCGCGTATCCGCCCACGAACGTCTGTCCGGATTCCAGCACCGACCACGCCGCGAGCCGCAGCAGCACCCGGCGCCGCCCGCGCAGAAAGCGAATGCCCTCGGCATATGGCCCCGGCCTACCCCCGCGCTCCCCGACCCGGCCGCCCGTTTTGTCCGGCCCGAATTCAGCCACCCTGAATTCCCCCGTCCACTTGCGGCACTTCGGTTCCGTCCGGCTTGCCGGAGATCTCCGGTGCGGCGAACACCGCCCGGTAGCCGTCCAACTCCCAGAGTTCGGCGTGGCGCCCGGCCGCCCGTACCCGCCCGTCCTCCAGCCAGACCACCAGATCCGCGCGGGCCGCCGTCGCCGCGCGATGGGCGACGATCACCCGGGTACGGGGCCGGGCGCCCAGGAGGTGGCCGGACAGCGCCTGGGTCACCCGCAACTCGGTGACGGTGTCCAGGCTCGAGGTGGCGTCGTCGAGGATCAGCACCCGGCCCTGGTGGGCGAACGCCCGTGCCAGGCCCAGGCGTTGGGTCTCGCCACCCGACAGCGGGGCCTTGGCGCAGGGCGTGTCGTACCCGTCCGGGAGCAGCCGTACGAAGTCGTCGGCGCAGGCCGCGCGCGCCGCCCGGACGACCCGCCCGGGCGGTGGCGGGGCCGGTCCCATCGCGATGGTCCCGCCGATCGTGCCGCCGAGCAGCGCGGGGCGCTCGAAGGCGTAGCCGATCGCTCGGCGCAACGCGTCGTGGGTGAGTTCGGGCAGCGGCACGCCGTCGAGCAGCACCTCGCCGCCGTCCGGGTCGGCGAGCCGCCCGGCGATCGCGGCCAGCGTCGACTTGCCGGACCCGGAGCGGCCGACCACGGCGAGGCAGCGCCCGCCCGGCACCACCACGTCGACACCGCACAGCACCGCACGCCCGCCGCGCGCCGCCCGGACCCCGCGCAGCTCCAGCGTCCCGTCCCCCGGCGGCAGCGAGCGCGTGCCGTACGCGGTGGCGGGCTCGGCCAGGACGGGCGCGAAGCGGCGGGCGGCGGTGCGGCTGCGCACCAGGCCGTTGAGGTGGCCGACCAGCATGCCGATGCCGGTGGCCAGCACCGCGTAGCGGGCGGCGGCCAGCAGATCGCCGACGCTCAGCTCCCCCGCCGTCAGCCGCAGCCCGGCCACGGCGACCACGGCGATCTGCAGCAGCGGCACGATCGCGGCGGCCCACGCGGCGGAGCGCCCCTGGACCCGCCACATGCGATGCCCCTGACGGCTGAGCTCGGGCAGCGGCGCGAGCACCCGCGCCCGCTCCCTGCCGCCCGTCCCCGCCGCCGCGATGGTCCGCGCCCCGCCCAGCGCCTCCACCAGACGGCCCGCGATCTCGCCCTGGCTGTGCTGGTAGCGGGCGACGCTGTCGGTGGTGTCCCGGACGAACGAGCGCAGCAGGACGGCGAGAAGCGGCAGCCCGACGAGGAAGGCGACGGCGAGCCACGGGTCGATGAGAGCCAGCGCGACCAGCCCACCGACCGGGGTGACGACGGCGGCCAGCGCGGAGGCGAGCGCGGTCGGCGCGGTCCCGGCCTGCGCGGCGTTGCCCACGAGCCGGGTCACCAGATCCCCGGCCGCGAGCCGCCGCCCCGCGCGCGGCCCGGCGCTCAGCGTATGGCGCAGCAGGCGGCGGCGCAGCCAGGCGATGGAGCGGGCGTTGGCGGTGCCGGTGAGGAGCGAGTCCAGCGCGTCCAGCACCACGAGCAGACAGGTGAGCCCCGCGCTCCCGAGCACCCAGCGCCGGGCCTCGGCACCGTGGGCATCGGCGAGCAGGACGTCGAGCGTACGGCCGAGGACGGCGGGGAGGGCGAGCCCGACGGCGGCGGACGCGGTGGTGAGGCAGAAGACGGCGACGACACGCCCCGCGCTGTGCCGCAGCGCCCCCCGCAACAGCCGCTCGCCCGTACGGCCGGCGGGCGGGTGGGGGGCGGCGGCGGTGTCTGTGGTGGCGTCCGCCGGGGTGGAAGAGGCCATGCGGGGCAGGTCCTCGCCTCCTCGCGAGTGGGGTGTCGTGCGGGCGGCGGTCCGGCCGAGCACGGCCGGCGACGCCGGGCGGCGCGGGCGCCCGCCCGAAATCGCGCAGGCCCCGCGCCGGTCCGGAAGCCCGGCGCGGGGCCGCGGGGTGCGGTGGGCCGATCCCCGCGTGGACGCGGTCCCGGCGGGTCGTGCCGCCGGGACCGCGTTGGTGCCGGACCGGTCAGGTCACAGGCACAGGAGGTTGCTGTGCGAGCTGTGCTTGTCACAGAGCAGCAGGCTCACGCTGCTTTCGCCGCCGCCACCGCCGCCGAAGTCCTCGGACTCCTCGGTCTCGAGCGTCTGGAGGTCGAGCAGTGTCATGGTCGTTCCTCTCTCTCAATATCCCTGGGGATGGGTTTCTTGTGTTTCCTTGCGTGGTGCGTTTTCTTGCTGCGACCCCTGGCGGGGGCCGGTCCTAGGGCCGCCTGAGCGGCGGCAGGAAGGGCAGGCCGACCGGTTCGGCCTGCGGCGGGGCGCAGGCCGCGCCGAGTGCGAGCAGGCAGCCCGCGGTTCCGGTGGCCAGATCCATCGAGAGGCGCATCATCTGTTCGCCGGGGAAGGCGAGATGCCCCTGGTACGGCACGGCGTACCAGCCCAGGCCCGCGATCTGCGCCGCGAGCCGTCCGGGCGCGAGGTTGGGGGTGGTGGTGCGGCCGAGGTGCAGCACCATCCCGGCGCGGCCGTTGAACAGCCCCGGCTGGGCGTAGTAGCGCAGCGACGCCGCGGCCGCGATGCCACCGCGTGCCGCCTCGAAGTCGGGGTCGGCGCGGTGCGCGAGCCAGCTGTCGAGGACCATCCCGATCCCGACGCTTCCCGCGCCCAGGTACGGCATGGTGCGGAAGCCCTCGTCGACGAGCAGCGTGCCGTGCCGGTCCCGGACGCAGCGGTCCAGGTCCTGGCGGAGCGCGGCGGCGGCGAGGTCGAGCAGCGCCGGGTCGCCGGAGTGCTCGTACAGCCGCAGGAAGAGCAGCGCCGGGCCGCTCGCGCCGTGCAGCAGTCCGGCCCGCTTGCCGGTCAGCCGCACCCCGGCCTCCCCGTCCGCCCGGTCCCCGCCCAGCCGGTCGGCGAGCAGCCGCGCCGCCTCCCAGGCCCGCTCGCGCAGCCCCGCCTCGCCGGTCGCCCGGGCGAGGTGGTCCAAGGTCAGGCCGACGCCCGCGAGGCCGCCGTGCAGGTCCGGTGCAAGCCGCTGCCACTTCTCGTCGAGGACCCGCTCGACGATCTCCAGCGCGCGCTCGGTGTGGCCGAGCCGCTCCAGGACGTACGCCACGCCCGCCAGCCCGTCGTAGAAGCCGAGCGGGGTGCCGCGCGGGGGCGGGGCGGTGTGCCGCAGCAGCCACTCCTCCCCCGCCTCGAACCGCCCGGCGCCGGTCTGGTCGAGCGCGTGGAGAACACCTGCCGCGCCGTGCGCCACCCCGAGCCCGCCGCCGTCGGCGAACTGGCCGATGTCGCCCGGGAAGAGCCGGTCGTCGCGCTCGGGCGTGGCCGAGGCGCGGATGGCGCGGGCCATCGAGTCACGGCTGCGGGGCCAGTCCGCGGGGTCCACGGGCACATACGAGCCGCCGCCGCGGCCCGTCGCCCCCGTCGAGCCACCGTGCTCACCATCGCTACCCACCGCACCCGCCGAGCCACCGTGCCCGCCGCCCGCGATCACCTCCACCGCCTCGTCCAGGAAGGCCCGGTCGACCGGGAACTGCCCGGCCGCCACCTCCGCCAGGTGCGCCGCCTTCCCGCGGTCCACCACCAGCAGCGTGGTCATCGGTACGAAGAGGGCGAGCCGCAGACACGCGAGCGCGTAGCGGTCCACCTCGAACCCCCGGCGGTCGAGCGGGGCGACGAAGCCGGGGTGGGCGATGGCCTGCCGCCGCCCCTCGCCGATGTGCGCGGCCGCCTCGAAGTCCAGCAGCATGACGGACGACTCGTCGGGGCTGACCATGATGTTGAACATGTGCAGGTCGTTGAAGACCACCCCGCGTCCGTGGACCGCGGCGACGGCCTCCTCGACCATGCCGTGGATCCGCAGCGCCCAGCGGGTGTACTCGGCGACCGCGGCCGGGTCCGGCTCGGCGGCCAACAGCGGGTGGCGCTGCGCGAAGAAGGAGTTGAGGGTGCGGCCCGCGACATGGTCCATCACCAGGAAGCGGTGGTCGCCGAGGGTGAACCAGTCACGCACCTCCGGCGCCACGCCCAGCCCCGACAGCCGCTCCAGGGCGGCCTTCTCCCGCTCCAGTCGGGTGACGGCGTCCGCCCCGTCCGAGGCCAGCCCGGCGTACGGGCGCGCCTCCTTGAGGACCACCTTCGCTCCGGTGCGGGTGTCCGTCCCCACGTAGACCCCGCCGCCGTTGGAGAAGTGCAGGGCCTTCTCGATGCGGTACGGGAGGTCGGCGACCGTGGTGGCGTTGCGGGCGGCCAGCTGCGGCGCGAGGAAGTCGGGCAGCGTCACCCACTCGGGGAGGTGGAAGGCGGGGTCGCGGCGGTCCGGGACGAGCCTGCCGGACGGGTCCTCGATGGCGGGCACCAGCGTGCCGCCGGCGCCGGAGCCGTCGGCGTCATCGACACAGTAGCGCTGTGCGAAGCCGCCGTAGCGCACATACAGCGGGCCGTCCTGCCAGCGCAGATCGGTCAGGATGTACGGGCCTGGCTCGCCCGCCAGCAGGTCGCCCAATTCACGGAGAATGGTGTGGAGTTCCACCTCGTCGGCCGGGTAGATCGTGGCGAACTTCCCGCTGGAGCCGCGCCCCGCGTATTTCGAGTTGCGCAGGTGCAGCGCATGCGCGGTGGGCACGAATTTAAAGGGTATTTCCCTGGGCACGCAGTAGTCCCAGACCTTGGCCGCGGTCTTTTCCGCGTTGTCGAGACAGGCCGAGACATGCACTTTCCAGCCCTGGCTCGGCCGGCCCGGCCGGGGAGTCCCGTCCGGCAGTACGGGGTTGACGTGCAGCCAGTCCCCGGAGGTGAACGTCTCCCACCCGTCCGGGACGGCGCGCTGGGCGGCCTCGTAGCCGGATGCGGAGTCCCCCGCATCGGCGGACAGTCGGTCGGGGGTCTCATAGAAATATCTGTCGGCAAGACAGAAGACCTCATACCTTTTGTCCATCGCGTCCCCCTCGGCGTGATGGCCTAGAGATTTCCACGCCACCACCGAGGGGAACAGTCACATCCGTCACGAAGAGACCGTGCAATACGCATGAGTAAGTTCGATGAACTGCAGTTCGAAATGCATGAACTGCAGTTCGAAATTTACCGCGCCCCGTCCATCGGGGCACGGCTCGGCTATTCGTCCGGGGGGAATACCTGCTCGCCCCGGGAGCCGCCGCCCCCGCCCGCCTCACCGCCGATGAGCCGGATGGCGATGGCCTCGACCGGGCACCCCTCGGCCGCCGTCAGCACCGCCTCCGACGCGTCCGTCTCCGCCGCGACCGGATGCGACTGCCGAGCCGCGTCGAGCCGGAACCCACCGGGCGCGGCACTCACACACAGCCCCGAGCCGATGCAGACGTCGCGGTCCACCTCGACCTGCCAGCGGTCGCCCATCAGCCCTGCTCCCCGTCCCAGCCCTGCGGCAGGTGGATCATCTTGTGCTCCAGGAACGAGGAGAAGCCCTCGGGCCCGAACTCCCGCCCCAGGCCGGAGTTCTTGTAGCCGCCGAACGGCCCGAGCATGTCGAGGCTGAAGGTGTTGACGGAGTACGTACCGGTACGGATCCGGCGCGCGAGCTCGATGCCGTGCGCCACGTCCGCGGTCCATACGCTGCCGGACAGGCCGTAGTCGGAGTCGTCGGCGATGCGCACCGCCTCTTCCTCCTCCCCGTACGGCAGCAGGCAGATCACCGGCCCGAAGATCTCCTCGCGGGCGATCCGCATGCCGTTGTCGACGTCGCCGAACAGCGTCGGCTCGACGTACCAGCCCTTGTCACGGTCCGCCGGGCGCCCGCCGCCCGTCAGGACCTTGGCGCCCTCCCGCTGCCCGGTGGCGATGTAGTCCAGCGACCGCTGCTGCTGGCGCCGCGCCACCAGCGGGCCGACCTGGGTCGCGGGGTCCAGCGGGTCGCCGACGACCAGGGCCGAGGCGGCGGCCGCGAAGCGGTCGGCGATCTCGTCGTAGTGGCTGCGCGGGGCGAGGATACGGGTCTGGGCGACGCACGCCTGTCCGTTGTTCATCCACGCGTTGGGCACGATCCCGGCGACCGCCGCGTCCAGGTCGGCGTCGGGCAGGATCACCGCGGCGGACTTCCCGCCCAGCTCCAGCGTCACCCGGGTCAGATTGCGCGAGGCGACCTCCATGACCCGCTTGCCCCCCGCGACCGAGCCGGTGAAGGACACCTTGTCCACGCCCGGGTGCCCGACCAGGTACTCACTGACCTCGCGGTCCGCCGGGAGGATCGACAGCACCCCCTCAGGCAGCCCGGCCTCGGCCACAATCTCCGCCAGGATGTAGGAGTCCAGCGGGGTCTCCGGCGACGGCTTGAGGATCGCCGAGCAGCCTGCCAGCAGCGCGGGCGCCAGCTTCGCCGCCGCCGTGAACTGCGGGACGTTCCACGGCACCACGGCCGCGACCACCCCGACCGGCTCGCGCCGCACCAGCAGCGGGCCCAGGACCCCGGCGCGCCGTTCCTCGAAGACGAAGTCGCGCGCCACCGTGATCGCGGAATCCCACACCATCAGCGCGCCGAGCGCCTGGCCCAGCACGCTCCAGGAGTACGGGGAGCCGTTCTGCGCGCTGATGGCCTTGGCGATCTCCTCGTGGCGGGCGGCGACGGCGTCCTTGACGCGGGTGACGACCGCGATCCGCTCCTCCAGCGACGCCCGGGCCCAGGGCCCCTCCTCGAAGGCGGTGCGCGCCGCCGCGACCGCGCGGTCCACGTCCTCGCGCGAGGCGTGCGGCACCCGCCCGATGACCGCCTCGGTGTGCGGCGAGACGACCTCGATCACATCCGTGCCGGCCGGATCGGCCAATGCGCCGCCGATGAAGAGCTGTCCGTGCTCGATGAGGTCGCTCATCGCCGAGCCTCCCGCCCGCTCACCCTGATCTGACATTGATCTGACGCTCCATCAGAACTGATACCAGTTCTCGTTATAGTGGGCAATGCTTGCGTTGCTCGACGAGCGGCCGGGAGAGGGGACATCCATGACGGGGGCAGGGGCAGCGAGGGAAGCGGGAGCGGCAGGGGCATCAGGAGTAACCGACCACGGCGGCGGGGTGTGGAGCATCCCGGTCCCCATCCCGGACAACCCCCTCGGCCACACCCTCGTCCACCTCCTTGACACCGACCGCGGCCCGGTCCTCATCGACACCGGCTGGGACGACCCGACCTCCTGGGACACCCTCACCGCCGGCCTCGCCGCCTGCGGCACCTCGGTGTCCGACGTCCACGGCGTGCTCGTCACCCACCACCACCCCGACCACCACGGGCTGTCCGCCCAGGTCCGTGAGGCCTCCGGCGCGTGGATCGCCATGCACGAAGCCGACGCCGAGGTCGTACGCCGCACCCGCGAGGCAGAGCCCACCCGCTGGCTGGACTATCTCGCCGTGAAGCTCACCGCCGCCGGAGCCCCTAAGGAGCACCTCGCCCCGCTGCGCGAAGCCCGCGCGTCGGGCCATACTGGCACCCTCCCAGGCAGCCGCGCCGCCCAGCCCGACCGCCATATCACCCCCGGAGAACTCCTCGATCTGCCCGGCCGCCGGCTGCGCGCCATCTGGACACCCGGCCACACACCCGGCCATGTCTGTCTGCACCTCGAGGAGGCCCACCCGGCGGCCGCCGAGGGCATGCCCGGCCATGGCCGCCTGTTCTCCGGCGACCATCTGCTGCCCGAGATCAGCCCGCACATCGGCCTGTACGAGGACCCCGACGACGCGACCGTGACCGACCCCCTCGGCGACTACGTGGACTCCCTCGAACGCGTCGCCGCCCTCGACCCGGCCGAGGTGCTCCCCGCCCACCAGCACGCCTTCACCGACGCCCCGGGCCGGGTCCGGGCACTGCTGCGCCACCACGAGGAGCGCCTGGCCGGGCTGCGCGCCCTGCTGCTCGGCGCGCCGCTGACGCCGTGGCAGCTGGCCGAGGCCATGGAGTGGAACCGCCCCTGGGCCGACATCCCCTACGGATCGCGCAACATCGCGGTCTCGGAGGCCGAGGCGCATCTGCGCCGCCTGGTGAAGCAGGGCCGGGCGGAGCCGGTGCCGGGCACGGACCCGGCGGCGTACCGGGCGGTGTGACCGCCGCCCTCCAATCCGCGGCGGCGGTGGCGGCGACGACGGGTCGGCTCGGTGGCATACCAGGCGGTTTGAGTCTCTCTCAGGGGTGGAGGCGTCGGTGATCCACAGCTAGCCTTACCCCCGTTCGGCCGTGCCGTACGACGTCTCCGCCTCACGGGATCGAGCCGGGCCCACCCCCCGCCATGCCAATGCCATGCCCCGTTCATCCCAGCCCCACCCAGGAGCACGTGTGCCGACCTCCACCCCCGACGCCGGTCCGACGCCGCCCCCCGGCTGTCCCGCACACTCCGGCCCGTACAGCGAACCGGGCCAGCCCGAGCCGCTGTACGGGCCCGAGTTCGCCACCGACCCCTCCGCCGTCTACGCACGGCTGCGCGCGTACGGGCCCGTCGCGCCCGTGGAGCTCTCCCCCGGTGTCCACGCCTCGCTCGTCACGAGCTACGCCACCGCGCTGGAGATCATGCGCAACACCGAGACCTTTCCCAGGGACCCACGCCGCTGGGAAGCCCTCGCCGACGGCACGGTCCCCATGGACAACCCCGTCGTCCCGATGATGGCCTACCGGCCGAACGCCATGTACACCGACGGCGAGGTGCACGAGCGGTTTCGCAGCGCGGTGTCCGACACCCTCAACCGGCTGAACCCGCACGCCCTGCGCACCTATGTCGAGCAGAGCGCCGACCTCCTCATCGACCTCTTCGGCCCTGAGGGCGAGGCCGAACTGCTCACCGAGTACTGCGCCCGACTCCCGCTGCTCGTCTTCAACCAGCTCTTCGGCTGTCCGCCCGAGCTCAGCGAGAAGCTGGTCAAGGCCATGGCCGCGATCTTCGATGCCGACGAGGACACCGAGCAGGCCAACGCCCTCCTCAGCGAGACCCTCTTCGCTCTCGTCGCCATGAAGCGGGCCGACCCCCAGGCGGACATCACCTCCTGGCTGCTGGCCCACCCCGCCCGGCTCGACGACGAGGAGATGGTCCATCAGATCGCCCTGCTCACGGGCGGCGGCACCGAGCCGGTGCAGAACCTGATCTGCAACGCGCTGCGACTGCTGCTGTCCGACGACCGGTTCGCGGGCGACCTGTCGGGCGGAACCATGCCGGTCGACGAGGCGCTCGACGAAGTGCTGTGGACCGACCCGCCCATAGCCAACTACGCCACCCACTTCCCGGCCCGCGACGTCACCGTCGCCGGACACCGGCTGCTCAAGGGCACCCCCGTCCTCATCAGCATGGCCGCCGCCAACAACGACCCGCACCTGGTCTCCGACCGCCGCGGCAACCGCGCCCACCTGGCCTTCGGCGCGGGCCCGCACGCCTGCCCCGCGAAGGACCCGGCACGGATCATCGCCTCCACCGCCATCGAGAAGCTTCTCGACCGCCTTCCGGACATCGAGCTGGCCACCGAGCCCGACCAACTGCGCTGGCGTCACGGCCCCTTCCACCGCTCCCTGGCCGCACTGCCGGTACGTTTCCCTCCGGTAGCCGCCAAGTACGATGACGCGGATGCCGTGGTGACCGACCAGAACCCCGGAGGCAATACGTGGAACCCCAGCCCCAGCCCTTCGTCCTCGACGCCCACGGACACGACATCCACGGGGAGGGAGCACGCCTCCGGAAGCGCGGCCCGGCGACCCTGGTGGAACTCCCTGACAGCGTGGTGGCGTGGGCGGTAACCGACCCCGCCCTCCTCAAGCGGCTGCTCACCGACCCGCGCGTCTCCAAAGACCCCCGCCGGCACTGGCCGGCGTTCATGCGCGGCGAGATCCCCGCGACCTGGCCCCTGATCGCCTGGGTCGCGGTGGAGAACATGTTCACCGCCTACGGCGCCGACCACACCCGGCTGCGCAAGCTCGTCGCCAAGGCCTTCACCACCCGCCGCACGGCCGCGCTGCGCCCCCGTATCGAGAGCCTGGTGTCCGGTTTACTGGACGACCTCGCGGCCACCGGTCCCGACGCGGTGGTCGACCTGAAAGCGGCGTACTGCTTCACGATCCCGATCGGTGTCATATGCGAGCTGCTCGGCATCCCCGAGGGCGAGATGCGCGAGCGCGAGCTCGGGTTCATCGACACCATATTCCGTACCAACGCGGGGCCCGAGGAGGCCCTCGCCGCCTTCCAGGGCCACGAGGCCCTGCTGCACGAAGTCGTGGCGCTCAAGCGGGAGACCCCGGGCGACGACATCACCAGCGACCTCATCGCCGTCCGCGACGAGGACGGCTCCCGCCTCACCGAGCAGGAACTCGCCGACACCGTCGGCCTGCTGATCGCCGCCGGCTACGAAACCACGGTCCAGCTCCTCGACAAGGCCGTCCACGCCATGCTGACCCACCCCGACCAGCTCGCCCTGGTCCGCTCGGGCCAGGTCTCCTGGGACGAGGTCATCGAGGAGACCCTGCGCGCCGAGCCACCGGTGGCCAACCTGCCGCTGCGCTACGCCGTCGAGGACATCGAGCTCCCGGACGTCACCATCAAGCAGGGCGACGCGATCCTCGTCTCCCTCGCCGCCGCCAACCGCCACCCCGACCTCCACGGCGACGACGCCGACCGCTTCGACATCACCCGAGCCGCCAAGGAGCACCTGGCCTTCGGCCACGGCGTCCATTACTGCATGGGCGCCCCCCTGGGCCGCCTCGAAGCCCAGATCGCCCTCCCCGCCCTCTTCGACCGCTTCCCCGACCTCCGGCTCGCGGTCCCCCCGCAGAACCTCCGCCCCGTCCCCACCTTCATCTCCAACGGCCACCAGACACTTCCGGTGTGCATGGGCAAGGAGGCGGCCGCGACACCGACCGCCGGCCCGGTCGGCTGACACCCCCGGGGAGCGGCACGCCGCTCCCCGGGCTCGGCTTCTCATCCGGCCGGACGAGCCGTCTGCCGCTCCCAGTCCTCCCTCGTCAGCCGGTACTCGACTTCGCCGTGCTCGGAGCCGTCGATCGCCTCGGGCCAGTCTCCGAAGTAGCCGCGGACAAAGGTCAGCCCCGCCTTCTCCATCACGCGGCGCGACCCGGCGTTGACGGCCATCGTGTTCGCGGTCACCAGTTGGACACGAGCTCGGTGAACCCCTGGCGAATCAACGCCCGCGCCCCTTCGGTGGCATAGCCGCACCCCACGCGGCGGCCCGCAGGCGATATCCGAATCGTGCACCGCTCACGCCCACCCGTTTGCCTCGCCGTACGCGAGGGGTTCCCGCAGCCGGTCGCCGAGGCCCCGGACGAGAGCGTCGAGTGGCAGCCCCCGGGCGAACACAACATTCACCTCATGGCCGGGGAAGGAGCCCTGTATCCAGTTGGTCATGCCCGCACCTTAGGCACCGGGACCGACAGCCGGGCGAGGCCGCCGGAACGCGTCGGCGTTACGGGCGCACCAGTCCGCGAAGGTCCGCGGCCCGCGCCCGAGCAGCCGCTCCACGGTGTCCGTCCGGAACCCGACGGTGTCGGCGCGCATGAGGGCGAAGCCCTCCGTAATGGCGTCGGCGAGTGCCTGGGGTGCCCCGTTGGGGAAGCGGAACCGTACGGCCTCCGCCGGTGTGGCGGCCTGTCGGACCTCGATGTCGCGGCCGACCGTCTCGGAGATGATCCGGACCTGCTCGGCGACGGTGAACGTCTCGTCGCCGGTGAGGACGTACTCCTCGCCCTGGTGGCCCTCCTCGGTCAGGGCGAGGGCGGCGACCGCGGCGATGTCGGCCGGGTCGATCGGCGCGTAGCGGCCCGGGCCGACCGGGTCGAGGACGTGGTTTCCCTCGCGGATGGTGGGCAGCCAGTCGAGGGCGTTGGTCATGAAGCCGCCGGGCCGCAGGAATGTGACGGGTATGCCGGAGGCGCGGATGATCTTCTCGCGTTCGTGGTGCCAGCGACCCATGGCGGGGATCGGGTCCATGACGACGTGGAAAGAGGACAGGTGCACGATGTGGCGAACCCCGGCGGCCTCGGCGGCGGCAACGGCGGCGGTCGTGTAGTCGGTGCCGATGCCCTGCGTGAGCAGGAAGAGTTTGTCGACGCCGACAAAGGCGGGGGGCAGTGTCGCGGGTTGCCCCAGGTCGCCGACGACGCGCTCGGCGCGCTCGGGCAGTCCGGCGGCGCGGGCGGGGTCGCGGACGAGGAGACGTGACTTCGCGCCCTTCGCGTCGAGTGCGCGAGTGAGTTCACGGCCGATGTTCCCGGTGGCTCCGGTGACCAGTATCATCGTGGCTCCCCCATGTCGTTTGCCGTCTAGCGAATCCGGAAGAAACGTTAGCCGGTGAATGATTAGCCGTCAATCGACTTGCTCACGACTCGGGCATCCGCTCCCGCGCATCACCGAAAGGCCGCGATGTCACAGTTCCTGGACCTGCACGGCAGAACGTCGAAGGTGCTCCGGGCCCTGACCGACGCGGCCATGCGACGCCATGGGCTGCACGTCGGTCAGAACCACCTGCTCGCCGCGCTGTGGGAGCGGGACGGCAGCACACCCGGCGAAGTCGCCGCCGCCCTGAACGTCACGACACCCACCGTCGTCAAGATGGCCGACCGGATGACCGCGGCCGGGCTGCTCACCCGTCGCCGCGACGACCGGGACAACCGCCTCGTCCGGCTCTGGCTCACCGACGCGGGGCGTGCGCTGCAGAAACCGGTCGAGGCGGAGCGACGGCTGATCGAGGAGAAGGTCACCGCCGATCTCACCGAGGCCGAACTCGAATCCCTCATGACGGCCCTGGCGAAGGTCCATCGGGCGGCGAGCGAGCTACTGAGCGAGCCGATCGACCACGGCGACTCGGCCAATACCTGACACAGGCTCAAGAGCGGGAGTGGGGGACAAGAGAGCCCACGGCAAGAGCGGTGAGCATGCGAGTCGACACCTGATCCCCCTCAGGTTGGAAACCCGAGCCGCATCATAGGTCCCCGTGCCGGGGATCGACCAAGAGCGCGACGCGCTCGCCCGGCGGCCGTGGCGCATCCGACCGTGACTCCACCCACGCGTAAACGCGTGAACTTCCTGCGTCGGTGGCTAAGCCGCCGTGCAGAGGACCAGCCCGGCCCTGCTGAGGACGTTGAGGGCGCCTACGTGGTCGGCGTTCGCGAGGAAGCCGCACTCGGTGCACTCGAACTTTGCTTGGCTGACGCGGTTCTCCTTGGCGACGTGCCCGCATTCAGGGCAGGTGCGGGAGGTGTTGCGGGCCTCCACCGGAATCACGCGGCGAGCGGCACTCTCAGCCTTCTGCGCCAGGATCCCGAAGAACAGTCCCCAACCCGCGTCGAGGATGCTGCGATTCAGCCCGGCCTTGGCAGCGGCCCCGTTCGGCAGGAACGCGCCCGCCTGCTCGGGGTCGGGCTTGGATGCTGGGCTCTTGGTCATTCCAGCCGTGTTCAGCTTCTCGTGCGCGATCACGTCGTGATCGCGGATCAGCTCGTTCGCTGCCTTGTGGTGGTGATCCAGGCGCTGACGGCGGATCTTGGCGTGCAGTTTGGCGACCGTCCGGGCGGCGGCACGGTGCTTCTTCGTCCGCCGTTTCGTTCGCCTGGGGAACGTCGAAAGGTGCTGCTGAGCTTCGGCCAGCGCCTCGGCGGACGCTTCGAGGAAGCGCGGGTTTTCGAAGTGCTCACCGCTGGATGTGGTCAGGAAGTGGGTCACGCCCATGTCGATGCCGACGATCGAGCCGGTGGCCGGAAGGGGCTCGGCGGGTACCTCGTCGCAGGCGAGGATGACGTACCAGTGCCTGCCCTCCCGTTTGACGCTTATCGTCTTCACCCGGCCGCGTACCGGGCGGTGCTGGTGCACGCGGACATGCCCGAC
Organism: Streptomyces sp. ME19-01-6; assembly: GCF_033793745.1. NCBI lineage: Bacteria > Bacillati > Actinomycetota > Actinomycetes > Kitasatosporales > Streptomycetaceae > Streptomyces > Streptomyces sp. ME19-01-6. The sequence continues at coordinate 765,680 of NZ_JARAXF010000001.1, read as the reverse complement.
GCCTTGCAGGCGTACGCGGGTCTGACGGTCGTGCGGGGTGGAGTCCCAGCGGCAGCCGTCGCCGTCCTTCGGGAACTCCACCGTGTCGAAGTGACCGACGCCCTTGAACCTGGGATAGCCCGGCGTCTGACCGGCCTTCACCCGGCGGAAGAACGCGGCGAACGCCTTGTTCAGCCTGCGCAGCGTCGCCTGCTGCGAGGAAAACGACCAGCGGCCCTGCCGCTCGGGGTCGAAGGTGCGGATCTCTTTGAGCTGCGCGGACTGCTGCCCGTAGCTGATGCTCGTCTTCGAGCTGTGCCGGTAGGCGTCCCGGCGTTCCTGCAAGGCTCCGTTGTAGAGCGAGCAGTGATCGGCCAGCATCTCGCCAAGCGCCTGCTCCTGGCGCACGGTGGGGCGAAGACGGAACTTGTAGGCCCGCATCACGAGCGGGCCTCCTCGTCCTTCTTCCAGGGGCGTTCCCACTGCGTGTTGATGTACTTCTCCACCGTTGCCGCCGACACGGCGCCGACCGATGCGGCGAAGTACGACGACGACCACAAGGTGGGCATCCGCGACTTCAAGTGCGGGAACTCTTCCCGCAGCACGCGAGAGGTGAAGCCCTTGAACTGGTTCGCGACATACGAGGCGGACGATTTCGGATCGTGTTTGACGAACAGGTGCACGTGGTCCGGCATCACCTCAAGGGCGATAATCTCCCACCCGCGCTCTTCGGCCTTGACTCGGATCAGTTCGTCCAGGCGTTCCGCGACCCGGCCACCGAGGACCGGACGGCGATACTTCGGGCACCACACCACGTGAAGCCCGAGGTCGTACACGCCGCCGGAGAACCGGCGAACCTTCCGGGTCGCAGCCACACGATCACTATACACGCGCCACAGGTCTAGTGCGGGTGGTTCACGGCTCAGCTCAACCGCACAGACCCGTGAGACAGTTGATGTCAGAGCAGCCCAAAGAAGCGATTCCCCACCCCGCTAAAGCGGGGCGTCCCCTCGCTAGATATCGGATGGAGGGTCGCTTACTCCCTCCCGTCGCCACCGCGAAAGGCGCGCCGGCAGCGCGCGGCGTGGGCGCGCAGGGCGTCGGCCAGTTCGGGCGGGCCGTCGGTGAGGGTGAAGTCGAGGTCCACCGAGGTGATCATCCACATCAGGTTCCAGACGGAGTCCGCGCCGAGGTGCAGCAGACAGCCCCGCCCGTCCACGGCCTCGATCGCGCCCATGCCCGGCCAGACCCGTTCGGCCGCCTCCTCGGCGGACGCGTGCAGCGTGACCGTGGCCTGGTACGGCCAGGCGCGGTGGGAGAGCTGCCGGGACAGATACGCGGCGACGTCGCCGTCGGGCGCCGGCCGGGGGGTGAACCGCGGGCCGGTCGGCGTGCGCGGGGTGAGCCGGTCCACGCGGAAGGTGCGCCAGTCGTCGCGGCCGGTGTCCCAGGCGACGAGGTACCAGTGGCGGTCGAAGTGGACGAGGCGGTGGGGTTCTACGGAGCGGACGGTGGCGCCGGTGCGCGGGCTGGAGTAGTCGAAGCGGAGGCGTTCGCCTCGCCTGCACGCGTCCGCGATCACCATCAGCGTGTCCGGTGGCACCTCCGGTCCGGTCGGCCCGATGCGCAGCGTGGCCTGCTTCAGCGCGTCCACGCGGTGCCGCAGCCGGGACGGCAGCACCTGCTCCAGCTTGGCCATGGCGCGCAGCGACGCCTCCTCGATGCCCGCGACCGCTCCGCCGGCCGCCGTCCGCAGGGCGATCGCCGCCGCGACGGCCTCGTCGTCGTCGAACTGCAGCGGAGGCAGGGACGCACCGGCCCCCAGACGGTAGCCGGCGACTCCCCGCGTGGCGTGCACCGGGTAGCCGAGTTCGCGCAGCCGGTCCACGTCGCGGCGCACCGTGCGCGTCGAGACGCCGAAGCGCTTGGCGAGTTCGGCGCCGGTCCATTCCCGGCGCGTCTGCAGAAGCGACAGCAAGCGCAGCAGCCGCGCCGAGGTCTCCACCATTCCCCCGAGGTTGCCACGAACTTGGGAACGTATCTGTCCTAAGCCCCTCCTAGCCTTCCGGTCATGGCACAGAACACCGCCCACGACGACACTGTCCGCCCCTTCCGCATCGCGATCGCGCAGGACCGGATCGACGACCTCAACGCCCGCCTCGCCAACGCCCGTTGGCCGGGCGAGCTGCCGGGCGTCGGCTGGAGCCGCGGGGTTCCGGTGGGCTATCTGAAGGAGCTCGCCGACTACTGGCGCGCCTCGTACGACTGGCGCGAGCAGGAGGCCGCCCTCAACGCCCACCCGCAGTTCGTCACCACCGTCGACGGGCAGAACCTGCACTTCCTCCACGTACGCTCCCCCGAACCGGACGCCACCCCGCTGATGCTGCTGCACGGCTGGCCCGGCGGCTTCACCGACTTCCTCGACGTCATCGGGCCGCTGTCCGACCCCCGGTCACACGGCGGGGACCCGGCCGACGCCTTCCATCTGATCATCCCCTCGCTCCCGGGGTTCGGCTTCTCCACGCCGCTGGCCGGCCCCGGGATGAACGCGGCCCGGATGGCCGAAGTGCTGGACCAGCTGATGGCCCGGCTGGGCTACCGGCGGTACGGCGTCCAGGGGTACGACACCGGGTCCTGGGTGGCGCCCCAGCTGGGCAAGCAGGCACCCGAGCGCGTCATCGGCATACACCTCAACGCGATGATCACCTTTCCGATCGGAGCGGAGGGCGAGACGGACGGCCTGAGCGAGCCCGACCAGCGCCGCTGGCAGCGCCTGCAGCACGCCAACGACGGCTACCTGCAGTGCAACGCCAAACGGCCGCAGACGGTGGCATACGGCCTGCATGACTCACCGGTGGGTCAACTCGCCTGGATAGTCGAGAAGTTCAAGGAACTGACCTGGCCGGAGGAGGGCCTGCCGGAGGAGAGCATCGCCCGGGATCGCATGCTGACCGACGTCTCGCTGTACTGGTTCACCGGCACGGCCGGGTCGGCGGCGCAGGTCTACTACGAGGAGATGTCCGCGACGGCATGGACCGACTCGGGCGAGGACGGCGCCGACTGGGGCAATGACGGCACCGACGGCAACGACGGCGCCGACTGGAGCGGCGGAGGAGGCGACTGGACCCCACAGCGCGGCACGGTCCCCACGGCCGTACTGGTCTCGGCCCACGATGTGAGCGTGCGGCGGTGGGCCGAGCGCGATCACAACATCACGGCCTGGACCGAGCTGGAGGAGGGCGGCCACTTCCTGGCGATGGAGGCGCCGGAGGTCCTGACCGCCGACGTCCGTTCGTTCTTCCGGAAGCTGCGCTGAGATGCAGTTACTATGATCACTCCGACGCGAGAGACGCGTGATCACGTGACGAGGAGGTTGATGAATATGGCCGCCGTAGGCCTCCATCGGTATGCCCTCGTCCGGGCCGCGCGGTAGCAGCGTGCGGTCCGGGTCGTTCCAACGACCAGGAGTAACACGTGTCTTCCCCTCCCGCAACAGCATCAGCCCACGATGATCTGACCACCGACCGCCTCGTCCTTCGGACGTGGACCACCGCCGAGGCCACCGCGGTCGTCGGCGACACCAGGTCGGTGGACTGGGCGGACGACTTCCCCGCCGAGGGCGATCGGGTGATCGCGGGCCTCTTCGGCCAGCACCCGGACTGGCTCGGCGCGTACGGCCACCGCCTGATCATCGAGCGTGACAGTGGCCTGGTGGTGGGCTCGCTCGGCCTGTTCTGGCCGCCGAGCGAGGGCACCGTCGACATCGGATACGGCATCGTGGCCTCCCGCCGCGGCAGAGGCTACGCCACCGAGGCCACCCGGGCCCTGGCGGAGTTCGCCCTCACCGCGCCGGATGTCCACACCGTCTCCGCCACCGTGGAGCTGCCGAACCCGTCGTCCTTCCGCGTACTGGAGAAGGCGGGCTTCCACCACGTGGCCACCGAGGACAACGTAGCCCGTTTCAGGATCACGAAGCCGGACCTCGACCGGCGGTGACCCAGTGGGGCCGGCGCCATGCCGCCGGCCCCACCGCTACATCTCACCCATAGCGTCGGCGCAGGTCGCGAGTCGGCGGGCCAGGGCGCGTACGTGGTGACGTAGTGCGTCCGGGTACTCGATCACGAACGGGAGGTCCAGCCAGGCGAGCACGGAGGCGACCCAGTCCAGCCGCTCGGCCCGCAGCAGGATCCGTACCCACGGGCCGCCCTCCTGCGCCGAGTCGGCCGGGAGCTCCCGCACGGTGGCGATCCCGGCCGGGAGCCGGGAGCGGATCCGCTCGGCCGTGCCCTGGACCCGCAGCGACACCTCGTGCAGGTAGGGCACCTCGGCGAGCCCGGACAGCACCCGGGCGGCCGCGTCGAACCCCTGGGGCACCTCGTACGACCCCGGCAGCTCCGTCGCGGCCTCGATCCGGTCCAGCCGGAACGTACGCACCTCGCCGCTGTCCGAGTCCGCCCCTGTCACGTACCAGCGCCCGGAGTGGGCGACGATCCCGTACGGGTGGACGGTGCGCTCGCTGCGCCGCCCGTTCCAGGCGGTGTAGGTGAGGGCGACCGGCCGGCGGTCCCGCGCGGCCTCCGCGAGCATCAGCAGCACGCCCGTCTCCGGGGTGGTCACGGGGCAGGCCGGGGCGGTGAAGTCGGCGGTGGCCAGCAGCGCGTCCAGGCGGCGGCCAAGCGCCTCGGGCAGCACCCGGCGCACCTTGGCGGCGGCGCTCTCCGTCGCCGCGACGGACGTGGTCACCAGCCCGGCCCGCCGACCGGCGACCAGGCCGAGCAGCACGGCCAGCGCCTCTTCGTCGGTGAGCATCAGCGGGGGCATCCGGTAGCCGGGGGCGAGCCGGTAGCCGCCGTACCGGCCGCGCACCGACCGGACCGGGACGTCCAGATCGATCAGGTGGTCGACGTAGCGCCGGACGGTGCGCTCGTCCACGCCGAGCCGGTCGGCCAGGTCGGCGACGGTGCGGGTGCCGCCGGTCTGAAGGATCTCCAGCAGGGCGAGCACGCGGGCGGTCGGTCGGGTCATGCGCGAAGTCTCCCGCGTATACCGGGCGGATCCTGTCCGGTATCCCTCCTAGCGTGTGGGCCATGGCAACCTACGTACTGCTCCCCGGCTTCTGGCTCGGCGCCTGGGCCTGGCGCCCGGTGACAGCCGAGCTGCGCGGCCACGGGCACGACGTCCGCCCGCTCAGCCTGACCGGCCTGGGCGAGCGCGCACACCTGGCCCGGCCCGACACCGACCTGGAGACGCACATCACCGATGTGCTCAACCTGATCCGTTACGAGGACCTGCACGAGGTGGTGCTGGTCGGGCACAGCTACGCCGGGTCGGTGGTGATCCCGAGCGTGGCGGACCGGATACCGGAACGGATCGCTCAACTGGTGTTCATCGACAGCGGGCCGCTGCCGGACGGAATGTCCCAAGCGCAGTTCTCCCCGCCGGAGGATCAAGCGCGCAACGCCGAGCTGGTACGCACGGCGGGGCACGGCTGGCAACTGCCGCCCCCGCCGTGGCAGGAGCTGGCCTCCCGGGTGTCCGGCTTGCCCGCCGACATGCTTGAGCGCCTGACGCGACTGTCGACGCCGCAGCCCTGGGCCACCGCCACCACCCCGGTCCGGCTGACCGGCGCCTGGGAGAAGCTGCCGAGGCTGCATGTGCTGTGCAGCTTCCCGATCGAACAGGTCCAGGCGATGGCCGCCACCGTCCCCGCCTTCCGGCACATGACCGACGAGGGCCTGACCTACCGGGACCTGCCCGGCTGGCACTGGCCGATGTTCGACCGGCCCGGCGAACTGGCGGCGATCCTGCACGAGGCATAGACGATCGCGAGGACCTGGCCATCGTGCCCGTGGTGGTCTTCGGCGACGAGGGCGGAATCGGCATAGTCGCCAAAGACCTCCGGGATCTGTTCCGGCAACTCGGCTGCGACTGGCGGCAGTGGCCTTCCTGGGACGGAGCCCAGTTCGTGAGGCCCGACGCGGACGACGAGCCCAGTCCCCGCCATGGGGAGTACGTCACGTGGCTGGAGGAGACCTTCGACCTCACCCCGCCGGACAACCCGGGCGACCTCCTGGCTCTCGCCCGGCGCCCGGCTCGTATCGGCGGCTCAAGCGATGCGCACCGGGCGCATCATGACCGCGAAGACTGGCGAGTCGGGGAAGGGCTGCTGTGTCGCGATCTGCTCGTATCCCCACGCCTCGTATACGGCTTGGAGGCGACCATCTGCGACCAGCGGGTTGACCAACAGCGTGACGCGCTGTTCGTTCCGTCCGGCGAGAAGTTCCTCATGAATACGGCGGGCGACACCGATGCGACGCCACGGTGCGCGAACAAGGATTTCGTTCAGAGCCAGCGTACGGATACCTGTCTCCTCCACGTAATGATCCGGTAGAGGCGGCACCATATCCTCCCACCAAGCGGTATCGGCGCCGAGCGGCGTGGCAAAGGCATAACCCACCGGCTCCTCACTCTGGTAAGCGATGACTGATTCCCAGCCGGTACGAGAGGCGTACCGGCTCAGCCGTTCGTTGAAGCGCTCGACGGCATAGAAAGGCCGGTCCATCATGCCGAACCCACCACGCACTTCGACGTGAATGTCGAGCAGGAGTTGCCGGACGTCCTCTACGTCGGTCACATGGCGGAAGGTGAGGGCGTTGGTGCCGGTCATGCGATCTCCGTCCTGTGGTCGCGCCAGGCTCGGGCTTCGGGAGTTTTGGGGGCCATGGCGTTCAACCGATGGGTAAATTCGCCAAGGAGCTCGCGAACGCGGCCTCGCTGGGCCATCTCTGGAGCCACGGCCTGAGCGGCAGCAACAGCCGGTTCGATGTCACCCTGGCCTAGTTGGGCGAGCGCGAGATTGGCGTGGGTAAGGGCACGGTTGCGCTTCAGGTCAGGGCGTAGACGAGCTAGGCAACGGTGGGCGCGGTGTTCAGCCTCGGCCCATCTGCCGAGGCTGAGATGAGCGAACAAAGCCAAGCTGTCGAGCTCGGCTTGGTCGAAGAAGTGCATCCATGCGGGACGGGACAGAAAATGATCGGCGCGGTCGAACGCGTCCTGCGCCTGGTCAATGGACCGCAAGGCAGCCGTGGATTCCCCGGAGTCGGCATGGTCGACAGCAAGCCGTGCCAAAGCGAGCGAGGTAAAGAGCGGGTCGCGGCGGGTGATCGCCGTCGCACGGGAGGCTTCGGACGCAGCCATGGCGTCGGCGTGGCGGCCGAACTGGCGGTAGAGGGACCCCGCGTGACCCCAGACCCTGAACTGGACGGCGGAGTTTCCCGCGAGACCGGCGAGGGTGACCGCCTGGTTCAGATGGCCCTGGGCAGCATCCAAACGGCGGCCGTCGATAGCGGCCCACATGGCGCTCGAAGTGAACGCGGAGGCGACAGCGTAAAGCTCAGAGCGGATGCGGCTTGACGCCGTCCCGCGCTGTTGCAGGTCCAGCGTTTCCCGGACGAGCGCAAGGGCGTGTTGCTCAAGTTCCGGGGTGCCCCCATAGCGGTCGTCCTTGGAGACAAGGGTGGCAAGCTTCTCGTTCAGACGTTCCACGTCGGTGGAGCCGAGGCGGCGCGGTCTCTCGGTCGCTGACGTGGTGAGGGACGCGCCGGCGGCCGTCGCCGCCGCAAGGAAGGCACGTCGGTACACGGGATCCTCTTCCGGTGACGCGGGCGGGTCGGGTTGGCGCCCCCGGGGGCGGAACCCTAACTGCAAAGATGTTCGACCCGTGACCCGCGCCAAGGCAACACGCTGCCGCGCATGCGGCCAGGTGATCTCGCCCGAGAGCCATCGGAAGACGCCCCGCTCGGTGCATGTCCCATACGAGCCAGTGAACTCCGCGATAACCGAATTGACCTGCGTCGCGAGCCCATTGGCGCTCACCCCGTGCTCGGCCATCCAGGCGGCAAGCGCCTCGTTCCGTGTTCGCGTCATGACAGAACGTTAAGGGATGGCTCCACTCGCCGGGGAACCAGAAGAGTCAAAACGACAGAGTCCGCCTTCTGAGCCCTTGCCGAGTCCGGCATACCCCCACCGCAGCGCCTGCCGGTTACCTGGACAAGCGCGGACGCGTTGGCACCCTTCGCCACCGGCCTCCGTTCCCCAGGAAGGACCGACGATGCCTCCAAAGCCCTCCAGCGACACCGTCGCCACTGGCCCTACGGCCGACCACCGCGTGCGCCCCGCCGCGACCGGCCGCCCCTCCTACAGCCAGAGCATGCCGTGCGAGGCAACGTCGGTCATACGCGCCCGTCGCCTGGCGGAGGCGGCGTGCGCAGCGTGGGGGCTGCCGGATCTCGCCGCCCCGGCGGCGCTGATCGTGTCGGAGCTGGTCACCAACGCCATCGCGCACAGCGGCAGCCGCTGCCTGCGCGTCACCGTCTCGCGCCCGGGCCCGCGCTGGATCCGCGTAGCCGTCACCGACAAATCCCACGTCCTCCCCACACCTCGCATGGCAGACGCCGACGACGAGAACGGGCGCGGTCTCGCCATCGTCGAGGCCGTCTCCGACCGGTGGGGCACGGACCGACTGCCCTGGGGGAAGCGGGTGTGGGGCGAGCTGCGGGTCGGGCGCGAGTAGTAAGCGGCGCTTCGACGTGGGGAACCGCCCTGCGTCGGCAGAGCAAAGGAGAGCACACAGTGAAGGTCATCCTGCGCAACAGCGACGGCGGGAACGGCGACAAGCTGCCGGGACAGCCCTACCCTGGCCCGCATCAGCCGCCGTCCCCCGATGGCGGCCCCGGTGTCCCCAACCCGCCCAAGGTCGCTGCCCTGTGACGACAGACGCACGCAAGGAGCGCCCCAGCCGTATGGAGCTGGGGCGTGCCCTCAGGTCCGCCGGCTTCCTGTCCCCGGACTGGGCGCCCGCGTTCCAAGCCGTACCCCGCTCCGCGTTCCTGCCTGACGTGATGTGGCCGTTCGACATGAGCACAGGCCGGAGCGTTGCCGTCAGCAAGGCAGACAATCCGGGGGCATGGCAGGGCTGTGCCGACTCCGACGCTCCCATCGTCACGCAATGGGACGACGGGGAGCACTCGGGAGCGGAACCAGGGGAGGTCTCCACCAGCTCCGCGTCCATGCCGAGTGTGGTGTTCTCCATGCTCAGGGACCTGGACGTACAGCCCAAAAAACAAGTCTTGGAAATCGGCACGGGCACGGGCTGGAATGCCGCCCTGTTGGCTCACCGGCTCGGCGTGGAGAACGTCGTCACGGTGGAGGTCGACGAAGCCGTGGCGTCAGCGGCGCGGACGGCTCTTGAGCGTTTCGGGTCGCCCGTCCGAGTCGTCCACGGGGACGGCTTTGAGGGCTACCCCGAGGCCGCGCCGTACGACCGGATCATCGCGACCTGCGGGCTGCGGGCGATCCCGTTCGCGTGGGTGCGGCAGAGCAGACCGCAAGGGGTCATCGTCGCCCCCTGGGGGACGCACTTCAGCAACGGGGACGCCGTCGTACGGCTGGTCGTCGCCGACGACGGGCAGAGCGCGTCCGGGGCGTTCACAGGCCCCGTGGAGTTCATGAAGCTGCGGGCGCAGCGCCGCCCGCCCGTGCTGCACTCCGAGTACGTCGCGGGCAGCGTGGCCGATGGTGACGAGTCTTCCACCACGGTCACGGAAGAAGAGTTCGTGGGCAGCCGGTTCAGCCCGCACCGCTTCGCGCTGGGAGTGTGTGTCCGTGATTGCGGAAGCGTCGTCGCCGACAAGGACGACGGAACACGGCCGGTGTGGTTGTACGGGCTCACCGATCGCTCATGGGCGTGTGTGCAGTTCCGCGACGGGGCGACGGCGCGTGTCTGGCAGTCGGGCCCGCGCCGGCTGTGGGATGAAGCGGAAGCGGCCTATCGGTGGTGGGAGGATCAGGACCGCCCTGGGTTCGGCCGCTTCGGGCTGACCGTGGATGGTGACGGCGAGCGGGTGTGGCTGGACTCGCCGGCCAACCCCGTGCCCGCCCGTGTGACCCCTTGACAGCCCAGCCGCCCGGCCCGGTGAGCGATCGCCGTCCTGATCACAGCGCAGCCGGGTCCCTCCCCCAGACGAAGAGCTCGGTGCTCGGCTGGCGTTCGGAGAACCGGCCCGATGGGGAGGCCTCGCGCAGGAGTTGGCGCAGATCCGCCTCGAAGTCGTCACGGCGCGAGCCGAACAGATGCGGAGCGGAGAACGACATGGAGAACACCCCCGCGACCGCGTCGTCCCACGTACGGACCAGCGCCTGCCCACCGGGAACGACATGGCGCTGGGGACCGGAGAATCCCGCCCGCGCGAACACCGCCGCCTCACCGCCGGTCGTCCCCTGCGGCAACACCCCCTGGCCGGCCCGTCGGACCGGTCCCAGGTAGCGCCTGACCAGCTCCTCCATCGCGGCGTAGGGCACGGGCGGGTGGGGAAGACCGTCGGTGGTTCGGGTCTCGGTCTTCAGGTCCGAGATATGTACCAGCGCCCCGCCGGGTCGGAGCATGTCCTTGATGGTTGCCGCCACCAGTTCGCGATCCATCCAGTGGAAGGACTGGGCGAAGGTGGCGACGGTGAAGGTGCCGAGGCCCGCGGGCAGTTCCTCGGCGCGGGTCCGCGCCCACCGCGTCTTTCCGGTGACTCCCGCCATGGCGGCCTCGCGGCCGGCTTCGGCGATCATGCCGCTGTCCGGGTCCACGCCGACGACCTCGCGGAACAGATGCGCCAGGCTCAGGGCGATGGTGCCCGGGCCGCATCCCACGTCGATGAGGCGCCCTTGCCCGTCGAGTGGCAGAGCCTTGGCGAGCGCGTCCGCGAGCCCGGGGGCGTACGGGAGCCTCCCGCGTCGGTAGTAGGCGGCCGTGCCCGAGAACAGCGTGTCGTCCCACGTCCAGCCCGCGACCATGTTCACCCTCGGCCCTCCGGTAGAGATACAGCGATATATGTGGTCGCTCAGCCCTCGAAGCCCTTGTCGCTCAGGATCTTGTCGATGCGGGCACGGTGCGCCGCCTCCCACGCGTCGAGGGATTCCTCGGCCTCCTTGGCCAACTTCACCCGCGCGGCGAGGAGCACCTCCTGTTGGCGGGCGTGGGGAGTGACCACGATGCCCTCCTCGTCGGCCACCACGATGTCTCCGGCGTTCACATCGACACCGCCGCACCGCACCTGGACATTGAGCGGCTGGGCGGCCGCCTTGGTGCCCGGGATGGGGATGACTCCCCTGGCGAAGACGGGGAAGCCCATCTCGCGTACCTCGCCGAGGTCACGTATCACCCCGTCGAGCACGAACGCCGCGATCCCCCGGCGCTGGGCGACGGCACAGACGTTTCCTCCGGCGAGGGCGTGGTCCACGTCTCCCGACTCGACGACGATGATCGAGCCGGGCTCCGCGCGGTGGATGGCCGCGTGGAGCATGAGGTTGTCACCGGGAGGGCACCGCACGGTGAACGCGAGGCCGGCGACGCGCGGCGTCGGGGACCAGAGTGGGCGGATGCCGATGTCCACGACCTGCTCGCGGCCCAGGATGTCGGCGAGGGTGGTCGGGGGGATGTTCTCGAAGCCGGCCGGATCGGTCATGTTGCGCCTTCTTCCGTCTTCTTCCGTCTTCTTTTATGGACGAGGGGGCCCGGCGGACCACCCTCGTCCATGATCGCGCATGACGGTGGCTAACGGACCGGCTCATTGTGCTGTTCGAAGCCCGGCGGGGACGGGGCGGCCGCGAGGGCCCCGCCGCTCCAGCGGACCTGGTAGCGGGCGGTGCCGCCCGAGGGGCAGCAGTTCGGGTCGCTGTCCTTGAAGATGGGGCGGGCGAGCGTGACCGTCTTGCCGTCCTGCGCTTCGACCGCCATCGCCCCTGGTCCGCTCGCCTGGCCCACGTACCGGTTTCCGTGGAGGAAGAACACGGGGTCGCGGCCGCCGCCGCGACCCAGCACCGCATACCGGGTCCATAGGTCTTACTCACTCAGCTCTCCGCATTCCCCCGCGGCGCGGCCGCAGCACAGCGCCGATTCCGTAGCAGCGGAAGCACAACCGTGACTGCCCTGAGAAGTGAGAATGGTATTAACCACGCAACGCACCTTCACGGCAAGTCGGTTGCCCCCTACGCCCGACAGTCGATGAAGGATCATTGAGACGCACCCGATCAGCAGGAGGAGGCGACGGTGTCCGGCACCGACGGAGGCGGAGGCGAGCGCGTGGCAGGGCTGACGCGGCGGGAGCGGCTACGCGCGGAGCTCGAACGCGACGCCAAGGCGGCCGCACGCCGGATCACCGCCGCTGAGGGGGCCGAAGGGCTCACCGTGGCGGCCGTGGCCCGCAGCGTCGGGGTGACCTCCCCTGCCCTCTACCGCTACTTCGAGGGCAGCTCATGGGCGCCGCCTATCCCAAGGCGGCCGCCGCGTCCGCCGACGACATCCCGCACGCCATATCGCGCGAGCTGGGCGGGGTGTTCGGGCAGCTCTTCACCCGGCTGTGGCGCGAGCAGCGTCTGGCCCACCCGTCCGACCAAGAGATCGACCCGGTCCTGGCACGGCAGTTGCGGACGTACCGCGAGGTCGTCGGCCTCGATGTGCCCATCGGCGTCGTGTTCCTGATGCTCACCTGCTGGCGTCAGATCTACGGCATGCTCTGCCTGGCCGTCTACAGCCACATGTCCTTCGCCCTGGACGACCCGGTGCCGCTGTTCGAGGACATGATGGACCGTCTCCTCGGCATCCTCGGCCTCATCCGGAGCCCTCGTCTCCGCCACTGAGCAGCGAGGCCGCGCCCGCCCGTACGGCGGCCCAGTCGGTGACGTACGTGTACCGCCGGGCCCGCTCCAGCCACCCCGCCCGGTCCCGGTGCTCGCGGCGCAGCTGCTCCAGGTCGAGTTCGATGCCCGGCGGCGGGCCCGCCGCCTCCAACTCTCCGATCCGCCGCTCCATCGCCTCCCGCAGCCCGCGGTCGAACTCGGCCACGGCGGCGACGAAGGCGCTGGTCGGCAGGGTCGTCCGGCCGGTGGCCGGGCCGGCGAACTCGATCTCGTTCTCGGGGTCGGATTGATACGCCCAGCTGATGTTCATGACGTCGTCCTCCCCGGCGACGGTCCGCCAGCAGTGGACGTACGGTGCGACCCGCAGATACCCCATGTCCAGGGCACGGTCGCGGTGCCACCCCGCCGCGGCCTCGGCCGCGGCCTCGGCTTCGGCCTCGGCTTCGGCCTCCGGGGTCTCCTCCCAGTACCAGTCGGCGGGGTCGCCGGCCACGAAGTCGGCCAGGTCCTCGGGCACCGGCTCCAGGGCCGCCGGCAGGAGCGCGAGCAGGTCCTCCCACAGCCTGACCACGTAGTAGTCCACATACGGGTGCGCCGGGCCGCCGCCCTCGCCGCCCCGCAGCCGTCGCACCGTGCGCTCTGAGTAGCGCAGCAGCTCGTGCTCGCCGAGGTCGATCGCGTACCAGCCGTCGGTCAGCCCGAACCAGTGCAGTACGGGGTGCTCGCGCCGCCCCCACGGCCGTACCTCGGCCAAGGGGGTCAGGCCGAAACGGAACCGGATGTCCTGATCCATAGGGAGAGTATGGGCCCGTCCCGCAGCCCGCCCCCAAAGGGCCCGACCGCCGTGGTCCGGCCCGGTTCGGCGCCGGATAAAGTATCCGTGAAAACTTCATCCGCGTCCGATCGGGGGAAGCCGGTGAGAATCCGGCGCTGACCCGCAACCGTGAGTACGGGCTGTGTGCCGCAGGGCGTACGAGCCGGAGCACCTGGTCGGGCGCACCGCAGGCTCCCGCCGTCGGCCCGTCCGGCGGCGGCACCGTCGAGGTATGCGGAACTGAGCCCGGTGTCATCGCGTTCGTGCGTCCCTCGGCGTGCGGGGTGGACGGCCGTGCACGGCCGCGTACCGATGTCCAGCCACCGCCGAGACCATCGACCGAGAGGCACCGTCGCCATGAACGTACGCCGCAGCGCCACGGCTCTGGCCGCCCTGGCCACCCTGTGCACGGCCGCCGCCCCCGCCGCGTTCGCCGACGCCTCGCCCTCCCCGAAGCCGTCCGGCTCATCGGCACTGCCCAAGGGGCTTTACGGCACCAAGGACCCGAAGTTCGACGGGGTGTGGCGGCAGTCACTCGCGCTGCTCGCCCAGGACGCGGTCGGGGTCACCCCGGCGAGGTCGGCCATCGACTGGCTGGCCGGCCAGCAGTGCGAGGACGGCGGCTTCGCCGCGTACCGGGCCGACGCCGCGAAGTCGTGCGACCCGAAGAAGGGCGAGTTCACCGACGCGACGGCGGCGGCGGTGCAGGCGCTGGCCGCGGTCGGCGGGCGCAGCGCCGCCGTCGAGAAGGGCGTCGGCTGGCTGAAGAAGCACCAGAACGACGACGGCGGCTGGGGCATGAACCCGGGCAGCCCGAGCGACGCCAACTCCACCTCCGCCGCCGTCGGCGCCTTCGCCGCCATCGGCCAGGACCCGAAGCAGGTGAAGTCCGCCAAGGGCGGCAAGACGCCGTACGACGTGCTGCTGGGCCTGCAGTTGGGGTGTGAGGCGAAGGAGGGGCAGCGCGGGGCGTTCGCGTATACGGCGGCCAAGGGCGACCCCGGAAAGAAAACCGCCAACGACCTGGCGACCGCGGCCGCCGCGCTGGCCACCGAGGGCAAGGGCTTCGTCTTCGAGCCGGCCGGCAAGGACGACGGCAAGGCCCCGAAGCCGCTGAACTGCGGCGCGGGCAAGGGCGGCAGCGGCAAGCCGGACGGGGCGGCCGAGGCCGCGCAGGCCGCCGCCGCGTATCTGTCGGACACCATGACCGAGCACGGCCGCCATCTGCTGTCCGCCATGCCCGGCGCCAAGGCCCAGCCCGACTTCGGCGGCACGGCCGACGCGATCGTCGCGCTGGCCGCCGGGGAGCACAGCGCGACCGCCGCCAAGCCCCTGCAGTGGCTGCAGAGCGAGAAGAGCGGCGCGCTGGCGTGGGCGAAGGGCGACCCGGGCGCCCTGGCCAAGCTGGTCCTCGCGGCACACGCGGCCGGTGCGGATCCGCGCAGCTTCGGCAGCGTCGACCTCGTCCAGCGGCTGAACGCCACCGGTCCGAAGCCGGAGTCGGTCTCCGCGGCCGGATCACAGTCGGACTCGGGCAAGGACTCGGAGTCGGGCAAGGATGAGAAGGACGACGACAAGGGCGGTGTCGGCGGCGTCTGGTGGACGGTGGGCGTCTTCCTGGTGGCCGGCATCGGCATCGGCTTCCTGCTGAGCGGCCGGAAGAAGCAGCAGCTCTGATGGGTCAACGCGCCGCCCTCTTCTGCGCCGTGCTCATGTCCACGCTGGTGTCCGCGCTCGCGCTCGGCGCCTCGCCCGCGCAGGCCGCGGGCTACCGCTACTGGTCGTTCTGGCAGCGGGAACGGGGCGCCGGCAACTGGACGTACGCCACGCAGGGGCCCGCCACCGCCCGGCCCGGCGACGGCGACACGATCGGGTTCCGGTTCGCGGTGAGCGAGGACTCGGGGGACGCCACCCAGCCGCGCGACTCGGCCGACTTCAAGACGGTCTGCGCGCACACCCCCGCGAAGAATGGCACCAAACGCGTCGCGGTGGTCCTGGACTTTGGCACGGCCGCCGACGCCCCCGACCACCGCACCCCGCCCGAGCCCCGTACGGAGTGCGCGCGGATCGGTCAGGACGCGAGCGCCGGGGACGCGCTGGCGGCCGTCGCCGAGCCGCTGCGCTACAACTCCTCCGCCCTGCTGTGCGCCATCGCCGACTACCCCGCCACGGGCTGCGGCGAGCAGGTCGCCGCCACCAGCGGTGGATCCGGCGGCAGCAGCGGCGGCGGGAACGGCGGGCAGGGCGATGGCGGAGGCGGCCCGTCGGCCGGGCTGATCGGCGGCCTGGCCGCCGTGGTCGCGCTGGGCGCCGCCGCCGTGTGGCAGGCGCGCCGCCACCACCGGCGATGAGCGGCGCCGACCGGACCGCCACCGGACACCCACACACCGCGCGCGGCGCGCTGCACGCCGGGGCCTGGTGGCTGTGGGCCCTCGGGCTGGCCACGGCCGCCTCCCGCACCACCAATCCGCTGCTGCTGGGGCTGCTCGTCACCGTCGCGGGCTATGTGGTCGCCACGTGCCGTACGGACGCGCCGTGGGCGCGCTCGTACGGCGCGTTCCTCAAGCTGGGGCTCGTGGTGCTGGCGATCCGGCTGTGCTTCGCGGTCCTCCTCGGCTCACCGATCCCCGGCACGCACGTACTGGTCACCCTCCCCGAAGTCCCGCTCCCCGACTGGGCGCAGGGCGTGCGCATCGGCGGCCGGGTCACCGCCGAGGGGCTGACCTTCGCGCTGTACGACGGGCTGAAGCTGGCCACCCTCCTGGTGTGCGTCGGCGCCGCGAACGCGCTCGCCAACCCCGCCCGGCTGCTCAAGTCCCTGCCCGGCGCGCTGTACGAGGCGGGAGTGGCGGTCGTGGTCGCGATGACCTTCGCCCCGAACCTGGTCTCCGACGTCCAGCGGCTGCGCGCCGCCCGCCGGCTGCGCGGCCGCCCCGACCGCGGGGTGCGCGCCCTGCTGCAGGTCGGGCTGCCAGTCCTGGAGGGGGCGCTGGAGCGTTCGGTGGCGCTCGCGGCCGCGATGGACGCGCGCGGCTACGGCCGTACCGCCCACGTCCCGCCCGCCGTCGCCCGCGCCACCGCCGCCCTCACCCTCGGCGGGCTGCTCGGCGTCTGCGCCGGTACGTACGGGCTGCTGGCGGCGCAGGGCGCGGGCTTCGGCCTGCCGGTGCTGCTCGCCGGGCTCGCCGCCGCGCTCGGCGGGCTGTGGCTGGGCGGCCGCCGTTCGGTGCGCAGCCGCTACCGGCCGGACCGGTGGGGCGCGCGGGCGTGGCTGGTGTCCGGGTCCGGGGTGGCGGTCGCGGGCCTGATGATCTGGGCGGCCTCGTACGCACCACAGGCCCTGAACCCGCCCGCCGTCCCGCTCACCGCGCCCGTGCTGCCGCTGTGGCCCGCGGCCGGGGTGCTGGTCGGGCTGCTCCCGGCGTTCGTGGCCCCGGGCCCCGTCAAGCCACCCAAGACCCACACCGGCAAGGAGGCCACGCGGTGATCCGCTTCGAGCAGGTGTCCGTCACCTACGACGACGCGGCGCGGCCCGCCCTCCAGGGCGTGGATCTGACCGTTCCGGAGGGGGAGCTGTGTCTGCTCGTCGGCCCCTCGGGAGTCGGCAAGTCGACTCTCCTGGGCGCCGTCTCCGGTCTGGTACCGCACTTCACGGGCGGCACGCTGCACGGGCGGGTCACCGTGGCGGGCCGCGACACCCGGACCCACAAGCCGCGCGAACTGGCCGATGTCGTGGGCACGGTGGGCCAGGACCCGCTGGCCCACTTCGTCACGGACACCGTCGAGGACGAACTCGCGTACGGCATGGAGTCGCTGGGCGTCCCCCCGGACACCATGCGCCGCCGGGTCGAGGAGACCCTGGACCTGCTCGGCCTCGCCGCGCTGCGCGACCGGCCCATCGCGACGCTCTCCGGCGGACAGCGGCAGCGGGTCGCCATCGGCTCGGTGCTCACCACGCACCCGCGCGTCCTGGTCCTCGACGAGCCGACGTCGGCGCTGGACCCCGCGGCGGCCGAGGAGGTCCTGGCGGTGCTGCAGCGGCTCGTGCACGACCTCGGCACCACCGTGCTGATGGCCGAACACCGCCTGGAGCGGGTGGTCCAGTACGCGGACCAGCTGATCCTGCTGCCCTCCCCCGGCGCGGCCCCGGTCGTCGGGGACCCGGCCGCGGTGATGGCGGTCTCGCCCGTCCAGCCGCCCGTGGTCGAGCTCGGCCGCCTGGCGGGCTGGGCCCCCCTCCCGCTGTCCATACGGGACGCCCGCCGCAAGGCGGCCCCGCTGCGGGAGCGGCTGACGCCGCTCGCCCCGGATGGAGAGTCGCGCGGGGCCACCGCCTCGGGGGAACCCGTCGCCGAGGCGGTGCGGCTGGCCGTACGCCACGGGCGGGTCGAGGCGCTGCGCGGCGTGGACCTGACGGTGCGGCCGGGCGAGACGGTGGCGCTGATGGGCCGCAACGGCGCGGGAAAGTCGACCTTGCTGTCCACGCTGGTGGGGATGCACACGCCCGCCTCCGGTTCGGTACGCGTCGGCGCCGCCGGGCCGGGCGGCGGGGGCGTCGGCGGTCGAGGTGTCGTACCGCACCGCACCCGGCCCGCCGAACTGCTGCGCCACGTCGGCCTCGTACCGCAGGAGCCGCGCGACCTGCTCTACGCCGACACCGTCGCGGCGGAGTGCGCGGCGGCCGACCGCGACGCGGGCGCGGCTTCCGGCAGCTGCCGGGAGCTGGTGGGCCGGCTGCTGCCCGGCGTGGCGGACTCGGCGCACCCCCGCGATCTGTCCGAGGGCCAGCGGCTCGCGCTCGCGCTGTCGGTCGTCCTCACCGCGCGTCCGCCGCTGCTCCTGCTCGACGAGCCGACCCGTGGCCTGGACTACGCGGCGAAGGCGCGCCTGATCGAAATCCTGCGCGCGCTGGCCGCGGACGGCCACGCGACCGTCCTGGCCACGCACGACGTGGAGCTGGCCGCCGAACTCGCCCACCGGGTGGTGATCCTGGCTGACGGGGAGGTGGTGGCCGACGGCCCGACGGCGGAGGTGGTGGTGTCCTCCCCCGCGTTCGCCCCGCAGGTCGCCAAGGTGCTGGCCCCGCTGCCGTGGCTGACGGTCCGGCAGGTACGGCGGGCCCTGGGGGAAGCGGAGCGGACCGTATGAGGCTGGGTGGCGACGGCACCGGGCCGGGCCAACCCGGCGTGCGGAGCGAGCCCGGCGCCGACGCCGGGCGGGACCCATTGCGGGATGCCGCCGAGCGCGCCGCCCCGGGGGCCCTCGGTGGCCTCGGCCGTCCCGGTGCCACCGGCGGTCCGGGCCGCGACGCTGATCCCGGCCGCGACGCCGACGCCGGCGGTCACGGTGACCGCGCGCGGGCGTGCGAGCCGGATAAAGCGAACGAGGCGACCGGCGCGGGGCGTCAGGCCCGCGCGGTCCGCCTCGGGCCCCGCTCCGTCGCCGCGCTGGCCCTCGTCTCCGCGATCGGCGTCGCCGCCTTCGGCTGGCCGCTGCTCTCCGACTCCGCGTCCGGGCTCGCCCACTCCGCCGACGCGCCCTGGCTGTTCGCCGCGCTGCTGCCGCTGCTGCTGGCCGTCGTCGTCGCGACGATCGCCGACACCGGTCTCGGCTCCAAGGCCGTCGCGATGCTGGGGGTGCTGGCGGCCGCGGGGGCCGCGCTGCGGCCGCTGGGCGCGGGGACGGCGGGCATCGAGCCGATGTTCTTCCTGATGGTGCTGTCGGGGCGGGTGCTGGGCCCGGGCTTCGGCTTCGTGCTGGGCGCGGTGTCGATGTTCGCCTCAGCGCTGCTGACGGGCGGGGTGGGGCCGTGGATGCCGTTCCAGATGCTGTCCATGGGGTGGGTGGGCATGGGCGCGGGCCTGCTGCCGGGGGCGGATCGGCTGCGCGGGCGGGGGGAGCTGTTGCTGCTCGCCGGGTACGGGGCGGTCGCCTCGGTCTTGTACGGCACGGTGATGAATCTGCAGGGCTGGCCCTATCTGGCCGGGATGGCCTCGGGCGTGTCGTTCGTGCCGGGCGATCCGCTGTCGCACAACCTGGCCCGCTTCGTCGCGTACTGCCTGGCGACGTCTCTCGGCTGGGATCTCCCGCGCGCGGTGGTGACGGTGATACTCACCCTCACCCTCGGCCGTACGGTCCTCAGGGCCCTGCGCCGTGCGACCCGCCGGGCGGCCTTCGACGCGCCGGTCGCCTTCAAGGAGCGCTGAAACCGCGAACGGGCGGTACCGATGAGCAGATCCATCGGTACCGCCCGCCAGCCCCGAGAGCGGCTATCCCTGGTGGTACACGTTCACCGCCCAGTCGGCGACCCACTTCC